>NZ_JAKZGX010000001.1:0-465608 GCF_024539665.1 Arthrobacter sp. STN4
GGGAAACGCCCGGTCCCATTCCGAACCCGGAAGCTAAGACCCACAGCGCCGATGGTACTGCATTCGTGAGGATGTGGGAGAGTAGGACACCGCCGGACAACACCAAGGGTAGAGGCCCCAACACACCCGTGTTGGGGCCTCCCCACACTTAACCACCACAACCACACGACAAACCCCGCCCCCGACACCCGGCCCCCGGCCCCCGGCCAGGGTCCGGGGGCCGGGGGGCGGGGGCCGGCCACACCGCCGCTAGACGGCGGCGGCCACCGCTGCCGCGACCGCCGGGCCCACGCGCGGATCCAGCGGACTCGGGACAATGTACCCCGCCGAGGCGGCATCGGCCGCCAGGCCCGCAATCGCCGCCGCGGCCGCCAGCTTCATCGCCGGGGTGATCCGGCGCGCCCCGGCATCCAGCGCCCCACGGAAGATCCCCGGAAACGCCAGCACATTGTTGATCTGGTTCGGAAAATCACTACGCCCCGTCGCCACCACCGCCGCATGCCGCCGCGCCACCTCCGGCATGACCTCCGGATCCGGGTTCGACAACGCAAAAACAATCGCACCCCCCTTCATCCCCGCCAGGGCCTCCTCGGGGATGGTCGAGGAAGACACACCGACCACGACGTCCGCGCCGTCGAGCGCCTCAGCGATGCCGCCACGGAGTCCTTCCCGGTTGGTCTTGGCTGCATACTTGGCCTTGATTGCATTGAGGTCGCTGCGGTCCGCGTGGATGATTCCGCGGGAGTCCAGGAGCACCACGTCGCCGAGGCCGGCGTCGATGAGGATCTGTGCCACGGCGATGCCGGCCGCACCGGCACCGGAAATCACGGCGCGCATGGCGCCAAGATCCTTGCCGACCACCTTCGCGGCATTCGTGAGCGCGGCCAGGACGACGACGGCCGTGCCGTGCTGGTCGTCGTGCATGACGGGGCAGTCCAGTGCCTCGATCAGGCGTTCCTCCAGTTCGAAGCAGCGCGGCGCCGAAATGTCCTCAAGGTTGACCGCCCCAAAGCTCGGGCGCAGCCGCACCAGGGTTTCAATGATTTCGTCCACGTCCGTCGTGGCGAGCACCAGGGGAATGGAGTCCAGCCCGCCAAAGGTCTTGAACAGTGCCGACTTGCCTTCCATGACGGGCAGGGACGCGCTGGGGCCGATGTCTCCGAGTCCCAGGACGGCGGTGCCGTCACTAACCACGGCCACGAGACGGCTGGCCCAGGTGTGGCTGTCCGCCAGGGCGGGATCGGCGGCGATGGCGCGGCTGACCTGCGCCACGCCCGGCGTGTAGGCGATGGACAGGTCCCGCAGGCTGTCCAGCGGAACCTTGCTTGTGACGGAGAGCTTGCCGCCGCGGTGGGCCTCGAAGATCTCCTGCTCCGTCAGGTCGATCCGGCTGCGCGTGGATGTGGTTTCGGTGGTTTCAATTGACATGTAGTTTTTCCTGCGTCGCTTCCAAGGTGGGAGGCGCGAGAGCGTCCGGCGAAGGTTTGCCTGGACGGCGGCGGCTGCCGTGCGGGGTGGTGGGGCACGGCACAGCCTCGCAGCGCCGGTACCGTGCCTGTACGTCGGTGGACAGGCATGGACGTGCCCGGCATGAGCTGAAGTTTGTAGACACCGACACTACCGCAAGCTGCCGGTAAAACAGCAGCCGCCCGTGAAAACGCGTCACATTGCTAGCCCAGGATGATGTCCGTCGCCGTGGCGGGGGAGCGCCCCGAGGAAACAAAGCCGGAGATGTTGGCCTGCGGGTGCTTGATGATGTCCGTGACCGAGCCGAGGTGCCGGGAGAGGTCCACCTTGTCCTCCGGCGCGGCCAGGAGCAGCTGGAAGCCGAACTCCTGCAGGGCGTTGATGCCGGCTCCGGCGTATTCGGAGTTGGCCTGGATGAACGCCTCGTCGATCATGACTGTGCCGTAGCTGCTGTAGCCCTGGGCATCGATGCCCAGCTGGTACGCCAGTGCGGCACCCATGACGAAGGAGGTGAAGCGCTGCCCCTCGCCGCCGGACAGCGTGCCAGGCTCCAGTCCCAGCTCCACTTCCCCGTTGGGCCGGTGCTCGTTGCAGCTGATGGTGACGTGCTGGCGGACATCGAGCACCGTGTCCGCCCACGACTGCATGGAGGAGTCGCTGAGGGCATCCACCAGCCGCTCCAACTGCTGGTAGCTGGCCGCCATCTTTTCCTCCGTGGCCTTGGCGTACGCGTTGCCCAGGGCCTCCTTCAGGTCGGTCCGGAAGGTGCGGGCCTCCTCGGGGATGGTGGTGGCCACTTCCAGGCGCAGCCGGCTGCCCTTCTCAAACGGCACCTCGGCCAGGATCTGGTTCAGTGGCTGGATCCGCTCGCCAATGGCGCGCCGTTCCTCCTCCAGCAATTGCAGCAGGTCGGAAAAGCGTTCGTAGGAGCGGTTGTTGAAGTATTCGCGGAACTCCTCCTGGCGCTGCGGCAGCCCCTCGGAGATGATCCGCTCGTAGAGTTCCCCATAGTGTTCGGCGGCATCCGCGCCGGTGCCGTAGCTGGCACCCATGCCCGGCCCGAACTCGCGGGCGAAGGCCTTGAAGATGTCGCCCAGTGCGGCCTCGGTGCGGAAGATGCGTTCCTTGGCCATGGCGGCACGTTCGCCCAGGTCCACGGCTGCCCGGCTGAACAACTGCTCGAGTTCTTCGAGGGTGCCCGGCCGGCCGCCGGCAGTGTAGGGTGCAAACGCTTCCTGTGCCCAGTCCACAGGCGGTTCCTGGTCCGCCTTCGCGGCGGTCGAGGCCGCCGCCTCCTGAACGGAGGTGAGCTCCCCTTCCACCCCGGCGAGGCTGTTGTTGAGCACGGCCACGCGCCCGACGGCGGCCTCCAGGTCCGCCCGTGCCCCGCCCAGCGCTTCCCTGATGCCCGCCAGGGTGGCGCTGCTGTCAATGGTCGCCTGGAGCGCCTGCTCCAGCTGGGCAAGCTGCGCCGCCAGGGGACCGGAATCGAGCTGTTCGAAGGGGCGCACGTCCTTGGCCATCCTGCGCAACGCCTCCAGCCGGCCCGTGAGCTGGTCCTTGGCCCTGCTGCGCTGGTCGGCCAGGGCCGCCGCGCTTTCGCTGGCGGCGGCCAGTTCGTCGGCCCGCGCCTCCAGCTGCGCAATCTTGTCCACGTTGGTGAAGCCAAGCAGGTAGTCGGCCGGGTGGACCGTGCGGGTGTCACGTTCAAAGGTTGCGGCGTTGGCCTTCAGCGTCCCGGCCAGGGACAGGGCGCGTTCGTGGCCGTGCAGCTCCGCGTCGCTCTCCACGCAGTGGAACGCGAAGTCGCGGGCCACCTTGGCACGCAGCCAGTCCCCGGCGTCGGAGTCGTGGAAGTCCAGCTTGGTGGCCAGATGGCCCTCGCCGGGCTCGGCCGGGCGCACCGCTGCCCCGATGTTGATCCACCGCACCCTGCCAACGCCGTCCAGCCCGTTGACGGCCCGCGTGACCGCCTTGATGTCCGCAGCACGCACCAGCAACGTGGTGGCCAGGGTGCGGAGGACCTTTTCCGCGGCCGGCCGCCATTCCGTGTGGCCGGCGGCGATGTCCACCAATTCGCCGGCAAACGGCAGCGCCTCCGCATCCAGGCCGGTCGCGGCGCAGATGGCGCGCCGGGCGGCGGCGTTGCGCCCGTCGATGTTGCTGCCGCGCCGCTGGTAGGAGGCAATCTCCGCGCGAAGCTTCTTCTCGCTGTCCTTGGCGTTGATGCTCTCCGCCACCGCCTCATACTCGCGGGTGCGGGCGGTCTCCGTTTCAGCCTGTTGAAGCTCGACGCCGGCGCCCGCGCTGCGGCGTGCCGCCGCCAGGCCCTCGGGCGTCCAGTCGGCGTCCAGGCCGGCGGCCGCCAGGTCGTCGCGGACGGACGACTCCACGCGTCGGCGCCCTTCCAGCTCGCGCCGGGCTGTGCGGATATCCTTCTCCAGGCCCTCGATGGCGCGCCCGCCATGGTTGGCGTGCTGCTCATCAAGGGACGCCACGGACTCGGTGAGGACATCCTTGGCGGCGGCCGCGGCCTCGATCTCCGCCAGCGTCTGCGTGCGTTGTTCCGCCAGCGCCCCGGCCTTGGCCGAGAGCAGTTCGGCCTCGAAGCGGCGGCGCAACAACGGCAGCTGGATTTTTTTTAGTTCAACTGTGCGGGAATGGTTTTCCTTGAATTCCCGCAGCTTGCGGTGCAGTTCGGGCACCGGGGCCAGGGCGTCGCGCTGCCCCCTGGCGTCCTCGAGCTGGCGGTAGATGCCGCGCAGGTGGCTGAAGTCGTCGACGGCGGCGCGTGCGGCAGCCAGGGTGGCCGGCTGGTCCAGCACCTCGTACCGGAAGAAGCGGTTGACGCCCTTGTCCAGGCCCTTGCCGTTCTGCAGGGTGCGCAGCAGGCTGAAGGCCTTGTCATTGTCGATCCCCAGCTTGCGGCGGAAGCGCTCGGCGAACGTCTTGTGCACGTCAAAGGCTTCACAGCCGGGCAGGGCCGCGTGCAGGGAGGACGGCGAGAAGCGCCGGCTGCCGTGCTTTTCCAGGGCTTCGGTGTCGAGGGCTTTGTCGTGGATCAGGTAGTGCTTGCCCACCTGGCCCTCCAGCCCGTTGGCGGGCAGGTCGAAGAGCGCGGCGATGGTGACATGGCGGCCCAGCCCGTCCTCAAAGACAAGCGCGGTGGCGGACCAGGTGGCGCTGGGGCGCTGGTACACGGTGCCGTCCGGGGTCTTGATCCTGCGCCCGCGCATGTAGCTGAAGGTGGTGCGGCGGTCCTTGCGGTTGGAGGCCTCGTGGGCGGACTCGTTCAGCCGCGGGGCGGCGTAGAAAATGTGCTGGATGCCGTCAAAGAGGGTGGACTTGCCCACGCCCGGGTGGCCCGTGAGCAGGGTCCCGGCCCGGTCCACGTACATGGTGTGGCGGCCGTGGAACGTGCCCCAGTTGATGATCTGGATTTGGCTGAGCCGGTACTGGCCGGGGTTGATTTCCGTGCCAATGGGCAAGGTGGTGGCGATGCTCATTCGGCGTCCTCCTCCGCAAGGGAATCAAGTGCGTCCGTGTCCGCGCAGGCGCCCTGGTCCAGGGCCGCCAGGTAGGCGGGGATCTGGTCGATGGAGTCAAAGGGCAGGGCCAGGGCCAGGGCGTTGCTGACCCGGTATTCGCCGGGAAGCTCGGTGGGCAGGAGCAGCTTCAGGGCCAGGAGCCGGGCCAGGGACGAGTCCGTCAGCTCATCCAGGCGTTTGTCGTCCACAGCGCCCGGCTGGCGGTGTTCGGCCAGGATGTCCCGGGCGCCGCCGCGCGTGACGGTGGTGTCCGTTCCCGTGCCGGCCTGGCGGTCCAGGAGCATGCGCAGACGCAGCGCCAGCACGGTTTCCTCGCGCCGGAGCGGCTTGCGGGCCACAATGGGCTGCGTGTGGACGGCGTCGATCCCGGCCGGGGTGAGCAGGGCGATCTTGCGTTCCGGATCCACCGTCAACACCAGGAAGATTTCGCTCAGGTATTGCTGCAGGGACGCCCGGTGGGTCAGGACCGTGGTCCACAGCGTGGCATCAGCGGTGCCGTCGATGTAGGGCCCGCGCAGCAGCCGGACCAGCGCCTGACGGAGCTCCAGGGGGAAGGAGCCCGTGTCACCGGGGAACAGGGACCTCTCGGAACGGTAGGCGTCACTGGTGCCGGGCGCGGCGGGCCGGGTGCCGGCGTCGTACGTCTCCTGGGAAGCCGTGGAACTGGCGGTCATGGGGCGGTGTCCTTTGTGAATGTCACGAGCGGCAGGCGGGCGGTGCGCTCCGTGCCGTCGATCTGGGTGAAGCGGAGGGTCTGCGTGCGGGCGGTGTCCACGGCCTGGTCGGTGGCCCGGGCCGCGAGGATGAGGCCGCGGATGGTGTTCAGGTGGCGCAGCCCGGCCGGCAGCTCGGCGTACGCGTCGGCGAGGGTGGCCGTGCCGTTGCGGGTGCTGCGGGCCAGGGCGACGGCGGCGTGGACGGCGGGCATGTCCGCCGACGGCGTGGCGGGGGTCCGGTGGATGTCGGCACCGCTGAGGGCGGGGGGTGCGGCCAACGGCGGCGGGGGGACGTGGTCTTCGGGGTCGAAGATGCCCAGGCCCGCCAAGGTTTCAAAGTTGGGGGCGTACAGCAGCGGCGCCACCACCGGCGTGCGCGGGCCGAGCGGGGCGCGGGCAACGGCCTGTTCGGCGGCGTGGATGGCCTTGCGCAGCAGGATGGACTCCCGGAACTCGTCGCTCATCACGTAGCTGTGGAGGCTTTCGGACAGGCGGCCGTAGATGGCGTGGACGTCCGCGGCCTGGCGGCGCATTTCACGGACCAGGGTGGCCAGTGTGCCGCGTTCCCCGCTGCTGAGCTGGTCGGTGAAGCCGCGTTCAAGCACCTCGTTGACGGCCTGCCGGAAGCGGGCCTGCCGGGCGGGGTCGTTGAGGAATTCGGTGAAGCCCTGGAAGGTCTCGCCCTCGGCCGTGTTGCGCAGAGCCTTGTCGCCCTCCAGGACCTGCCCCACCGCCACGCCCTTTGTCACGGAGGACTCCATGATTTCCTGGCGGATGGTGTGCAGCATGGCCTCCACGCCGTCGCGCATGCGCTTGAAGTCGGCCGGCAGGCTGGAGGCCAGGTCAAGGACGCTGCGGGTGGCCGCCAGGGCGGAGTTGTCGGAGAGCACCGCCGGGTTCCGGCCGTTCCGCAGCGCCTCAATCTCCGCCTGCCGCTCGACGATTTCGGCCTCGAGCACGGCAATGCGGCGGTCCGGGTTGGGATCGGTCTGGAAGGACAATGATTCAATGCTGGTGAGCAGGGTGCTCAGCCGGGAGCTGTTGAGGTTGGTGCGCTCCACCGTGACCGAGTCCAAAAACGCCAGGACCCGGGTGCTGGCCGCGGTGGGCTCGTAGACGAAGCGGCCATCCACCATGGGGCGGGCCAGGAACTGGCTGCGCACCCACGAGTCGGCGTAGTTGGAAGCCTGCCAGGACTCGTTCAGGCTCAGGTTTTCCTCCCGCAGCTCCTTCATGAACGCGGCCAGGTCGGCGTGGAACTCCTCCAGCGGGACGCGCTGCCTGGCCGGCGTGAACTCGGCCCGCAGGAAGGCCACCGACCAGGGGGCGGCCTGCATGAGGCGCCAGGACGGACTGTGGCGCAGCTGTTTTTGGGCATGCCACTGCGCAACGGCGTTGTCAGTGGGGCGCATGGGGGCCTTTGCGGTGTCGGGGCACGGTCTTTCATTTTATCGTGCCGGACGGCTGCCCGGTCCAGCGGCCGGGCCCGGCACTGCTATCCCCGGTTGCACAGCCCGATGAACGCGCCCAGCTCCGCCATGGCGGCGGGCCTGGACGGCATGAAGCGGGTCAGCTGCGGGGACCGGATGATGACGGCCCGCCACTGGCCGCGGGAGACGGCCACGTTGATGCGGTTGCGGTCCAGCAGGAACTCCATGCCCCGCGGTGCGCCGGCCGGGTCGGCGCACGCCATGGTCACCAACACCACGGGTGCTTCCTGGCCCTGGAACTTGTCCACGGTGCCCACCCGCACCTCCGCCAGCCCGGCAGCGTCCAGCACGCCGCGCACCAGGTGGACCTGCGCGTTGTAGGCGGCCACCACCAGGATGTCCGCCTGGACCAGGCGGCGCGGCACGCCGTCGGCGCCGGGCGTCCACACCAGCCCGAGGTGTCCCTTCGCCTGGGCCACCACCTCCGCGGCCTCCTCGGGGGAGGACTGCCTGTTGTCCCGGCTGCTGCCGGGTGCCGGGACCACCAGCACGGTTTCCACACCAGCCGGCTTGCCGGCCAGGTGGCGTTCGGCGGCGGCCGGTGCGGACTTCAGCTTCCCTTCGTAGCTCAGCTGCGACACGGCATCGCAAAGCCGGGGGTGCATGCGCCAGGAGTCGGCCAGGAAGTAGCCCAGTTCCGGCGGCAGCGTGGCATGGTCCCGGGACAGCCAGCCCAGCGCGGAGTCGTCCACGGGGACCGGGTGCGAGCCCTGGGTGACCTGCGGCAGCTGCTGCGGATCGCCCAGCAGCAGCAGCCGTTGTGCGGCCTGCGCCACGGCCAGTGTGTTGGCCAGCGAATACTGCCCGGCCTCGTCAATCACGAGCAAGTCCAGCGACCCTGCCGGCACGTTGGCCCCCGTCATGGTCCACGCCGTGCCGCCGATCAGGGCGCCGCCCGCCTCACCCAGCAGCCGGCCGAACTGCTTCTCATCAGTCACCGTCCATGGCACCCCGTGCGGTGCCGCCAGCTTTTTGCCGACGCGGTCCGGGTCCACGCCGGCTTTTTCCACGGCCGCCCGCAGCATGTTTTCCACCACCGCGTGGGACTGGCCCACCACGCCCACCTTCCAGCCCCGCGCCACCAGGTTGGCGATGACGTGGGAACCCACATGCGTTTTGCCGGTGCCGGGAGGGCCCTGAACCGCCAGGTAGGAATGGTCCAGCGCCAGCACGGACTCCGTGATGGCGGCAACGTAATCCGGCTGTTCCAGGCCGTGTCCGTCCCGCGGGACGGCGGCGGACGGCAGGTCCCCGCCGCCGGCCAGCCTGGGGCGGGCCTTGCGCAGGATCTCCAGTCCCGGGTGCCGTGGCAGGTCCGGCAGCGTGCCGCCCACCGTGGCCGCCAGTGCGGCCAGCGCTTCCCTGATGCTTTTGGTGGCCACCGGCTGGTTGGGGGTCAGCGCCATGGGCAGCTGGTTGTAGGCAGGCACCTTCAGGGTGGACTTCTCCGTCACAATCAAGGTGGTGAGTTCCGGGGTGCCCGGGGCGGAGACGTCCTCGACCACCGTGACGTTGAAGAGGCCGCCGCGCCTGGACGCGTCCGCCTCCCCGTCTGCCATGCCGCCCGGCAGTGGGGCGTTGAACATGCCAAACCATTGCGTGCCGGGACGGAAGTCGGAGCCTTCCGTCGCTGTTCCGCGCAGCTTCACCGTGCGGGTCTCCGTCCGGGCCCGCGGTGTTGCCTTGGCCCAGTCCTCGAGCACCCAGGCGTCCTGGACGATGAGGATGTTGCGTTCCTCGGCCCAGGAATCCACCGGTTTTTCAAGCCGGTCAAAGTGGCCCCACCAAAACTGCTTGTCCTCGCGGCGGTGGTAGCTGGCCGCGGCGGCGACCATGGCGATGGCGGTTTCATCGTCCGTGGGTTCCTGGCCTGCGGTCCGCCCGGCGGCCAGTTTGTCCAGGAATACGCGCAGCCGGACCTCTCCGGGCGACGGCTCGTAGCTGCTTTCCTTCGCTTCCGGGACGTCGCGCTTGCCACTGCCCTCCGTCCAGGCGGCCACCTGGACGGCCGCGCCGATCGCCAGCAGCCAGTCCCGCAGCCGCAGCGTGGATAGGCAGTCGTACTCGTTGTAGGCGCCGATCGAGGCCAGGGTCTCCCGCGCCTCGGCCGCCCGGGCCGTGTCCCCGGCCCGTCCGGCGTCGCGCGCGGCACAGTACTCGGCGTAGGCAACCACCGAGGCGCCGGCATTCGTCACCTCGCCCACGCGCCCGGCAGGCATGTAAAACGGCTCCAGCTTCTTGATGGAATACGACGGTTCGGAGATCCGCACTGACTGGCGGACCGTGTCCAGCAGGTCAACGAGCAGGCCAGTGCGGAGCCAGTCGTCGATGGCGTCCTCGCCCACCCCGTGCTCCACCGACAGCCGGCGCAGGGCCGCCTTTTCATAGGGCGCGTAGTGGTAGACGTGCATGTCCGGATGGGCCGCCCGGCGTGCCTCCACATAGGCGATGAAGTCAATCAGGGCCTGGCGTTCCTGCCCGCGCGTGTGCGCCCAAAACGGCCTGAACACCTCCGGGGTGCCGGGGGCGGCGCCCGGCACCGGCGCCTCGATGGAGCCAAAGAGGTACTCGATGCCCCACTTTTCCGTGGCCGCGTCCTGCCAGAGGGGATCGCCCTCAAAGTCAAAGAAGATGTCCCCGGCGCTGGGCGCGGGCAGCCGGCTGATGCTGTCCCTGAGCACCTTGTAGCTGACCGGGTGGCCGTCCGTGCCTGCAAAGGCCGTGCCGTCGGCCACGTCCAGCCCCAGCTGCATGCGGGCCTGGTCGCGCAGCCGGGCCAGCGGGCCGGTGGCAGCGGCCCGGGGCATGGCGGCCAGGGCGTCAATGCCGGTGATGCCCTGCGCCATCAGCTTGCGGCGCTGCGGGCCGCTCATGCCGTTGACCAGCAGCAGGTCCCGGTGCTTTTCGACCTGCTCGGCGCAGTAGTCGCAGCGGCCGCAGTACGCGATGCCGTCCTGGAGCCAGGCCACGGGATTCGGCTGCGCCCGGTGGCCGGCCGTGAGCGCCAGGAAGTTGCCGCGGCGCTCGCGGAACACCGGCAGCAGGTCCGGCATGGGGTGGTCGCTGCGGCTGCGGTCGCCGAGCACCAGCGTGGCCACCGGGTCGACGGGAATGCCGTACTTTTCCAGCTGGTCGCCGTAGGCTGCCAGCTGCAGCAGGGCGCTGACGCGCGCGTGCCGGGCCAGCTTGGTGTCCCACACCGCGTACGACCCGTCCCCCTGCTTCACCAGAAAGTCCGCAAATCCCACCAGCGAGCCGTCAAAGAAAGTGGCCTGAAAAACGACGTCGGCCCCTCCCCGCAACGCGGCCAGCGTTTCCTTCCGCTTCGCCTCCAGGCCCGCCCAGGTCAGCGCCCCCCGCTCCACTACCTTCACGCCGGCACCGCTGGCCGGATGCCACGTGCCGTACCGGGCGGTGAGCTCCCGCAGGATCTTGTGTTCAAAGGCGTCGCCGAGTTCGGCGGCGCGGCGCAGCATGGCATCCTGCGGGAATCCCGGCTTCCCCGTCCTGCCCAGCTTCTCGTCCAGAATCCGCAGCGTCCGGTATTCGCATTCGCTGGCCACCACCAGGTCCGAGGCGGAAAAGATCAAGGGGGCGGCGTCGCCCGGAGGCAAGGCAGGGGTGCGGAGGAGGAACATGGCGGCGCCTTCCAGCGGTTACTTTGAACAGTCCCTTGAATCTAGCAAGGGGCTCGGACAAAAATGGCCGCCGGCCCTCCCCTGCCGGCCCCTATCTGTGGGACCATATGGCCAGCAGGAAAGGGGCGGCCATGGCACATTCGGGGGAGCACACCGAAGCCGTGCGGCTGGCAGCCGTGGTCCACGGCACGGTGCAGGGCGTCGGCTTCCGCTACCTCACGGCCCGCAAGGCGCGCGGGCTGCAGCTGGCCGGCAGCGCCGTCAACCGTGCCGACGGCACCGTCGACGTGGTGGTTGAAGGGCCGGAAACCGCCGTCCGCCAACTGCTCGAGTGGCTGGAATCGGACCGGGCACCCGGCCGCGTGTCCGCCGTCGACGCCACTTTTGGCCCCGCCACCGGCCGCCTGCACGGATTTGAGGCGGGGTAGCGTGGGGCAGGCAGGAGAAACCAAAGGCAACGGGAGAGACATGCAGACATTCCGCCGCACCACCGCACTTCCGTTCCCCCGCGCCGACGTTTTCCGGTGGTTTGCCCGGCCCGGCGCCCTGGTGAGACTCACGCCGTCGTTCCTGGGCAGCGTCCTGGCCGGGCCCAGCCACGGAATTGAGGCGGGGTCGACGGCGGCCCTGGGCGTCGGCGCCCCGGGCGGGCTGGGCCTGTGGCTGGGGTCGGCGTCGGGCACCGTGCAGGGGATCCTGCCGGAGGCGCTGCGCAGCCTCAACGCGGTCCGGCCGCAGCTGCGCTGGGAGGCACTGCACACGGAGCTCGAGCCGGGGGAGTCATTCACCGACATCATGACCAGCGGGCCGTTGACCAGCTGGACGCATCGCCACGACTTTGCCGACGGCCCGGTGGCTGGCAGCACCGTCATGACGGACACCGTGACCTACCGGCTGCCGCCCGTGGCCACCGGCGCGTGGGCACAGCGGCGGTTTGAGGCGGAACTGGGCCGGATGTTCGACTTCCGCGCCCGCCAGCTGTCCGATGACCTGGCTTTCCACCGGGACCATGCCGGACGCCCCCTGACAATTGCCGTTGCAGGCGCCTCCGGGCTCATCGGCACGCAGCTGTGCGCGCTGCTCGGCGGCGGCGGTCACACGGTGCTGAAGTTGGTCCGACACGCGCCGCGGGGCGGTGCTGAGACCTTTTGGGACCCGGCCGCGGGCACCCTCGAGGCCGCACAGCTTGCCGCGTGCGACGCCGTGGTCAACCTCGCCGGCCATCCCATCGGCGGGCGGTTCACGGCCAGGACCAAGGACGCGATCTACCGCAGCCGCATCCAGGGGACGTCGTTGCTGGCCGGCACGCTGGCCCGGCTGGCGTCCGACGGCGTAACACGCACCTTTGTCAGCGGCTCCGCCGTCGGCTATTACGGCGCGGCACCCCACCACCCGGCCGGCAACACGGGCCCGGGGTCCACGCGCGCGCTGGTGGAGTCGGATCCCGCGGGCTCCGACTTTTTGGCACAGGTGTGCCGCGATTGGGAGGCGGCCAGCCGTCCGGCCGCCGAGGCCGGCCTGAGGGTGGTCAATGTGCGCACGGGCGTGGTGCAGTCCGCTGCCGGCGGGGTGCTGCAGCGGCTGCTGCCGCTGTACCTGGCCGGCGTGGGCGGGCCGCTGGGGAAGGAGGAGTGGCAGAGCTGGATTGGCATCGACGACGTGGCCGGAATCTTTGCGCACGCCGTGCTTTCCGCGTCCCTGGAGGGGCCGGTGAATGCGGTGGCCCCGCACCCCGTGACTGCCGAACAGTATGCCCACACGCTGGGCCGGGTGCTCCGCCGTCCGGCCGCGGTCAAGGTGCCGGCAGCGGGGCCCCGGCTGTTGCTGGGACGCCAGGGTGCCCGTGAACTGGCGCTCGCCGACCAGCGGGTGTCCGCCGCGAAGGCGGTGGGCAGCGGCTATACATTCCGGCACGAGTCCCTGGAGCCGGCCCTGCGCCACATCCTGGGGGAATAGGGCTAACGCCGGGAAATGGCACCCAGGTACGTCAAACGCGATTGTCGGCAGCCCCAACTCCCGGCCCCAGGCTCAGGCGGCGGGGACCATTTCCTCGGTGGCGGGTTCCGGCGTCGTGCGCCCGGCGCGAATGGCCAGCGCAACCATGGGCACCAGCACGACCAGGGCGGCCAGGTTGACCCAGAGGAAGCCGCCTGCGGTCAACACGGGCCCGGCCACGGCGGCCATCCCGGCCGCACCGAAGTTCATCAGCATGTCATTGGCGCCCTGCAGCGGCACCCGGATGTCCTCCGGCGCAGACGCGGTGAGCAGCGAGGAGCCGCCGATCAGGCAGGCCGACCAGCCCAGCCCCAGCATGGCCAGTGCGATCGACATGAACACCGGGTTGCCGGCGTCGGACATCAGTGCGCCGAGTGTGATCGCGAGCGCGAAGATGCCGCAGCCGGCCAGCACCACGCGCAGCGCCCCCGCCTTGTCCACCAGCCAGCCAAACACCGGGCTTGCCGCGTACATGCCCACAATGTGCAGGCTGATCACCACCCCGATGATCTCCAGCGATTGCCCGTGCGCGTCCATGGCCACCGGCGTCATGACCATCACGCCGACCATGATCATGTGCCCGCCGGTCACCGAGACGAGTGCCGCCAGGGCGCGCGGATTCCGGCTGGCGGTCCGCAGCGCTGCCCACGCCCCGTGGCGCTTGTTGGCGGCGACAGGCCTGGCCCGCGCCGCCCGGGGTTCCCCTGCCCGGGCAGGGCGGGAGGAGCCGCCGGGCCGGGGCGCGCCGAGGAAAAAAGTGGCAATGACCAGGGCTGCAGTGGTGAAGGCAACGACGGAAAAGAGGAACGGCCCGGACAGCGGCACCATGCCAAGCCGCAGGCCCAGCAGCCGCCCGGGCTCGGACAGGTTGGGCCCGGCCACCGAACCGACGGTGGTGGCCCAGATGACGATGGCCATGGCACGCCCTGCTGTCTGCGGTGGTGCACCGTCCACGGCGGCATAGCGGGCCTGAAGGCCGGACGCGCTGGCGGCGCCAAAAAACAGCATGCCGGCCGCCATCAGCCAGAACTGCCCAAGGTGCGCGGCGAGCAGCACCATCACGGCACCCGCTGCGCCGAGGGCAAATCCGGCGCTCAGCGCCCAGCGCCGGCCTGCCCGGACGGCGAGGTTGGCCAGTGGCACGGCAACCAGCCCGGCACCCAGGGTGGAGGCTGTCTGCACAAAGCCGGAGGCCGCCGTCGTGCCTGCCAGTTGTGCAGCCAGGATGCCGCCCACGGAAATGCCGGAGGCGACGCCCACGCCGGACAGGAGCTGGCCGGCCACCAGGACAAGCTGGTTGCGGCGTGCGGTGGGGGAATGGTCCATGGGTGGATTCTAGTGCCGCGGCCCGCCTCAGGCCGGGTGGCGCCGGATGCGGGGCGTGGCATCGTGCCCAAACATGGTCTCCTGGATCATGCGGACATAGTTTTCAGCTGATTTCATGTGCTCCGCCATGGCCCGGGCGGCGGCCTCGGGGTCGCCGTCCCGGATGGCGGCGGCAATGGCGCGGTGCTCGCGCTGCTCGTCGCCCACCAGCTGGTTGACCTCGCGGTACCGGCGGACCTCCACCATGACCGTGGTCAGCTCATGCCGCAGCGACTCGCTGAACCAGACAAGGGCGCCATTGCCCGTGGCGCGGGCAATGGCCATGTGGAAGGCAATGTCCAGCGTCGGGTACCCCTCCGAGTCGCCCAGGGCATGGTCCATTTCCTCCAGCAGGCTCTCCAGGCCGTCAAAGTCCGCAGCCGACGCGCGCTCGGCAGCCAGCCGTGCCGCCTGGATCTCCAGGGGGATCCGCACCTCCATCATGTCGGTCAAGGGGCGCCTGTTGTTGCGCAGCACGCGGGAGAGGAACAGTTCGATCAAGTGCCCGTCGAGCTCCTTCACCACCGCGTTGCGGCCGTTGTGGACCTCAACCAGCCCCACTGCCTCCAAGGCGCTGAGGGCTTCGCGGACCACCGGACGGCTGGCGGCAAACTGCTCGCACAAGGCAGCCGTGGACGGCAGGCTGCTGCCGGGCTGCAGGTCATTGTCAACGATGTGGTCAATGATGGCGTCGAACATTTGCTGGCTGAGTTTCGTGCGGGTCAGAGGTGTTGGCACGCGGTCCCCTTGCTGTTCACTCCCTTAGTGGCGGCGCGACTGGATGGAGGGAGTTGGTCCGATACCCCATCATAACGGCTTGGCCACCAGCTATCAGATAGGTTGACAGGATGATAGGTATGACATAGCTTGTGATTCATGCCACTAGCCCCTTTTGTCCGGACCCACACCGCAGCAGTGCTTGCCGGTCCAGGCGACCTTCAGCTCCACCGCCGCCCCCGGCCCGCGCCCGGCGCGGGCGAAGTCCTGGTCAAAATCCACACGGTGGGGATCTGCGGCTCGGACGCCGCCTACTACCGCGGATCAGCCGCCTATGCCGTCACCGCCCCCTTCGTCATGGGCCACGAGGCCAGCGGCATTGTGGCGGAACTGGGCGACGGGGTCACCACCGTCACGCCCGGCGCCCCGGTGGCGCTGGTTCCGAGCCTGTCCTGCGGCAGCTGCGGGCAGTGCCTGGCGGGATTCGACAACCTGTGCCCGCACACCCGCTACCTGGGGTCCGCGGCGGTGGAGCCGCACCGCGACGGCGCCCTGCAGGAATACCTGGTCCTCCCGGCCACCCACGTGCTGCCGCTTCCGGACGGCACGGACCTGCCCACGGGCGCGCTCCTGGAACCCCTGGCCGTGGCGCTGCACGCCGTCCGCAAGACTCCTGTTGCCGGCAGGAACGTGCTCATCGTCGGGGGCGGGGCGATCGGTCAGCTGACCGCCGTTGCCGCCCGGGGCCTGGGCAGCGCATCCATCGCCGTCATGGATGTCAGCGCCCGCCGCGCGCACCTCGCCGTCGAGCATGGTGCGGACGCCGCGTTCACCGCCGGGGAACTGGAGGCGGCCGTTGCCGCCGGCAGCCGCTACGACGTGGTCTTTGACGCCTCCGGCCACCCGGCCGGCGTCGAACTGGCCCTCCGGGCAGTGACGCCGGGCGTGGGCCACGTGGTGCTGGTGGGCAACCTGCCCGCCGGGTCGGGGATCCCGCACAAATACATTTCCCAGGCGGAATCGTGGGTCACCTCCACGCTCCGCTTTGCCGGCGGGCTGGCCCCCGCCCTGGAATTTCTCAAGGACACCGGGCTGGACATCTCCTGGCTCGTGGAACAAAACGTGCCATTCACCGACATCCTGGACGTGTTTGGCCCCGAGGCAGGGGCGCATCCGCCGCTGAAGGTACACATCCAATTCACCGAGCAACCTACCCCATGACCGACCAACAACAAAGGACACTTGTGATGCGTCATTTTAAGAAGATGCAGGCGCTGGGCAGCCTCGCCGCCCTTGCCCTGCTTGCAGCCGGCTGTTCCGCCCCGGCCAACACCAAGGACGACGTTGCCGCTGAGGGCCTGGGCACACCGTCGGCCGCGGTGGCCCAGGCCGCCAAGGACTTCAAGGGCCCCTTCACGTACTGGATCGGCCTGACCTTCCCGGAATCCAGCAATGACCTGGAGGCGGCCCGCATCAAGGCGTGGGGCGACAATCTGGGCATCAAGACCGAGGTTGTCAAGGTCAACCAGAACGAGGTGGTCCAGCAGGCCTCCGGCGCCATCGAGGCCAAGTCACTGCCCAGCGCCATGACCGTTCCCTACGACCTGATGTCCACGATGGCCACGGGCGGCCAGCTCACCCCCGTGCCGGACGCCTACGCCGCCGTCGGCCAGGCGCACCAGGGCTGGCTGAAGTCCATCGATGCGGCCACCAAGGCCAAGAGCTTCGGCGGAAAGGTCTACGGCGTCCCGTTCGGCTTCTTCGGCAACGTGCTCTTCAGCCGCGCCGACCTGCTGAAGGAAAAGGGCTTCAACGCCCCGCCCAGGACCTGGGACGAACTGCTCGCCCAGTCCAAGGCAACCCAAAACCCGCCGAAGACCTATGGCATGGGCTTTGCCCTCTCCAACGTCCTGGACGGCAACCTGACCACGTCCATGATGCAGTCCTTCGGCGGCCGCGTGGCCGACGACGCCGGCAGGAAGTGCACCATCGACAGCCCGCAGACCGCATCCTTCCTGAAGTGGATCAAGGGTGCGTTCGACGCCGGACAGTTCCCGCCGTCGGCCGTCACCTGGGATGGGGCGGGAGACAACAACTCCTACACCTCCGGCCAGTCCCTGTTCATCGTCAACACCGGCAGCGTCTACCAGTCCATGAAGAAGGACGATCCGGACCTGGCCAAGGCCAGTGCCTACTCGGCCCTCCCCGCCGGGCCTGCCGGCCAGGTGGCCCCGGTGGATCCGCGCTACCGTGTGGTCCCCGCGAGCACCTCGGCAGCCGGCAAAATCCTGGCCCAGGACCTCTTCAAGGCCCTGGCGGACGACACCTACATGGCCGGCTTCATGGAGAACGCCACGTACGGCCCCGTACTGAATTCGCAGCTGAAGTACCCGGTCTTCACGGACAGCCCCGTCCACGCCGGGCTCCTGCAGCAGGCTGACAAGGGCACCGCCCCGGCCTACCCCGACACCGCCAACGCCGCCTACTCCGACTACCAGAACGCGTTCTCCACCCCGCGGATGGTCCAGCGCGTGCTCGTGGACAAGGTGGACATCAACACGGCCATGGCCCAGGCCCAGGCCTCGTGCCAGAAGATCTATGACCAGCATGCCAGCTAAGTCGGAGCTCTCTGCGGGCACTGCCGGGCGGACCCGCCCGGCAGTGCCCGCCGGCGCCGCGCGGCGGCGCCGGGACAAGGACGCCGGCCGGGGCGCAGGCCGCGGCACGGGCAAACGCCCCGCGGCGCTCCGGAAGGAGGCGCGGCTGGGACTGCTCCTGGTCCTGCCCGCCGTGGCCGTGATAATCATCCTCATCGGCTACCCCACCCTTGCCTCCATCTGGTACAGCTTTACCGACAGGATGGTGGGCACGCCGGGCCGCTTCATTGGGCTGGACAACTACACCCGGCTCGCGCAAGATTCGGGCTTCCTGTCCGCCGCAGCAAACCTGGTGCTCATTGTGGGTGTCTCGCTGCTGCTGAAGCTGGTCCTCGGCACAGTGGTCGCCGTCATCCTCAACCGTCCCATGCCCGGACGAAACTTGTGGCGCCTGCTGGTCATGCTGCCCTGGGCGATGCCCGGGTTTGTGGCCTTCATGGGGCTCCGGCTGATGTTTGAATCGCCCTACGGTGCCATCAACGTGGCGCTGGACACCTTCACCAGCCCCATTCCCTTCCTCAGCGACCCGGACTGGGCGCGCGTCTCCGTGGTCCTGGCCACCGTCTGGCGCGGATTCCCGTTCTGGGCCATCTCGATCCTGGCCGCCCTGCAGACCATCCCCAAGGAACTGTATGAGGCCGCCCGGATGGACGGTGCCAGTGCCTGGCAGCAGTTCACCAACATCACCGTGCCCCAGATCCGCTCAACGGTGGCCGTGGTGGCCGTGATCTCCGCCATTTGGACCGCCAACGGCTTTGAGAACATCTGGCTGATGACCCAGGGCGGCCCATCCACCACCACCATGACGTTCCCGGTCCTGTCCTACCTGAGCCTGCAAAGCCGGCAGCTGGGGCAGGCCGCCGCCTACGCCGTGGTCATCCTGCCCGTCATGGCACTGTTCATCATGCTGCTCAGCCGCCGCAAGAAGGAGATCTAATGGAAAAGCGCGGCCGCCCCGGCACCATCCTGGGCATGGCATTCCTGGCCGTGGTGGTGGTCCCGCCCGTCTATTACATGGTCATCGCCTCGCTCAAGCCGCGGTCGGCGATCTACCGGACGCCGTCGTGGCGGCCGGAACGGTCCAGCCTGGACAACTACACGAAGGTCTTGTTCGAGAACGATTTCCTGGTCAACATCGGCAACAGCCTGATCGTCGCCCTGGCCACCACCGTGCTCGCCATGGTCCTGGGCGTGCTGGCGGCCTTCGCCATTGCCAGGTTCAGGTTTCCGGGCCGCAACGCGGCCAGCCAGCTCATTCTCATGAGCTACCTGACCCCCATGGTGCTCCTGTTCATCCCGTTGAGCGTGGTGGTGGGCAACCTGGGGCTGGCGGACACGCTGTCCGGGCTGGTGCTGGTCTACCTGACGTTTGCCGTCCCGCTGTGCACCTGGCTGGTCCTGGGCCACTTCCGAGGGTTCCCGCCGGACCTGGAGGAAGCCGCGTCGCTGGACGGCGCCTCGAAGATGCGGACTCTGTTCAGCGTGCTGCTGCCGGTCTCGGCGCCGGCCCTGGCCACGGCGGCCTCACTGGCCTTCATGATGGCCTGGGGTGAACTGTTCCTGGCCCTGACCTTCGTCAAGGGACAGGACGTCATGACCGCGCCCGTGGCGTTGCAGCACCTGAGCACGGGCGATGTCCAGCAGTACGGGCCCATCATGGCCGGTGCGGTGCTCTCGGCAATTCCCGTGCTGGCGGTGTATTACATTTCCCAGCGCTGGGTGGTCCAGGGTGCTGCGGAAGGCGCCTTCAAGGGCTAGGACAGGGCGGCGGCCGCCGTCGTGGTGACCGCTGCCGTGAGCGCGTCCAGGGCCGCTGACTGGATCTTCCAGCGCTGCCAGTGCAGCGGGATGGCGGTGACGCGGCCCGGCACCAGCTCCACGAGGCTGCCGTCGCGCAGCCCGGCGGCACAGTGGGCTTCCGGCATCAGCCCCCAGCCCAGGCCGGAGCGGACGGCGGCAGCCAATTGCAGGGTGTCCGGGATGAAGTGCTCCGGGCAGTGGGGGTGCCCGCCCGCCACTGACGCGAGGAAGTTGGACTGCAAGGTGTCGGAGCGGTCAAACTGCAGGGCGGGTGCGGCGGCAAAAAGCGCGGCACGGAATCCGCCGGGAAACCACCGCTGCATGAACGCCGCCGACGCCACGGCCCGGTAGCGCAGCGCGCCCAGCGGCACCACGGAACAGCCCTGGACGGCCTCGGGCGAGGCCGTCACTGCGGCCATGGCCTGCCCGGAGCGCAGCAGGTCCGCGGAGTGCTGCTCGTCCTCGCGCAGCACTTCAAAGGTCAGCCCGGATCCTGCCGGCACCGCGGCCAATGCGTCCACGAACCAGGTGGCGAGGGAATCCGCGTTGACGGCCACGGGGATGGGCGCCTACGCCGCATCCGCCAGGCCCAGCTCCGCCGCGGCGTCGGCCTCCAGCTGGCGCAACTGCCGGGCCAGCTTGTGCACAATGGTGCCCGGGGCGGTGGCATGGATGGGTGTGGTGCGCTGGAGCAGGACCTGCCCGGCCGCCTGTTCCATGGCCTTGATCCGCTGGGAGACAGCGGACGCGCTCACGTGCAAGGCCCGGGCTGCCGCGTCAAAGGTGCCGTGTTCCAGCACGGCCAGGAACGTGCGCAGCTGTTCCGTCTGGAAGTTCAACATTAGATTTCCTTATGTATCACAAAAATAATTAGCTGTACTGAATGGAAGCAGCCTAGTAGCTTCTTGGGTGTGACTCCAGTGGATTTCCTCTCCCCGGCGGCCACCGGACTTGGCGCCGGGCTGGCCCTCATCATCGCCATCGGCGCGCAGAACGCCTTTGTGCTGCGCCAGGGCCTCCGCGGCGAACATGTGGGGCTGGTGGTGCTGGTCTGCATGCTGAGCGACGCCGTCCTCATTGCGGGCGGGATTTTCGGCATCGGGGAGGTGTTGCGCGCGGTGCCGGCCGTGGTGGTGGTGATCCGGCTGGCCGGGGCGGCGTTCCTGCTGGCCTACGGCGTTTTCGCCGCCAGACGCGCGTACCGTCCCGGCACGCTGGAGGCGGCGGGGCAGCAGGGCGCACTGGGCCGCCAGGCGGTCCTCGCCACGGTGCTGGCGCTGACCTGGCTGAACCCGCACGTCTACCTGGACACCGTGCTGCTGCTGGGCACGCTGGCGAACCAGCAGGGCGGGCTGCGGTGGTGGTTTGGCGCTGGCGCGGCGGCGGGCAGCGTGCTGTGGTTCAGCGCCCTGGGCTTTGGTGCCCGGCTGCTGCGGCCGGTGTTTGCCCGGCCTCTCTCGTGGCGCGTGCTCGACGGCGCGATCGCTGCGGTCATGGTGTTCCTGGCCGCGCGGATGGCCTTTGGCTGGTAGGCGGACGGGCCCGTGCCCGGCGGCTAGATGAAGTCCATTTCCACCTGCAGGAACCGTTCCGCCGAGGCGATGGCAGCGGCAAACGCCTGCTCCTCGGTGGGTGCCTTGTTCGGGGCGCGGGTGAACCATTCGTGGTTGTCCATGTGGATCTTGCTGAAGCCGCCGCCCGGCGGGGCATAGAACACGGCAAAGCGCTGGACGGGCCACTCCGGCCCGGTTTCCAGGGCCACCAGCAGTGCCGCACCCAGCGCCGGGTTGTACCACTGGGCGATGGGCCGGCGGCGGTCGCTGTCAAACAGTCCGGATGCGTAGCGCGATGCCGGCTGCGGTCCTATTTGGGAGCACAGCCGGTCCCACCACAACGGCAGGATTTCGTTGTCGTGGCGGATCCATGCCGCCGGAGTCACCGGCTGTTCACCGCTGGGGCCCATGGCTTAATTTTAGCCATTCACGGCACGGTTTTGCAGGGTCTGCCAGGGTGCGCTGCGGGCCTGCTATTCGCAGCCGACCCCGTCTCCGTCGCGGTCAAACTTCGATTGGAAGCCCGGCTGGCCGGCGTAAATGGGGGCGGCCCCGGCGGCCCGGACTGCGGTGCAGTTTTGGTAGTAGACATTGGCGGGTGCAGGGGCGGGTGCAGGTGCGACCGGTGCCGGTGCGGGGGCTGCAGGTGCCGGCGCCGGTGCGGGTGCGGGGGCTGCAGGCGCCGGGGCAACGGGGGCCGGCGCCGGTGCGGGCTCCGCAGCCTCGGGGGCGGGCTGTACCGCGGGCACCCCGGCGTCGGCGCAGCCGCCCAGGACCCGCGCCATGGCGTCGTGCTCGGCCTGGGTGACCCACAGCTTGTAGCTGGCCTTGACGGAAATCTGCCGCGCCACGTAGTCGCAGCGGTAGGCCTTGTTCGGCGGCAGCCAGGTGGCGGCGTCGCCGTCGCCCTTTTGCTGGTTGGTGGGCCCGTCCACGGCCAGCAGGTTGGCCGGGTCGTTGGCGAACGCGGTGCGTTCCTGCACGGACAGCTGCTGGGCACCCTTCTGCCAGGCGTCGCTGAGCGCCACCACGTGGTCGATCTGCACCACCGCGCTGTTGGGGCCGCGGACAAAGTCAATGACCTTGTTCGTGTAGGGGTCGGCCAGGATCCCGGTCAGGACCACGCAGTCCCGCATGCCCGGCCGAAACGTCTTGGCTGTCAGGTCGCGGTCCAGGACATCGTTGCGGGTGTCGCAGCCGTTCCTGTCCACATCCGCCCACGCCTGGCCGAATTCGGCCCGGCTGTAGCCCGTCTTCGGGGCCCGGCCCTTGATGGGCAGCGTGGCCAGGACATCGAGGGCCTTGGCCGCCGATGCCGACCGGGCGTTGCCGGCCGCCTCGGCGTTGGGCCCGGCCGCCTCGGCGTTGGGCCCGGCCGCCGACGGCGTGGGCTGTGCTGCCGCGGCCGTGGCGGCCGGGGCGCTGGGGGAGGCCGTCGGGGAGGATGCCGGGGAAGCCGCCGTCGTGGACGACGCCGGAGCCTCCTGGGGTGCCGGGGCGCCGCCGCACGCCGTGGCCACCAGCAGGACGGTGGCCAGCACGGAGACACTGATGAAATCGGTGGCCCGGCATTTTCCGGCGGTTCGGCCGGTTCGGCCCGGCCGGGCGGATCGGCGGGTGCCGGTGGTGGCAGTCGTGCAGGTGGTGGCCGCGTGGGGCTTCGGCAAGGGGCAGCGCTCTTTTCTGGGAAAAATCCTCGGACACCACCAGCTTAGCCCGGGCCCGTGATACCGCCGGCCTCAGCCGGCAGCCTCCGCCAGCGCCAGCATCCGGGCCAGGATTTCCTCCCCGGCCAGGACGCCGCGGACGGTGGTGGGGAACAGGTTGGGGGCCTGGTGGCCGGCGTCGTGCAGTTCCCCGTGCAGGGGGCGGAAGGCCACGTCCGCCCGGGCCAGCAGGTCGGCATCCAGGAGGGAGTCCCCGGCGGCCAGGATGGTGCCGGCGCCGGTGCGGCGGGCCACCTCGTCCAGGGCCCCGCCCTTCGTCACGGGCGCGGGCACGCAGTACAGTTTCCGCCCCTGCAGCGAGACGGTCCAGCCGGCCGCGGCGCACTCCGCCTGCAGCTGCTCCAGGAAGGCCGCCGGCATGGCCCCACGGTCCACGATCGCGTACACGAACAAGTCCTCGGCGCGGTGCACGCGCAGGATCCAGCCTGCGTGGGCGGGGCCGGCCAGCCGTGCCTCCACGGATTCCAGCGGTGCGCAGTCGGCGGCAATCCGCGCGGCAAGGTGGCGGCGCCAGCCCGGATCCGGCACGCCGCGGTGCAGCAGCTTGCCGCCGTTGGTGGTGATGGCATACTCCGGCGCAGGCCCGGGCAGCTGCACGCGTTCGTACTGTGCCTGGGTGCGCGTGGTGACCGGGACAAACGCCGCGGCCGCGGACAGCTTGAGCAGGAGGTCCTCGGCGGCCCGGGTCATGAAGGACAGGGGCGCGCCGTCGTACACCTCGGCCACCACCAGGGCGGGGGCGTCCTTGTCCGGGCCCGGCAGCCACAGCGCGTTTTTGGAGTAGATGAGGGTCCGGTCCAGGTCGCATGCGGCCAGGACCGGAGCCCGGCCATGGGGGATCGGACGGGGTCGGGTGTCAGGCATGGCCGGCCGCCCTGCCGTCCGCGCCCACGGCGGCCTTGCTGAACAGGGGGTGGATCAGGCCCACGCAGGAATAGGGCAGTCCCGGGACTTCCTCCACGGGCGTGCCGCGCTGTTCGGCGAGCAGCAGCACGTGCGCCACGTCCGCCCGCGCCTGCGGGTTCACCAGCACCCGCCACGGCACGCGGCGCAGCAGCACCCTTGTGGTTTCCCCGACGCCGGGCTTGACGAGGTTGACGTTGTTGATGCCGTATTCGGTGCTGATCCGTTCGACGGCGGCCCAGCCGGCCCAACTGGGGGTGCGGTCGGCGGTGTGCAGGGCGGCGACATCGGCGGCCACGGCATCACCGACGGCGCCGAACCGGGCGGAAACGGCGTCCAGGAAGCCGCCCGAGACGTCGCTGCCGGCCAGTCCGGCATAAAACTTGGCGCCGTGGAAGTCGCCCGGGCCAATGTGGTCGGTGTTGAACACGGTGCGTGAAACCAGCCCGGACACCGTGGAGTTCAGGCAGGCGGACGGGATCAGGTAGTCCTCGCGCGTGCCGTACATCTCCACGCAGTGGCCGGGATCCGCCAGCACGGCCAGGTCGTCCGGGAAGCGCGCCCCGCCGCTCCCGGCAAAGCGGTCCAGTGCCGCGGTCAGCTCGCGGGAGATGGCCCCCTTGCCGGTCCAGCCGTCCACGAACAGGATGCGCGACGGTTCAAAGTTTGCCGCCAGGTAGCGCAGTGCCGTTTCGTCCAGCCCGACGCCGCGCACAATGCTCATGGTGAAGTGCGGGAGCCCGGTGCCGTGGACCGCCAGCGCCCAGCGGCGCATGAGGATGCCGATCGGCGTCCCGGCCCGGGCCAGGGAGACCAGCACCGGGCGCCCGCCCCGGGCAGCCAGCGCCTGCTCCGTCACCACCCCCACGGCCCGGGCCACGCGTTCCCCGGAGCGTTCCACCGCCTCCTCGTAGAGGCCCTGGTATTCGGTGCCCGGCGTGTATTCCACCGGCAGTGACTCGGCGTAGTTGGCGGCGCCGGACTGGATGGCGCGCTCGCGGTCCGCCGTGGGCGCCTCGAGGGCCACGTGGCTGAGGTCCTTCAGCAGCCACTGCACCTCGCTGGACGCGTAGGAGCCGAAGGCCGGGCCGGCGAGGGGCGTGGGGAAGGTGGTGCTGCTCATGGCGTGGCGTCCTCGGGTGCGGTGGCGAAGGCGGTGGTTGGCGCGGGGGTGTCCGCCGGCAGCAGCACGACGACGGCGTCCGCGGCCGCCGTCCGCAGCGCGGCAGCCAGCCCGGCCAGCCCCGCGGCGGGGTTGCCGTGGAGCAGGGCCCGGCGGTCGGCGCCGGGTTCGGGGAACGCCACGATGGTGCCGGGGCGGCGGCCCGCGCCGGTGAGGTTGTAGGCGTAGCGGACCCCCGGGCCGTCGTCGGCGTCGTCGTGGCTGGCAAAGGTCAGCGCGCCGGTAATGGCGTAGTCGCCGCGGTCGAGGGGGAAGATCGGCGAGCGGGTGGTGGTGGAGAAGCGCACGCCGGCCGCCGGGCGCAGCGCCGCCAGCTCGGCGGCCACGGCCAGCGGCAGGAAGATGTTTTCCTCGCAGCCCACCACCGTCACCGGTCCCTGGCAGCCGTTGCGCTCCAGCAGCCCGGCCACGTCGGCGGCGATGCGGCTGATGCCCGCTGCGGCGGGCGGTGCGGTGTTGCCGTAGCGGTCGCTGCGGACGGGGGCGATCTCCGCCGCGGTGAGCTCCAGCAGGGACAGCCGGCCGGCCGGGGCCCCGGCTTCCGGTGCGGGCTCCAGGGTCTCCAGGAGGCGCTGTGCGCGGGCCAGGACGTCCCCGGGCAGGCCGATCCGGCCGGTCCCGAGCGCGGCCACCGAAATCCGGCAGCCCAGCTCCCCGGCCAGCCGGTCGAAGCGGCTGCGGTCTTCGGGCGAGCGCAGGTCGATCAGCGCGGCCACCACGTAGCGGCCGCGGGGGACCAGGGCGTGCAGCTCCCGGATGGTGTTGATGACGGTGGAGCCGGTGCTGAGCTCGTCGTCGACCAGGACCACCGGCCCCGCTCCGTCCAGCCAGCGCGGGTCCGCGGGCACCATGCGGTGGGAGGTGGCGTGCGAATGCCCTTCCTGGAACCCGGCGGCCAGCGGAACGCCCGGTGTGGCGTGGCGGGTTGAGTGGATGTAGTAGGCGCCCAGGGCGTTTGCCACCAGCCGGCCCAGCCCCGTGGCCGTTTCGGCAAAGCCCAGCACGACGGCGTCCGGCACCGGGGTGCGCAGCGCCGCGACGTGCGCGGCGAGGCTGGAAACGGCGGCGTCGCGCGACGGGCCCGTGGCACGCAGCGCGGCCGTGAGCTGCGCCGCCGCACCGGCCAACGGACTGCCGGGCAACCGGCTGCCGGGTGCGGGCGTTTCCGCCAGCTCCCGCGCCACGAAGGCGCCGAGCAGTTCCCCGGCGGCCATGGCCAGGGCCGGCTCGACGGGCACGTGCTTGGCCAGGACCTGCGAGACCAGCAGGTGTGCCCGCTTCGGGTTGCGGCGCAGGGCCAGCCCCACGAGGTCCTCCACGGCCACGGCGCCGGACGGGTCCGAGTGAATGTCCACGCCCAGTTCGCGGGCCACGAATCCGCCGCTCCAGGGCACGGTGCCGCCACCGGGGGAGGAAGCCGGGCTCATGACATGCCCGCGTCCAGCAGGTCCACGAAGGTCACATCTGCGGCCGCGACGCCAAACGCGCGGGAGCGCAGCAGCGTGCGGTGCGCCCAGGCCTGGTGCGGCTTCATTTCGTTCATCTTGTTGCCATAGGGGGACGCCGCGGCGCCGCCCCGCACATTGCCGGCAATGGCGCAAGCGTCCAGGAATTCCTCGTGGCTGACCACGTTCATGGCGTGGACCACGGCCACGTGGCTGGGGTGGATGAGGGTCTTGCCCAACAGGCCGTTGGCCAGGTCCAGCTCAATTTCACGGATCAGGGTGTCCAGGTTGGCGGTCATGATCCGGCGGCGCAGCTCCTTCTCGCTGGTCCGCACGAACGGGGTCAGGCGCAGCTGCGGGCGCAGCACCCGCTCGGTGTTGGCATAGTGTTCCCACACCGGGCCGCTGATGATGAAGCCGGGGTCGGGGCGGCCGAGCACATTGACGATGTCGCCCACAATGTTCGCCACCACCTGGACGTCGTAGATGGTCAGGTCGCGGGAGCGGCGCAGGCCAAAGGTGCTGGACATGTCAGTGGCCCCGATCCGCACCGCCAGCACGTCTTCCCGGTGGGCACCCAACAGCCGGCCGATGCCGGTCAGGGCCGCCGCGCGCGTTTCGAGCCGGATGACCGCCGGGGACTCCAGGATGGGCATGATCCGCAGCCTCTGTCCGGGCGTGCCGTTGCGGGGGTTCCCGTCCAGGCCCAGCTCGGCCTGGATCACGTGCAGGGCCGCCAGGAACCGGTCGCCCCGGCCCGAGACGTTGTCGAACTTGGGGATGA
This sequence comes from Arthrobacter sp. STN4, assembly GCF_024539665.1. Taxonomy (NCBI): domain Bacteria; kingdom Bacillati; phylum Actinomycetota; class Actinomycetes; order Micrococcales; family Micrococcaceae; genus Arthrobacter; species Arthrobacter sp. STN4. The sequence continues at coordinate 26,989 of NZ_JAKZGX010000001.1, forward strand.
CGAACCCCGCCAGCACGGCCAGGGCGGCCCCGGCGCGGCGGGCCAGGGACACCATCTGTTCAACCGTGCGCACGCGCACAAACAACAGTGGGGTCCCGTCGCCGCGTGCGTGCAGCCGGACCAGGGCCGCGACGATGTTCCGCTCGGCTTCCGGGACATCGGCGTCGGGGATGGAATCCTCCAGGCACAGCACCATGCTGGTGCACCCGGCGTCGCGCTGGCGCAGCACGTCCGCGGCCAGGTCCCGGCGGTTGGCCGGCGTGTACAGCGTGCCACCCAGGGCGACGGCCTGCAGGGCGGGATCGCCGGCGGCGCTGAACTCTTCGGGTTGCCGGTGGAACAGCCGGGCCAGCTGGGACGGCGTCAGGTGTTGGAAGTGTTGCATTGGCCCTTTCGGGGACTGGTGGGCGGGGCGCGGCATTGCTACCGCCCGTAGGCGCCCGCAGGAGCCTGGTGGGTCATGGTGAAGTCAAATTCCTGCCAGATCTGCAGGTCCTCCCAGGCTTCAGGAACCGGTTCGGCCCGCAGCTCCAGCACATTGCCGATCCGGTGGACCAGCAGCACCAGCTGGATGCCGCCGGCCACGGGGGGCAGGGCCACGGTGGCGCCGCTGAAGAGCTGCACGCCCATGGTCCCGCTGCTGCGGTTGATGAAAATGGCCCGGCGCAGCTCGCGCACGTGGCGCAGGCTGACCAGTGCGGCCGTGCCGTCGTAGCCCACGAGGGGCCGGTTGCCGCTGGTTTTCACCGGCGAGCCGGCCGTGTGTCCGGCCGCGTCCGCCCCGCCCACGACGCGGCGGGTGCTTTCCCAGGCCATGGCCGTGCTGCCGCTGACCACCATGGTTCCCACGGCAGATTCGAGCGCGGTGAGCCGCAGCACCCGCTCACGGAGGTTCAGCTCAAAGACGTCGGCGATCCCCGGCGCGGGAAACAGCAGCCCGACCTCGTGGTCCTCGTTCCGGGCGGCCTCGCGCCGGGCGGCCAGTTTCGCGGCCCGCGGATTGGCGGCCGACGGCGGGGCGTTGCGTCCCAGCACCAGCCCGGCGGGCTGCGGGGCCGCGGGCGCTGCGGCGGCTGCGGGGGCCACGGCGGCTGGGTTGGCGGTGGCCTCGGGCTGTGCTGCGGGAAGCGGGGGCTTGACCCGGCGTCGCAGGTAGGGAAGGTCGGTGCGCGGGGTGGAGGATCGGTTGACCATGGCCTAGAGCGTGATCCCGTAATCCTTGGCCACGCCGGCCAGGCCTGTGTTGTAGCCCTGGCCCAGCGCCCGGAACTTCCACTCGCTGCCGTGCCGGTACAGCTCGCCGAAGATTACGGCCGTCACGGCGTCAAGGGTGGCGGCGGGCATGTCAAAGCGCACCAGCTCCCGGTTTTCCGCCGTGGCGACGCGGATGTGGGAGTTGCGCACCGAGGCGAAGCTGCCCCGCCCGCGCACGTCCGGGTCAACGTAGACAAGGAACACGATTTTGGCCACGTCAGCGGGCACCGCGCCCAGCTCAACGTCAATCTGCTCCTGGTCGGCATCCCCGGCGAAGGTGACGGAGGCGTCGGCGCTGACCAGCTGGTTGAAAAACACCAGGTGGTCGTTGGACAGGGCCTGCCCGCCGGCGTCGCACAACACGGCAAAAGGCACCAGCTCGGCGGCCGGGCCGTGGCTGGGGATGGCGTCCCAGCCCAGGCCGACCACCACGTGGTCCAGGCCGGGGTTCTCCCCGGTGAGGGCCGCGTTGGCCCCGGCAATCAGTGATGCCATGGCTGGCCCTCCAAGCGCAACGGGTCCCTTTCGGCTGGTGGTTCCGGTGGTGGCTGGTGCCTGGCTGGCTGGTGTTCGAGTTGCAGGGCCGCGTCCTGGCCGGCAAATTTGTCTGCCAGGAAGCGGCCGTGCGTGGACAGTTCCTCCACGGCACCGATGCGGATCTGGTTGAGCAGGTCTGCCAGGGTTTCCTCCAGCGTGGCCAGCTGTTCGGCGAACATGAAAGTTGCCTTGGATTCCTCGTCCTGGTGCGCGGGCGGCAGCGACAGGTAGGACTGCAGGGGCGAGGGGATGTAGTCGCAGATCATGGCATTGAGCAGCACGCGCTGTTCCGTGGAGCAGCCCCGGATGCCGATGTCCGCAACGGCCTCGCGCAGCAGGTCGCCCAGCTGGCGCAGCTGGGACGAAAGCAGCGGGGGCAGGCGGCTGCCGGAACGGCGCACCGCGGTCCGCAGCTTGTCCACGGAGACGCCCATTTGGGCGATCTCCGCAGCCACCGGGTCGGGCTGCGGGGCCGCCGGCACGGCAGGGGCCGGGCGGCTCCCAAAGAGGCCACCGGCAAAACGGCCAATCATCGTACGTTCCTCAAGTTCCGTCGTCGTTCCTTCAAGGCTACTCCGGGCGGCCGGCAAAGCCGCCCGGAGCGCCGCGGGGTCAGTCCCGGTCCGTCTGGCGGGAGCGTTCCAGGTAGGGCTTGGCCTTGGCCAGCCCGTCCTCGAGCGCATGGACGGTGCCCTCCATGTTCTTGGCGGCCGACGCGCGGAAGGTGTCGATGGCGTCCATGGTGGCAAAGACGTTGTCGAAGGCCTTCTGCAGCGTGTCCACGCTGACGCCGGAACTGGCCGCCTGCTGGTGGATGCGCACGGTCTGGTCCTTGAGCATCTCCGACGTCTTGAGGATCATGTTGTTCGTGGTGGTGTTGATGGCGTCGATCTGGTCCAGCACCATCTTTTGGTTCGCCAGCGCCTGGGCCACGATCACGGCCGTGCGGAGGGCGGAGATGGTGGTGGTGCGGGCCCGGTCAACGCCCTTGATCAGTTCAAGGTTGTTCTTCCGGATCAGGTCCATGGCCAGGTAGCCCTGCACGGACACGGCCAGCTGCGTCAGGATGTCCTGGTGGCGCTGGCGGATGGGGAAGAGGACGTCCGCCTCCAGCTTTTGCGCCTGCTCCACCTGGCCGGAGGCGCGGGTGGCGTCAATTTTTTCCACGCAGGCGTCGTCGAGGGCCTTGGCGAACACGGCGTATTCGCTCAGGCTTTGCATGGTCTCCCACAGCTTCACCTTTTCGCCCGCGAGGCTGGCATTGTCCTTCAGGAGCTCGTCCTGGCCGGCCATGAGCGACTTGATGATGGCATCGAGCTGGGTCTGGGCCGACTCGTACTTTTGGAAGTACCGGGCCAGCTTGTTCCCGCCCGGCAGGAAGCCGAGAATTTTCCGGCCCACACCCAAATCGGCGTTGTTCGGCGTGAGGTCCTCCACCGTGGTGCGCAGATCGTTCAGCGTGCCGGCCACCTGGGCCTGGGCGCTGTTGCCGCTGCGCTTGGCGCCGGCAATGGAGGTGGTGGAGCGTTCGAGCATGCGGCTGGAGGCTTCCGAGGAGGACGTCATCTCGGAGCCGGCCAGCTTGGTGATGCCGTCCACCTTGCTGCTGAATTCGGGGCTGCGCGCGTCAAAGGTGGCAATCTCGGAGATGAACTCGCGGGCCTGGCGGCTGATCTCCGTTTGGCGCTCCGCCGGGACGGGAACCATGCCGGGGGCCTGCTCGGGAGCCACGATCTCGGGTGCGTCGGGGGCCTTGAGGACCAGCGACACCTCGGCGTCGGTGGGAGGGGTGAGGGGGGAAGTCATTGTTCAACCATTCTTCGTCAGACGAGGGAGCGGGTGGTGGGGATCAGCCCAGCGGGACACCGAAGTCGGTGGCGATGCCGGCCAGGCCGGTGGCGTAGCCCTGGCCGACGGCCTTGAATTTCCATTCGGCACCGTTGCGGTAGACCTCGGCAAAAAGCATGGACGTCTCCGGGGCGGCGTCCTCACTGAGGTCAAAGCGGACGATCTCCGCGTCGTTGGCCTGGTTGACGACGCGGCAGTAGGCCCCGCGCACCTGGCCGAAGTTCTGGCGCCGCTCATCGGCCTTGTCGATGGAGACCACAATGACCACGCGTTCGACGTCGGCGGCCATCTTGGAGAGGTCGATCAGGATGGTTTCGTCATCGCCCTCGCCGACGCCGGAGCGGTTGTCGCCCTGGTGGACCACGGAGCCGTCCTTGGCAGCGGGCTGGTTGTAGAAGATGAAGTCGTCGGCGGAGCGGACCTTGCCGTTGGCGCCGACCAGCAGGGCCGAGGCGTCCAGGTCGAAGGCCTCCCCGGTGGTGGTCCGGGGGTCCCAGCCCAATCCGACGAGGGCCTGCTGCAGGCCCGGGTCGGCCTTGGTCAGGGAGAGGTTGTTGCCTTTTTCAAGTGTCAGTCCAGCCATGAAACCATTCCTTTGTGTGTGATTGATTCAACTGTCCGGCGCTGCGGTGCACCGGGACTGCAGGTGGCGGGCCCACGCGCCCGGGGGTCCCAGGGAAGACGCGCCAGCGGCTTCCCTGGGAGGGCGTGGGGACTAGTCGAGTACGATCCCGAAGTCCGTGGCGATGCCACGCAGGCCGTTGGCGTAGCCCTGGCCCACGGCCCGGAACTTCCATTCGGCACCGTTGCGGTAGATCTCGGCAAAGATCATGGATGTTTCCGAGGCCGCGTCCTCGGACAGGTCGTAGCGGACAATTTCCTGGTCGGACTGCTGGTTGACGACGCGGCAGAACGCACCGCGGACCTGGCCGAAGTTTTGGTTGCGGGCGTCGGCCTGGTCGATGGAAACCACGATGACCACCCGCTCGATGTCTGCCGAGACGGCGTCGAGGTTGACCAGGATCTGCTCGTCGTCGCCTTCGCCCTCGCCGGTGCGATTGTCGCCCTGGTGGACGACGGAGCCGTCCTTGGCTTCCAGCTGGTTGTAAAAGATGAAGTCGTCGTTGCTGCGCACCCTGCCGTTCGCGCCAACCAGGATGGCGGAGGCGTCCAGGTCGAACTGCTGTCCGCTGGTGGTGCGCGGGTCCCAGCCCAGGCCCACGAGGGCCTGCTGCAGGCCGGGATCGGCCTTGGTGAGGGAGAGGTTGCTGCCCTTGGACAGTGTCAAAGATGCCATGGTTTGGACTCCTTTGCTGGTGGTGGTGGCTAGAGTGCGGCCGCGGCCGGCTGGATCAGGTCCATGGCGGTGCGCCCGTTGGCGCGGTCACCGATGGCCTTGAACGTCCACCCCGTGCCCTCGCGGGAAACCTTCGCCATGATCATGGCGGTGTGGTTGCCGGAATCGGTGAGCTGGAAACGGGCCACCTCGGGGGAGCCGGGCGTGGAGTCGTCAACGAGGCGGCAGAACGCGTTTTCGATCCGGTCGAAGGTCTGCCGGCTGTAGCTGCTAATGACAAACACGATCTGCGCCACTGCGGGGGACACGGCGGGGAGGTCCACCAGGATCTGCTCGTCGTCGCCTTCGCCTTCACCCGTCAGGTTGTCGCCCGTGTGGCGGGTGGAACCGTCCTTGCTCTGGAGCTGGTTGAAGAAGACGGTGTCCAGGGCCGTGCCTGCGGCGTCAAAGAAAATGGCCGACGCGTCCAGGTCAATCTCGGCAGCCTTTTTGGTGCCGAAGAAACCACGTTTCACCGGTGCGGCCGAATCCCAGCCGAGGCCCATGCGCACCCGGGTGAGGGAAGCGCCGTCGTTCTTCTTCAGCGAAAGTGACTGGCCTTTTTGCAAGCTAAGTCCCATGGTGGGGCCTCCTGGTTAGTTGGAAAGTTGCTTTACTTGAGGTAGATCGTGGGCATGTAATCGTTTGTTGCGGATGATCGAGGAGATGAATGCGGCGCCGATGAACACCACGCCGATGACGCCGGTGACCACTTCATTGACCTCGATGCTGATGGTCAGCAGCAGGATGATGGACAGGGCGCCGATGGCCCAGTGGGCGCCGTGGTCCAGGTATTCAAACTCGTCCAGGGTGCCTTCGCGGACCAGGAACACGGTCAGTGAGCGGACGAAGATGGCGCCGATCAGGCCCAGGCCCATGGCGATGATGATGGGGTCGGAGGTGATGGCGAACGCGCCGATGACGCCGTCGAAGGAGAATGAGGCGTCAATGACTTCCAGGTACAGGAACAGCATGAACGCGGCCTTGCCCACGGCCCTGCCCACGCCCTGGGTGGACTTTTTGGCGATCTTGGCCGCCTCGGCCTCCGTGTCCGCGGCATCGGTGTCCCCGTCCGCGTCGACGTCGAACAAGTCCCCGAGGCCGTTGACCAGCATGTAGGTGACCATGCCGAGGATGCCGGCGATGAGGACGTCGACTTCCTTGCCCGGACGCACCATGGCGGCGGAGGCGACCAGGACCACCAGGGAGATGGCCATGGAGGCGCCGTGCAGGCGGCCGATGAACGCGAGCGGTTTCTCCAGGAAGCCGATCCAGTGGATGTCCCGTTCCTCAAACATGAAGTCCAGGAACAGCATGAGCAGGAACACCCCGCCAAACGCGGCAATCTGCGGGTGGGCGTCGTGGAGCAGGTAGGCATAGGTGCCCGGCGTGTGGATGTCGCCCTTTTCCAGGGCGAGTTCAACGGCCTGGACGGGATTGAGATTGGCGGTCACACCGACGATCAGCAGTGGGAAGGCGATGCGCATGCCCAGCACGGCGATCAGGATGCCGACGGTCAGGAAGATCCGCTGCCAGAAGGCGCTCATCTTTTCCAGGATGCGCGCATTGACCACGGCGTTGTCAAAGCTGAGGCTGATTTCCAGGACGCCGAGGATTGCACAGAGCACCAGGGCCTCGACGCCGCCGTAGAAAAATGCCACAACCAAGGCCGCGGCGGAGATCCCGAAAGACCAGCCAAAGGTTTTCATGAACACGCGGTGACAGACTCCTCGAGAGTTCCCGGCCTCGCAGGACCCGGGCGGTAACGGTCGGATTCCAGCAACCCCCAACGGCCTGACGGCCCTGAAGGCTGTAGAGCTTTTATCAATTATCTCCAATTGAGCGACTTATTCCTAATGGATGGGGAACAATCAAACTGGGAGCTTGCTGACAGCTCCCGGGGTTTCACGTGGGCGGCAGCACGGGCAGCTGTGGCGTGTGGTCCGGCCGCACTGAAGACATGATTGAGGGGAATCAAAAATGGAACAACCGGCAAGGGACCAAACGGCAGTGGACGTGAGGGCAGGGGACGTGAAGGACATGGACGCCAAGACGCAGGCGCGGTTCCGCGCGCTGGGGGGATGGGCGGCCGCGGCGGCCGGAGACGGCCTGCGCGTGCCCGGGACGGCCGAGCTTGAACAGATTGCCCGGACGAAGGGCACCGCGGGCTGCGGCATCGATTCCCCGGCCGTTCGGGACTGGGCGGCCACCATGGACTGGATCATGGGACAGGCCGCGTTCGGCGTGGTGGATCCGCACCTGCAACTCCCCGACCACCTGGTGAAGCCGGCGAACACCCTGGAGGCCCAGCCGGAGTCCGAGGCCCAGGCGCCCGCGGCCGGGCCGGCGACTGCGGAAAAACGGGCGCCCGAGCCCGGGGCGACACCGGCGCCAAAGGGCAAGGGGGCCGCGGCGGGCAAGCGTCCTAAATGGGAGCTCGCGGCGATGGAGCAGGTCCGGGACGCGATGGCGCGCTATGCCAAGCCCCTGCAGGAGCTCCGTGCGCGGGACGCCAATGAAGGCGACACCCGCCTGGTGGTCACGGACCTGCTGTGTGAGGGCCTGGACTATGACAAGTTCCGGGACCTGACCACCGAATACATGGTCAGGCAGGACTTTGCCGACTATGGCGTGCGCATCGACAAGCAAATGGTGGCCTTCATTGAGGTCAAGCGCATCAGCCAGAAGCTCAACGAACGCCACCTCCGGCAGGTGCAGATGTATGCCGTGAACGAGGGCGTGGAGTGGATGGTGCTGACCAACGGGGCGGTGTGGCAGGCCTACCACCTCACGGGCGGTCTGCCGGTGGTGGTCAACATGGCCTTTGAAATCGACTTGTTGGGCCCGGCCCCCGAGGAGGAGAAGGCGGCCATGATGTTCCTGCTCCACCGGGAGGCGCTCAAGCGCCGCCGGATCGACGACGTCTGGAAGCACCGTGCGGCCACCGAACCCGGCGCCCTGCTTGGCCTGATCCTCTCCGATGCAATGCTTGACCAAATCCGCAAGGAAGTTAAGCGCCGGACAGGCATCACCACCACCGCGGCGGACATCAGCGAAACCATCAAAACGGGGATTGTCGACCCCAAGCTCATGGCCAGGTTGTACAAGTCGACGGAGCCGTAGACTGGCGCACATGACGACGCCTGAAATTGCCCTGCCGAAGGCCGAACTGCACCTGCACATCGAGGGCACGCTGGAACCGGAGCTGATCCTGGAGCTGGCGGCACGCAACGGCATTGACCTGCCCTACGCCAGCCTCGGGGAACTGCGGGCCCGGTATGAGTTCACGGACCTGCAATCCTTCCTTGACCTCTATTACGCAAACATGGCCGTGCTGGTGGCGGAGGCCGACTTCGCGGACATGACCCGCGCCTACCTGCGGCGGGCCCGGGCTGCCGGCGTGCGGCACGCCGAGATCATGTTTGACCCGCAGGCCCACCTGGCGCGCGGTGTCCCGCTGACGACGGCGGTGGCCGGCATTGCCTCGGCGCTCGCCGGAAGCGGGGAGGAGTTTGGCATCAGCACCGCCCTCATCGCCGCCTTCCTGCGCGACCAGCCCGAAGCCGACGCCCTGGATGTGCTGGGGCAGCTCCTGGCCATGGATGCGCCCATCATCGGGATCGGGCTCGACTCGGCCGAGGTGGGCAATCCGCCGTCGAAATTTGTCAGGCTCTTCGACCGGGCGCGGGCGGCGGGGCTGCGGCTGGTGGCGCACGCCGGCGAGGAGGGGCCGCCGAGCTACGTCTGGGACACCCTGGACCTGCTGGGCGCCGAACGCATCGACCACGGGATCCGTGCCGTGGAGGATTCCCGGCTGGTGGCCCGGCTGGCTGCCGGGCAGGTGCCGCTGACGGTCTGCCCGCTCTCCAACGTGCGGCTGCGCGCCGTGGACACCCTGGCCGCCCATCCGCTGCCGCAGATGCTCGCCTCCGGGCTGAATGTCTGCGTCAATTCCGACGACCCGGCCTACTTTGGCGGCGACGCAGGCCACAACTTCCAGGCAGTGGTGGCGGAGTTCGGCTTTGACACGGACACGCTGGGGCGGCTGGCGGGCAACTCCATCCGCTCCTCCTTTGCCCCTGATGCCCGGAAGGCGGAGCTGCTGGCCGAACTTGCCGCGTGGCGCGCAGCGCAGGACGGTTAAACCACGGCCAGGAGCTAAATCACAGCCAGGAGCCGGCCGGCGGCCTGGGTCACCGGCACGGCCTGCTCGGCCAGCAGGACCGCACCCAGGCCGAGCATGATGATGCCGCTGGACAGCGTCACCACGCGGGCGCCACCGGGGCGGGAGCGCAGGAGCCTGCGGGCACCGGCCGCCACACCGGAGTAGACCACTGCCGCAGCCGTGACGAAGGACAGCCCCAGGACCACGGACTGGACCGGGATGGAAAACGCCGCGTCCGGCCGGATGAACTGCGGCGTCAGGGCCACGAAGAACAGCAGGCCCTTCGGGTTGATGGCGCTCGTGCCAAAACCCTGGAGGAAGGCGCGGCGCGCGCCGGAGCCGGCGGCGATTTCGCCGGACGGCCCCAAGGCGACCGTGCCGCCGTCGTCCGGCCCCGGAGTGCCCGGCCCCGCCGCGCTGAAGCCGGCGCCACGCCAGGACCTGGCAGTCACAAGGCCCAGCCACAGCAGGTAGAGCGCGCCGGCCACCGTGAGCCAGAGCAGCAGCGCGGGCATGGCCGCCATGAGCGCGGCGATGCCGGCGGCGAGCAGGACGGTGTGCATGACGTAGCCGCTGCACAGCCCTGCCACGGCCGGCACGAAGCTGCGCCGCCCCAGGCCCGCGGCAATGCAATATGCCCAGTCGGGCCCCGGCGTGCACGTCAGGGCGACGGCGATGATGAGGAAGCCGATGAGTGCCTGCGGGTCCATGGTTGCTCCTGCGTGCCGGGTGGGGACGGTGGTGCAAGCAAGCTTAGGAAAATCACAGGCAAATGTGCTTACCGAAAGTGTCTTAAAAACGCCGTTTCGCGCTAAGATTTTGCTGTGATCGACGCCCTTGACAGAGAAATTATGCGCAGGCTTCAAAATGACGGGCGCATGTCCGCCACGGCGCTGGCCGCCGAGGTGGGGCTGACGGTGGCGCCGTGCCACCGGCGGTTGAAGGAACTGGAAGCGACCGGGACCATCAGCGGATACCGTGCCGTGATCGATCCGGCCGCAGTGGGCCTGGGTTTTGAGGCGATGGTGTTTGTCACGCTGGAGCGGGTGGACCGGCCCACGGTGGACGAGTTCGAGGCCCGGGTTGACGGGCTGGTCCGCATCACCTCCGCCCAGCGGCTGTTCGGCGACCCCGACTACGTCCTGAAGGTTGTCTCCGAAGACCTGGCGTCCTACCAGCGGTTCTTCGACGACGAGCTGACACGGCTCCCGGGCGTGCGGCGGGTCAGCTCCACGCTGGTCATGAAGAACCTCAAGCCTGCGGCGGGACTTCCGCTGTAGCCGCAGGCGAATGCACGTGCGAGGTTTCGGTGAAGAACCATTCAATGTGCTCGCGCAGCAACCGTGCTGCCAGGGGACCGTCGCCGGCGGTGACGGCGTCAAGGATGTGGTGGTGCTGGGCCCGCAGCGTGTCCGCGACGGGCTCCCACTGCTCGTCCGTGGTGACGGAGTTGCGCACATAGTCCATGATGGACAGGCGCAGGGAGTCCATCATGGCGGAGACGACGGCGTTGCCGGCCATGGTGCTGAGCAGGACGTGGAACTGCGAGTCCAGGCTGTGGAACTCTTCGCGCTCCAGGCCGGGGTCATCCATCAGGGCCAGCAGTTCGGCGGCGCGGGCCAGGGACCCGTCGTCGATCGGCCTCGCATCAACGGCCGCGGCGGCAGCCCATGTCTCCAGCAGGATGCGGGCCTGGACGATGTCGGCGACCGGCAGGTGCTGGCTGGCCACGTGCAGGCGCAGGGTGGACGACAGCCCGGCGGACGGGTTGGAGATCAGCACCGTCCCGGAACTCGGACCCGAGCCGACGCCCGTGCGCACCAGGCCCATGACCTCGAGAATGCGGATGGCGTCGCGCACCGAGGCCCGCGAAATGCCGTGCTGCTCGGAGAGGGCGCGCTCGCCCGGGAGACGGTCGCCAATGCTCAGCCGGCCGGCACGCAGGTCCGCTTCGACGCTGGCCAGCACCGCCTCATAGGCGCGCGGGCCCGTGGCCCGACCCGTTTCATTACTCACGGATCAATCCTTGCACGGGACCGCGCGCCGTGGCGCATCAGGCCCCCGACAGCATCCAGCCGAGCACGGGGGTGGACTGCAGGTACACCACGATGCACAGCACCAGCAGCATCCCCACGCTCCAGCCGATCACCTTGCGCAGGATGACCGACTCCTGGCCGTCCATGCCCACCGCGGTGGCGGCAATGGCCAGGTTCTGCGGGCTGATCAGCTTGCCCACCACGCCGCCGGAGGAGTTGGCTGCCACGAGCAGGTGCGGGTCGATCCCGGCCTTCAGGCCGGCCGCCTGCTGCAGCTTGGCGAACAGCGCGTTGGATGAGGTGTCCGAACCGGTCACGGCGGTGCCCAGCCAGCCCAGCACGGGGGACAGGAAGGCAAAGAAGCCGCCGGCGCTGGCCAGCCAGGTGCCGATGGACACGGTCTGTCCGGACAGGTTCATGACGTAGGCCAGGGCCAGCACCAGCAGGATGGTCGCGCCCGCCCAGCGCATGTTGTAAATGGTGCGGCCAATGTCCGCCACCGCCTGGCGCATGGTGATGGGGAAGCGGCCCCCGCCGTCGAACACGGAGTAGACGGCCGCCACGATGAGGCCGGTGGCCAGCAGCAGCGATCCGGGGCTGGAGAGCCACTGGAAGTTGTACACGGTGGAGGAGACCGGCTTGCCGGCGGCGTCCACCACGGCGTTGTGAAGCACGGGCCACGGCACCTTGACGTTCGTCGTCGCCAGCCAGGCCGGGACGTTGACGCCGAGCTTCCACAGGTTTGCAAAGCCGAACACCACGATCACGAGCAGGTAGGGGAACAGGGCCAACCACACCCGCGTGCGTGTCAGGGCAGCCGTGCCGCCCGCCGTCGCCGCGGGGCCTTCAGAAAGCGCCGCGCCGGCGGACGCAGAGCCGCCGGCCATGGCGCCGACCGTGAGGCGTTCGCGGGCGGCCGCGTGTCCCTGTGACTTCCAGGCGCGCAGGAACAGGAAGGCGCCGGCCAGGCCCACGAGGGAGGCGACGACGTCGGTCAGCTCGTAGGAGAAGTAGTTGGAGGCCAGGAACTGCGCAACGGCGAAGCACAGGCCCATGACAATGGCAACCGGCCAGCATTCGCGGATGCCGCGCCGCCCGTCGAGGATGAACAGCAGGACCAACGGCACGATCACGGCCAGCAGCGGCGCCTGGCGCCCCACCACGGAGCCAATGTGTTCAGCGGACAGGCCCGTGAGCCCGGCGGCCGTGGTGATCGGGATCGCGATCGCGCCAAAGGCGACCGGGGCCGTGTTGGCCACAAGCACGGTGGCGGCTGCACGCAGCGGGGACAGGCCCAGGGCGATGAGCATCGTGGCCGTGATGGCCACGGGTGCGCCGAATCCGGCCAGCGCCTCGAGCAGCCCGCCGAAGCAGAAGGCGACGATGATGGCCTGGACGCGCACGTCGCGGCCGCCGATCACGTCGAAGATGCCGCGGAGGTCCTCAAAGCGGCCGCTGATTACGGTGACGCGGTAGAGCCACACCGCCATGATCACGATCCACAGCACGGGGAACGCGCCGAACACGGCGCCCTGGCTTGCCGAAAGGGCTGCCAGGCCCAGCGGCATGTGGAAGCCGAGCACGGCGACCGCCACGGCCGCGAGCAGGGACCAGGCGCCGGCAACATGGGCCTTGGTCTTCACGAAGGCCAGCAGCACGATGAATGTCAGCAGCGGGATCAGTGCGACGAGCGCCGAGACGGCCACGCTGCCCGCAATCGGGTCGGTGGCGGGGGTGAAATGGTCCATGGAGAATCCTTCACTCGGTGAATTGAGTTGCGCGGACGAGGTCAGACCACTATGGTCCGACCACAGAAGTGTAGCGTATGTTTTCGCTTCGGTGTGGCCAAGATCATGTCCGTGATGTTCCGTACTGGACTTCAGGCCCGTCATCACGTATGGTCAGACCACACGTTTTAGTCGTTCACGCCGAAGGATGGTCCCATGAGAATTGCGCTCTTCGCCACATGCATCGTCGATGCCATGTACCCGCGCACGGCGCGCGCCACGGTCAGCATCCTGGAGCGGCTGGGGCACGAGGTGGTGTTCCCGCCCGGGCAGGCCTGCTGCGGGCAGATGCACGTGAACTCCGGCTACTTCGCCGAGGCCCTCCCCGTGGTGGCCAACCACGTCAAGGCCTTTGACACCGACGACTACGACGTCGCGGTGGCGCCGTCCGGCTCCTGCGTGGCCAGCGTCAAGCACCAGCACCAGCTGGTGGCCCGGCGCTGCGGCGACGGCGCGCTGGAAGCCCGGGCCGCCGTCGTCGGCGCAAGGACCTATGAGCTCTCCCAACTGCTCACCGACGTCCTGGGTGTCACGGACGCCGCGGGCCAGCTGGGCTCGCACTTCCCGCACAAGGTCACCTACCACCCCAGCTGCCATGGCATGCGCCTCCTGCACCTGGGCGACCGGCAGCTGAACCTGCTGGCTACCGTGGGCGGCATCGAGCTGGTGGAACTGCCCGAGGCGGATGCGTGCTGCGGCTTTGGCGGCACGTTTTCACTCAAGAACGCCGATGTCTCCAGCGCCATGATGGAGGACAAGGCGGCGAACATCTGCGGCACCGGCGCCGAGCTGTGCACCGGGGGCGACGCCAGCTGCCTGATGCACATTGGCGGCGGGCTCTCCCGCCAGGGCAGCGAGGTGGGGACGCTGCACTTTGCCGAAATCCTGGCCAGCACGCTTGAAAACCCGGTGACGGCCGCCGGGAACGTCCAGTTGGCAGGGGCCCGGCGATGAGCAACACCTTCCTGGGCATGCCCACGCTGCCCGTCTTTGGCCGCGGCAACCTGAATGCCACCGAGCCGTTCCCGCAGGCCGCGCACCGCGAGCTGGGCAACGCGCAGCTGCGCGCCAACCTGGGCCACGCCACACACACCATCAGGGACAAGCGCCTGAAAGTGGTGGCCGAACTGCCTGACTGGGAGGACATGCGCGACGCCGGCAGCGCCATCAAGAACGCCACCATGGCGCAGCTGCCGGCGCTTTTGGAGCAGTTCGAGGCGAACTTCACGGCCCGCGGCGGAACCATCCACTGGGCCCGGGACGCGCAGGAAGCGAATGAGATTGCCACCGCCCTCATTCGTGAAACCGGCGAAACCGAAGTGGTCAAGGTCAAGTCCATGGCCACCCAGGAGATCGGGCTGAACGAATACCTTGAAGGGCAGGGCATCTCCGCCCTTGAAACGGACCTGGCCGAGCTGATCGTCCAGCTGGACCACGACAAGCCCAGCCACATCCTGGTGCCGGCCATCCACAAGAACCGCAGCCAGATCCGCGAGATCTTCCTGCGCGAAATGGAGGACGTGGACCCGGCCCTGGGCAACGAGCCCGCCCGCCTGGCCGAGGCCGCCCGCCGCCACCTGCGCAAAAAGTTCCTCGCGGCCAAGGTGGCCGTTTCCGGCGCCAACTTTGGCCTGGCGGACACCGGCACGCTGGCAGTGGTCGAATCCGAAGGCAACGGCCGCATGTGCCTGACCCTGCCGGAAACCCTCATCACCGTCATGGGCATCGAAAAGCTGCTGCCGTCGTGGAGCGACCTGGAGGTGTTCATGCAGCTGCTGCCGCGCTCCTCCACCGGCGAACGGATGAACCCGTACACCTCGCTGTGGACCGGCACCACCCCCGGCGACGGCCCGCAAAACGTGCACCTGGTGCTGCTGGACAACGGCCGAACCGCCGCGCTCGCCGACGAGATGGGCCGCACGGCGCTGAACTGCATCCGCTGCTCGGCCTGCATGAACGTGTGCCCCGTGTACGAGCGCACCGGCGGCCACGCCTACGGCTCCACCTACCCGGGCCCCATCGGCGCCATCCTCTCGCCGCTCATGACTGGCATCAAGAGCGAGGAAAACAACTCGCTGCCCTATGCCTCCTCGCTGTGCGGCGCGTGCTTTGACGCCTGTCCGGTGAAGATCAACATCCCGGAAATCCTGGTGCACCTGCGCGGCGAGGACGTCGACTCCAAGCGCGCCAAGGCCAAGGTCCCGACCCAGATGGACCTGCTGATGAAGGGCGCCGAATGGGCGTTCTCCGCAGGGTCCCGCCTGAACTTGCTGGAAAAGGGCCTGCCCGCCGGCAGGCTTGCCGCAGGGCGCGCGAAAGTCATTAAAAAGCTGCCCGGCATCGGCGGAAAATGGACGCAGTCCCGGGATATCCCCGCCCCGCCCAGCCAGTCCTTCCGCCAGTGGTGGGCCAAGGAGCATGGCGCGCCCAACGCCGCCGCGCCCGGTACAACTGGTGAAGGCACAATAAGTGAAGGAGGCCGGCCATGAGCGCCCGCGAAGAGATCCTGGACCGCATCAAGTCCGCCCTGCGTGATTCCCCGGCCGTCCCGCAGATCCCGCGCAACTACCGCCGGGAGACGGACAAGACGGCCGAACAGCGGCTCGGGCAGCTCGTGGACCGGCTGGAGGACTACAAGGCCAACGTATTTGTGGTCCCCGCCGCGGGGGCGCCGGCCAGGCTGGCCGAACTCCTGGCCGGGTGCGCCTCGATCGTGGTGCCGCACGGGCTGGACCCGCAGCTGCTTTCCGCACTGCCCCGGACCGGGACGGGCGACGCCGGGACCTTGGCCGTGGCGGTCGACTCGCCGGAGCGGCCCCTGACGGTGGCCGCGCTGGACGCCGTCGACGCCGTGGTCACCGGCGCCGCCGTGGCCGTCTCCGAGACGGGGACCATCATGCTGGACGGCGGCCCCTCTCAGGGCCGCCGGATCATCTCCCTGGTCCCGGACCGGCACGTGTGCGTGCTCCGGGCCGCCGACATCGTGGAGGTGCTTCCGGAGGCCATGGCCCGCCTGGAGGCCACGGCGCCGCAGACCTGGATCAGCGGGCCCAGCGCCACGAGCGACATCGAGCTTGAACGTGTGGAAGGGGTGCACGGGCCCCGGACCCTGGACGTGCTCATCCTGACGTAGCCCGCCGCCCGGGCTTGCCGGCGCCGGCCGGGCCCAGGCCTGCCGGGACCGGGCCCAGGCCTGCCGGGACCGGGCCCCTCGACAGGCCCGGCGTGCAGTGCAAGCATGGCAGCCATGAAGACAACTGACTTGTTGGTGGATGCGTTTGGCCGGATCGGCGACATTGTGGGCGGCGTCCTGGACGGGATGGACCTTGCCCGGATCAACTGGCGCCCCGGCGGCGCGGGCAACTCCGTCGCCTGGCTGGTGTGGCACCTCTCCCGCGGCCAGGACGAACAAATCGCCGACGTTGCCGGCATCGCCTCCGTCTGGCAGTCCGGGGGATACGCGGCGCGCTTTGGCTTCGCGCTGGATCCCAAGGACACCGGCTACGGCCACTCCGCGGCGCAGGTGGACAAGGTGCGGGTGGAGTCCACGGACCTGCTGCGCGAATACCACCAGGCCGTCCTGGCGCAGAGCCTGGACTACGTCCGCGGGCTCTCCGACGCCGACCTCGACCGGGTGGTGGACAAGCGCTGGAATCCCGCCGTCACGCTCGGCGTGCGCCTCATCAGCATCGTGGACGACTGCGTCCAGCACGGCGGCCAGGCGGCCTATGTGAAGGGCCTGCCGCCGGTGCTTTAAGCGCCCCCGCCCCGCCTCCGGAAAGCGGCCGGACTGCCCCTTACATATTCCTTCCCGCCGGGCTAGGCTGTCCTTAACCCCGGAATTTCCAGTGAAATTCGCGCACCCCGAGATCGGTGACGAAGCTGCCACGGATCGATGTGGCGCGCGCCGGGGCGTTCTTGTTATATCGGGCTGTCACACTCGGCTCCCCGAAGTGCGAGGAAGGAAGCAATCCATGTCAGGAAACAAGGCCGTTGCCTACAAGGGACCGGGGAAGGTCGAAGTCATTGACATCGACTACCCCACGTTTGAACTGAAGGACGGGCCGGGCGTGAACCCGGCGAACGTGGGGCGCAAGGTGCCCCACGGCGTGATCCTCAAGACCGTTGCCACCAACATCTGCGGCTCCGACCAGCACATGGTCCGCGGCCGCACCACCGCCCCGACCGACCTGGTCCTGGGCCACGAAATCACCGGCGAAGTGGTCGAGGTGGGGCCCGACGTCGAATTCATCAAGGTGGGCGACATCTGTTCGGTGCCGTTCAACATCTCCTGCGGACGCTGCCGCAACTGCAAGGAGCGCAAGACCGGCATCTGCCTCAACGTCAACCCGGACCGGCCCGGGAGCGCGTACGGCTACGTGGACATGGGCGGCTGGGTGGGCGGCCAGGCCGAATACGTCCTGGTGCCGTACGCGGACTGGAACCTGCTGAAGTTCCCGGACCGGGATGCGGCGCTGGAGAAGATCATGGACCTGACCATGCTCTCGGACATCTTCCCCACCGGCTACCACGGCGCGTTCACGGCCGGCGTCGGCGTCGGCTCCACGGTATACGTTGCCGGTGCCGGGCCCGTGGGCCTCGCCGCGGCGACGTCCGCGCACCTGCTCGGTGCCGCCGTCGTGATCGTCGGTGACATGAACGAGGGCCGCCTAGCCCAGGCGCGCTCCTTCGGCTGCGAGACGGTCGACCTGAGCAAGGGCGGGCCCGGGGAGCAGATCGAGCAGATCCTGGGCGTGCCCGAGGTGGACTGCGCCGTGGACGCCGTCGGCTTCGAGGCCAAGGGGCACGGTTCGGACGCCAAGCACGAGGCGCCCGCCACGGTGCTGAACGACCTCATGGACATCACCGCCGCCGGCGGGTCCCTGGGCATCCCGGGACTGTACGTCACGGGCGACCCGGGAGGCATCGACGAGGCCGCCAAGAAGGGCTCGTTGTCCCTGAGCCTGGGAACCGGCTGGGCAAAGTCGCTGGCGTTCACCACGGGCCAGTGCCCGGTCATGAAGTACAACCACGGGCTGATGATGGCGATCCTGCATGACAAGGTGCACATTGCCAAGAACGTCAACGCCAAGGCCATCCCGCTGGCCGACGCACCGCGCGGCTACGCCGAGTTCGACGCCGGCGCCGCCACGAAGTACGTCCTCAACCCGAATGGCTACCTGAACTAGGGGCCATTGGAAAAACTGGCAAGGGTCTCAGGGCCCGGCTTCCGGTGGACGGTCCCGGCCACCGGAAGCCGGGCCTGTCAGTTTCCGGCCAGCGGTGCCCGCAGGGGCCACTGCGGGCCCTCCAGGATCACCTGCAGGCAGGCCCCGGTTTCGGCATTGAGCAGGATGGGGGCGGCGAGGTTGACTGTGCTCTGTGCGCCCGGGTTCACCACCACCAGCACGGTGGGTGTGGCCGTGCCGACGCGTTCGACGTCGGCGGCGGCCGGCTGCGGCGCATAGTTGCGCAGGTGCGTGGCAGCGTCCAGGACAAACAGGCGTGCCGTGCCGTCCGCGGCCGAGAGGGAAAAGAGCCCTGCGGCGCCGTCGATGGGGGCCAGCGTGAAGTCCACCCGCGGCTCCAGGCCAGGAGGGGGTGTCATGAAGCTGAGGGAGGAGGGCAGCAGGGGCACCGGGAGGCTCATCGGAGGAAGTCCATGAGCGTGGGCTGGAGCACCTTGGACGTCACGCTCAACGCCGCTTGGTAGGCCAGTTCCTGGGTCTTGACATCCAGGATGGCCTTGGACAGGTCCAGGTCCTCGATGCCGGAGCGCTGGTTTTCCAGGTCCACGGCACCGTTGGCGTTGGCATCCTGCGCCCGCAGCAGCTGCGCATGCCGGGCCCCGAGTGCGGACCGCGCATCAACGACCGTATCAGCCGCCTTGTCCAGGTCTCCAAGGTGGGAGGCCACGTCGCCGCCGGAGCGTAGCGCGTCCGCGATGGCCTTGAGGAGCCCAAACACCGAATCCCCCTTGCCGTCAGAGTTGTCGCGGCCAAAGATGGCGGCCCCGTCAGCGTCCACCCGGATCGTGGCGGTGGCGCTGATCCGGCGTTCCACCGTGCTGCCGTCGCCGGTAAAGGACGGCGGCTCGCCGAGGTACGCCGCGCCCTGGCTGGAGTTGCCGGCAAAGATGCTCCGGCCCAGGTATTGCGTGTTCGCCTGCTGCATCAGGTCCTTGCCGATCGTGTCCAGTTCGGCGGCAATGGCCTCCTTGCCCTGCGGGGTGGTGGCACCGTTCGCCCCCTGCAATGCAAGGTCCTTCGCCCGCTGCAGCAGCACCGTGGAACTGGCCAGGGCCGTGTCCGCGGCAGTCAGCCAGTTGGAGCCGTCGGCAATGTTCCGCCCGTACTGGGCGGTGGCGGCCTGCTGCGCCCGGACGGCCATGGCATCGGCCGCGGCGGCCGGGTCGGCGGAGATGCGCGGAATCTTTTTCAGGTCCATGGCCGACTGCTGGAAGCCGGCCAGCCTGGCCTGGCTCGACTGCAGGTTCCGCTGCGCCGCAGCCGTCATGGATTGCATGCTCACGCGTGCCGTCATGGTCAGCGGCCCACCCTTCCGGTCTGGTTGATCAAGACATCCAGGGATTCATCAATGGCGGTCATGACCCGTGCCGCCGCCTGGTAGGCGTGCTGGTAGGCCAGCAGGTTGACATTTTCCTCGTCAATGTCCACGGAGGCATTTGACTGCTGCACGGCAACGGCATTGGCCAGTGCCGTGCCGGCCGCCACGTCCTGCTGTAGTCCGGTGCGCACCGCGATGCCGGTGGCCAGGACGGTTTGCGTCCACAAAGCGTCAGGGGAACCCTGGCTGGTGCCGATTTGGGAGATCTTGTCCGCGACGGACCCGTCCCTGCCGGCTGTGGCACTGGCCGAGGTGGCAAGGTCGGCGGCTCCGGATACTGCCACGTGCAGGCCCAGGGCGGCCCCCTTCCCGGCGTCGATGCTGAAGAAGGGCTGGCCGGGGTCCCCCTTGCCGGTGAACCCTTGGGCGTGCACGGCATTGACTTGGGTGGCCAGGGATTCGGCCAGGCCGTCATAGTCGGCGGCCGTCTCGGCAATCACCCCGCCGGTCTTCTCCGCGTTGGCCGGTGACAGCACGGACAGGGTCCCCGCGAGCCGGCCGCCGTCGAGGTCCACGGCCGTGCCGGGGCGGCGCTCCCATTCCAGCTGGACGGCTTTGCCTGCAGACATGGACTGCGGGCCGGCCACGGCGACGGTGTTGACCTGGCTGCCGGAGACCAGCACGTTGCCGCCGAGCAGGATTTCATTGCCGCCGTCGGGCAGATCCCGAACGGTGCCGCCAACCAGCTGGGAGAGCCGGGCAGTGAGGGTGTTGCGCTGGTCGAGAAGTTCGCTGCCGGGATGTCCTGACGTTGACGCCGTGCGGATCTGGCCGTTGAGTGCGGCCACCTGGGACGCGGTGGAATTGACTTCCGCCGCGAGTGAATCGGCGTCGCCGCGGGTGTGCGACCACTGGTCAGCCACACCCTGGTATCCGGAGGCGATGGTGTGTGCCAGGGCGGCGGCCCGCTGCAGCAGTGCGGCCGCCTGGGCTGCATCGCCGGGGTGGTTGGCAACGTCCTGCCAGGCGGCCCAAAATCCCTGCAGCTGGCCGGAAACGGCGTCTGTCCCGGGCTCCTGCATCCGCGACTCAATGTCCGTCAGGGCATCCGCGCGGACATTGGTGTACCCGGCATTGGAGAATGCCGTCCGGACGCGGGCGTCCAAAAACCCGTCGCCCAGCCGGGCAATGCCGGAGACGCCGACCCCCTGGCCGGGCTTGGCGCCGACGTCGAACAGCGAACCGCCGGCGGGTGCACCAATGGCGGACAGCTCGGCGCGCTGGCGGGTGTAGCCGGCAGTATTTACGTTGCTTAGGTTCTGCCCGACGACGTTGAGCCCGGTCCGGGCCGCGTTCAGGCCGGACAGGGCTGTGTTCAGGCCACTAAAAGTACTCACAAAATCCTCAGCATGTCAGACGCTCCGGTCCAGGAAGCGCGAACCCGGGTCCTGGTTGGTGTGTCCCAAATGGTCGTAGGTTCCTGCGTCCGGCACCAGGCCGGCAATGGTCTCCTGGGCTGACCGCAGGCCGGCGCGCAGGAATTGCAGGTTGGTGTCCCGCAGGCTGCGGACCTGGTCCACCTGGGTGGTCAGCGCCGCGAAATGGGCGGACAGGATGTCCCCCCACGGGCCGTCCGCCCCTGCCGTGGCGAGGTCTTGCAAGGTGGCATCTTCCGCCAGGCCCCACGCCTGGGCAACGGCGGAGGCCACCGCCGCCCGTTCCAGCGAGGCTGCGCGCAGGCGGTCCATGACGTGCCCGACTTCCCGGGTGGCATGGTCCAGCCAGCGGGTCTTGCCGGATTGGAGGATCAGCTGTTCTTCGTCGAGCTTGAAGACCAGCAGGTCCAACAGCTCGCGTTCACGCCACAGCAGGTTGGTCAATTCTTCAGGCCCCATGTGTAGGTCCTTTCCACGGGCCGAAGGGTGTCCCTCTTCCCTATCGGCGCACCCTGCATCTTCGGTAAGGGCTATTTCTACACGTTATCGCTGGGAATGCCCTGAGATTCCGGGGAAGTTGCCGAATTGAGACAAAAACTACCCACGGGTAGCCCTCCTGACTTCCCTGTAAATGATTTACTGTGGAGTGTCACTCGTGCTTACCGCCGGTGGCACACCCGGGGGGGGTGTCGGTTGCGACGTTCTGTCACAAAGTGCCGAGGGGGAAGTAAAGGTTGAATCGCGAGGAACGCGACCGCCTTGTGGTGCAAAATTTGCCGCTGGTGGGGTATTTGGTCTCTGAAATTTGCATGCGTGCCAGTCATTTGTCGCGGCCGGATCTCACCCAGGTTGGCGCCATTGCGCTCATCCAGTGTGCGGAGTCGTTCGACGCAAGCCTTGGTGTGCCCTTCGGCGCCTACGCCCGCCGGCGCATCAAGGGCGCTTTCGCGGATGAGCTGCGGCGGGAGGACTGGGCCACGCGCGGGGCGCGCACCCGCATGAGCGAGCTCGCGCTCATGCAGGAAACCCTGTCCGGCGCGCTGGGCCGGATCCCCTCCACGGACGAACTTGCTGCGGCACTGGGGGTGGACCGTGCCACGGTGGAGGCAGCCCGGCTGGACGCGGCGCGGTCGGTCACGCCGCTGACGGACGTCATTGCGGACATGGTGGCGGCCACCGCGCAGGGCCCCGAGGAAACAGTGGTGCAGGCCGAACACGAGGCCTTCCTGGCCGAGGCCGTGGCGGCACTGCCGGAGAAAATGCGCTACATCGTGGAGCAGGTGTACTTCCAGGACCGCAGCGTCAAGGAACTGGCCGAAGAGCTCGGATCGAGCCACTCGGCGGTTTCCCAGCAGCGCTCCGAGGCCATGCGCCTCTTGCGGGACGGGATTGAGCGGCACTACCTGGCCGCCGCGGATGCACAATCCGCGCCGCACTCACGCATCGCCACGTCCCGCCGGGAGGAATACCTGGCCGACGTCGGGGCGCGGACCTTGGGCGGGGCCACCCGCATCCCGGGGCGGAAGGCCAGGGACGGTGTGGGACAGCCGGTGGCGGCACTGGGCTGAGAGGCGCGCCCCGCCGTGCCGGGTGGATTGTGCCCATGGGCGGCTCCTAACGGGGCCGGGCGAGCTGCCGAGAGTGCTGTGCAGCTGCCCACGGACGGGCGGCCAGCCATTACCCACATCTCACGGAGGATCCACCCATGGGCATGCAAGTCAACACCAACATTGCGGCAAACAACGCCTACCGCAACCTCAGCAACACCCAGAACGACCTGTCCAAGTCCCTGGAGAAGCTCTCCAGCGGCCTGCGCATCAACCGCGCGGCAGACGACGCCGCCGGCCTCTCCATCTCCGAAGGCCTGAAGGCCCAGGTCAACGGCTCCACCGTGGCCGCACGCAACGCCCAGGACGGCATCTCGGTGGTGCAGACCGCGGAAGGCGCCCTGACCGAGGTCCACACCATCCTGCAGCGCATGCGTGACCTGGCTGTCCAGGGCGCCAACGACTCCAACAACGCCGATTCACGCACGGCCATCAAGAATGAGGCCGACCAGCTGGGATCGGAATTGTCGCGCATCTCCGAGTCAACCAACTTCAACGGCATCAACCTGTTCCAGGCCGGCGCCACGGCCGGGCCTGCGACGCTGACCTTCCAGGTGGGGGCGGATGGCAACGCCGCCTCCAGCATTGCGGTGCAGACAGTCAACCTGGGCACGGCACTGTCCGATGTGGTCACCCTGACCGGCGGCAGCGTGGTGGGCGCAGCGGCGGGCTTCACTGTCACCGACTCCGCCTCGGCGCAAACCACCATCACCAACATTGACAAGGCCATTGCCAATGTTTCCACCGGCCGCTCCGAACTGGGTGCCAACCAGAACCGCCTCGAGTCCGCCGGCCGCTCCCTCGCCGTCTCCAAGGAAAACCTGTCCGCCGCCGCCTCGCGCATCACGGACACGGACATGGCCGAGGAAATGGTCAAGTTCACCCGCGCCAACATCCTCTCCCAGGCCGGCACGGCCATGCTGGCCCAGGCGAACCAGAGCAACCAGGGCGTCCTGAAGCTCCTCGGCTAAACCGCACCACCCGCCGGGCACCAACCAGTCCGGCAGCCCTCCCGACGGCGGCCGTGAACACCACCTTCACGGCTGCCGTCGGCGCAGGAGCGGCATCATGGTGCCGCCGGCCACAAGCAGCACGAAAGGGACCACCTACATGGGCATGGGCATTGACGGACTGTCCTCCGGACTGGACACCACCTCCATCATCAACGCGCTGATGAACGCCGAGGCGATTCCGCAGACGCAGCTAAAGTCCAAGGTCTCCGGCGACACCTACCTGCTCAACGCGCTGCAGGCCCTGAACTCGAAATTCGCGGCCCTGACCACGCAGGCGGCCGAGCTGGCCAAACCCGACGGCCTGGCCAAATACCAAGTGGCATCCACCTCCCCGGCCATCACCGCCACGCTGGCCGCCGGCGCCAAGCCTGTCAGCCTCGACCTCACCGTCACCCAGCTGGCCCAGGCCCAGTCGATCGTGACAGCGCCCCTTCAGCAATGGCCCACCAGCCCCCCGGTCCTCACCTTCGTGAAGGCGGACGGCACCACGACGGAAGTCACGGCGGTTTCCGGCTCGCTCGATGACGTGGCGTATGCCGTCAACAAGTCCGCTGCAGGTGTGTCCGCCGTCAAGGTGGCCTCCGGCACGGCCGCGGACGGCACGGTGCAGTACCGGCTGCAGCTGACTGCCACGGACACCGGCGCCGCCAACGCATTCACCGCCTACGACGGCAGCGCCGCCGACGTCGCAGCGGGCACGGCGGCGTCCCTCACCTCGGCCCCGGGCGCGGCCGTGCTGCGCACCGGCCAGGACGCCCAGGTCACCATGTGGGCCGGCACCCCCGCGGAACAAACGTTGACCTCCGCCTCCAACACGTTCACCGCGATTGCGCCAGGCCTGGACGTCACGGTCCATCAGCTCTCCGCCAGCCCCGTCACGCTCAACGTGACCCGCGACGCCGGCCAGGTCACCGATGCAGCCAAGGACCTGGTTTCCAACGTCAACATCATCCTGGGCTCCATCCTTACCCAGTCGGCCGTCTCCGGGGGCGGTGCCGCCGGCGCAGTCACGTCAGGGCTGTTCACCTCCAACAGCACCACTGCCGCGGCCAAGGACGGATTGTTTACCGCCGTGGTGGCCCCCGTCAACGGCCGGTCGCCCGCCACCATCGGCATCAATTCCACCAAAAATGGCGACTTCACCTTTGACGCGGACGCCTTTGCCGCTGCGTATGCCAAAGACCCGGCCGCGGTCGAAGGCACACTGCAGGTCATTGCGCAAAGGGTGGCCGACGCTGCCAAGGCGGTCTCCGACCCTTACGACGGCACCCTGTCCCAGAGCGTCAAGGGCCAGCAGACGGTCATTGACGACCTCAACGGCCAAATCCTTAAATGGGATGACCGGCTGGCGCAGCGCCGGGGCTCACTCCAAGCCATCTACGCCAACCTGGAAGTGCAGCTGAACAAAATGCAGTCGCAGCAAAACTGGCTGTCCTCTCAAATCAGCTCCCTCGACCCCTCCAGCAGCCCCAAGAAGTGACCATGGCAGCGAGCAAGCGATCCCTGAACGCCTTCCAGCGCGAGGCCGTCCTCTCGGCCTCCCCGGCCCGCCTGCTGGTGATGCTGTATGACCGGCTCATGCTGGACCTGGCCCGCGCAGAGGAGGCACAGCACGCCGAATCGTGGGAGAGCGCCGGCACCAACCTGCTGCACGCCCAGGAAATCATTGGCGAGCTGGCCGGCTCCCTGGACCTGGACGCCTGGGACGGCGCCGCAAACCTGTTCGGCATCTACAACTACGCCGGCACGGCGATGATGAATGCCAACCTGTACCGCAACATCGCACTGACCCGCGAATGCATCTCCCTCCTGGAACCGCTGCGCCAAAGCTGGCACGAGGCGGCGGCGGTGCCCGCGGGCCCCGCCGCCGGGGCTGCCGGGGGAACAGCATGATCTGGCCCAAGGCCTTGCCGGTTGCGGAGACCACGCCCACGGCGCCCGCCGCGGACGGGGAATCGCTGCGCCGGTGGGGGCAGTCCCTGGACGCACTGCAGCAGGAGGCGGAAGCCGCCCTGGCGCCGGCCGCAAACACCGGGGGAGACGGTCCAGCTGCCCACGGCACTGGTCCCTGGGCCGCGCCCACGGACCTGGGTCCGCTGCCCGCGGCACTGCTCGACCAGGCCCGGCACCTGGCCGGCCTCCAGGAGCGGGCCCTGGGCGTGCTCACGGAGGCCAGGGCCGGCGTCGAACATGAACTGGCGGCACTCAACAGGCCGCGGACGCAGGTGCGGCCGGTCTACCTGGACACCACGGGCTAAGAACCCGGCGCCGGCCGGAACGACGCCACGGCCACTCCTAACGCGCCATTCCACGCTGCCGATAGGTACGGGAGAGCATGGAACGCTCGCCCCAGGCCATGGACCGGCCCCATTTTCGTCAGGAAGAGCGCAGTGCTGGAATCCGTGGTCACCGCGGCGCTTACGAGCGCCCTCAATTCACTCTCCGAACGCCAAAAGGCGATCGCCAACAACATTGCCAACGTCAACACGCCCGGCTACACGGCCAAGCGGGTCCTGTTTGAAGACGCACTGGCTGCCTCCGTGAAGGCAGGGGACGGCCATGTCGCGGCGACCACGGCACGCTCACTGGAACCAACCCAAAGCAACGGCAACAACGTCAACCTTGACACTGAGACGCTCTCCAACATTGAAACCACGCTCCGCTACCAGTTCGCGGCGCAGGCCATCAACGGTGACTTCACGTCCCTGCGCACAGCATTGAAGACGCAGTAATGGCGGACGCAATCGGCATCGCCGCAACGGCCCTGACGGTGCACCGCAAGTGGCTCGACGCCATCGCGGACAACCTGGCCAACGCCAACACCGTGACCGCCACCAGCGGCGACGCCTTCCGGGCCCGCTACGTGCTGGCCGAGGCCGGACTGGGAAACTCCGGCGTGTACGTTGCCGGCGCCGCCTATGGCGACGCAGCCGGCCGGGTGGTCCACGAACCCGGCCACCCGCTGGCCGACGCCGAAGGCAACGTCCGCTACCCGGACATCGACGTGGCTTCCCAGATGAGCCAGCTCATCATGGCCCAGCGCGGCTACCAAGCCAATGCCGGCGTGGTGGACCGCGCCAAGACCATGTACGAAGCCGGCCTGCAGATTGGAAAGTAAACCATGAGCCCCACACCCATCACCGGCGTGCAGGCGACAGCGGCCACCGGCTACCTGCCGGACGCAGGCACGGTGCGCGCCTCCACGGACGGCTCCGGTTTTGGCGCAGCCCTGGCCGGTGCGGTCAACAACGCCCAGGCCCTCTCCAGCGAGTCAAAAACCCTCGCCGTCCAGGCGGTCACGGGCAACCTCGACGACATCCACAACGCCACCATCGCCGCGGCCCGTGCCCAGGTGACGCTGGAGCTGGTCGCAGCGGTGCGCAACAAGGGTGTCGACGCGTTTAACGAGATCATGCGGATGCAGGCCTGATGCCACCGGTCCTCTCACAGTTCATGGCCCGTGCCTCCGGCACGCTGAAGGGCTTCAGCACCGCCCAGCGCACGCTGGCAGTCATCGGCGTTGCCGTCCTGCTCCTGGGCTCCGTGGCGCTGGGCAGCTGGCTGACCCGGCCCACGTACGCACCCCTGTTCTCCGGCGTGGCCGCCGCGGACGCCAGCGCCATCGTGGCCCAGCTGAAGACGGACAACGTCCCCTACCAGCTGGCCAACGGCGGATCCACCATCCTCGTCCCGGATGCCAACGTTTACGACGAACGGCTCAAGGCGGCCTCGGCCGGCCTGCCCGCCGCCACCACGGCCGGCTACTCGCTGCTGGACACAATGGGCGTGACGTCCTCGGAATTCCAGCAAAATGTCACGTACAAGCGCGCCATGGAGGGCGAGCTGGCCAAGACGGTCATGGCCATGAACGGCGTGCAAAACGCGTCCGTCAAGCTGGCCATCCCGGAAAGCACCGTCTTCACCTCCACCAAGGCCGACCCCACCGCGTCCGTGTTCGTGGAGTCTTCCGGCTCCTCCCAGCTGTCCCCGGACCAGGTTGACGCCGTGGTGCACCTGGTCTCCTCATCCGTGGAAGGCCTCACCCCGGCCAACGTCTCCGTCATCGATGCCAAGGGCAACGTGCTCTCCGCGCCGGGAACCGCCCTGGGGGGCGCCAACAAGCAGGCCACCGAGTATGAGAAGCGCACCACGTCGGCCGTGCAGGCCATGCTGGACCGCGTGCTCGGGCCGGGCAACTCCACCGTGGCGCTCACGGCCGCCGTGGACAAGTCATCCTCCGAGGTGGTGAAGGAATCGTTTGCCTCGCCCAGCGGCGCGCCGGCACTGAACGAGTCCTCCACGACCAACAAGTCCACCGGGGGCACCGGCACCGGGGCGGGAGTGCTGGGCCCGGACAACATCGCCGTCCCCAACGGCACGAACACCGGGGGCGCCGCCGAATCAACCGCCACCACGAAGAACAATGCCGTCGACAAGACCACGGCAAACACGTCCATCCCGGCAGGGGCGCTGCAAAAGCAGTCACTGGCCGTGGCCGTGGACACCCAGGCGGCCAAGCGCGTGGATGCCGCCACACTGACGGACATGGTGGTGGCAGCCGCGGGGATCGACCGTGCCCGCGGGGACGTGGTCAGCCTGAAGATCGTCCCCTTCTCCACCGCCCAGGCCGATGCAGCCAAGGCCGCACTCGACGCGGCCAAGGCCGAGGCCGACTCCGCGGCGGCGGCGAAGACCTGGCGGACCATCCTGCTCGGTGCCGGGGCCGTCCTGGCCGCCCTGCTCGCCCTGGTGCTGTATGCGAGGAAGAACCGCCGCCAGGTCCGCGAACTCGTGGACCTGGGCGAACAGCGGGAAGCGCCGGCGGCCCTGGACCCGGCCGACCCAGGCACGCTGGAAACGACGGCGTTGCCGTCCATCCCGGAGCCGGTGGCCCTGCCCGCCGTCGAAAACAACGACGCCGACTCCAAGCGCGCCTCGATCAACGCCCTGGCGACGGCCGATCCCGAGAAGGCCGCAGCACTCCTGCGCACCCTCATGGATGAGCGGACGCCGGTGTGAGCGGCGCCTCGGGCAACGCCATGAAGGGCGTTCCGGCGCTGAACGGGACGCAAAAGGCCGCAGCCGTCCTGATGCAGCTGGGCAAGGACGCCGCCGCGGCCGTCATGGGGCGCCTCAACGACGAGGAGGCCGAAGCGATTGCCGCCGAAATTGTGCGCATGCGGCGGGTGCAGCCGCAAGTGGCCGACGCCGTGATCGAGGAAATCCACGAGCTCGCCGTCCGCGGGCGCATGGCCGCGACGGGCGGCAAGGAGTTCGCCGCCGGCCTGCTCGAGGCTTCCTTTGGCTCCGAGCGGGCGGCAGGGCTCATGGAACGGCTGGCGTCGGACGTGGACGGGAAACGTTTTGAATTTCTTGACGGCGCCGGACCTGCCCAGGTGATGTCGCTGCTGGAGGGCGAACTGCCCCAGACCATCGCCATGGTCCTGGCACACCTGACTCCGGAGACCGCCTCCGCGGTGCTCGCCGTCATGCTGCCGGCCATGCGGACCGATGTGGCCCAGGCCATCGCGACCATGGGTCCGGCCGTCCCCGAAGCCATGGACATTGTGGCCGGTTCGCTCAAACGCAAGGCCGTGGCCATGGTGGCCCCGCGCGGCAGGCGTGCGGCCATTGGCGGCGTCCAGCCGCTCGTGGACATCATCAACCGTTCGGACACAGCCACGGAGAAGACACTCATGGAGGACCTGGCGGCAAGGAGCCCGGCTCTGGCGGCCGAGCTGCGCGAAAAGATGCTGGGCCTGGCCGACCTGGCCAGGTTTGAAAACCACGACGTCCAAAAGGTGCTGCGCGGCATTGAACCCACCACCTTGGCCATGGCCATGCGCGGGATGGCTGCCGAGGTGGAGGAAGCGATCCGCGCCAACATCTCCGAACGCAACCGGGAGCTGCTGGAATCGGAGATCGAGGCGCTCGGCCCCGTGCGCACCGCCGAGGTGGAAGGTGCCCAGGCCGGCATCGTGCGCTCCCTCCGCGGGCTGTACGCTGCCGGGGAGATCACCATCCGCGAGGAAGATGAGGTCTCCCTTGCCCGGTAAGGCCGCCGGCGGCCGGGCGGACAGTGCCGTGCCCGTGGTCTACCCGGTGCTAACCGGCGCTGCGGGGCCCGCCCAACACCGGGAGCACGTCCGCGGATTTACGGAGGGCCACGCGGCCGGGTACACGGCCGGACTCCGGCACGCGGCCGAGGAAACCGCGCGGCTGCGCGCGCGCCTCACGGCGGACCATGCCGCCCTGGCTGAGGGCCTGCGCACTGAATCGGCGTCGCAGCTGGCCGCCATGCGGGCCGCAGCGGAAGCATTCTCGAGGGCGCCGCTGCCATTGCTGGCCGACGCCGAGCAAACCCTCCTCGAGTGCGCCCTGGCACTGGCCGCGGCCGTTCTTGGCCGGGAAGTGGCCGACGCCGGAGCCGCCTCCCGTGCCGCCCTGGCCCGGGCGCTGGCCGGGCCTGACGCGGCGGCACCGGCCAACATCCGGATGAATCCGCAGGATGTGGCGGTCCTTCAGGCCGCCTACAGCAGGGCGTCGGCGCCGGGGGCAGCCACACCTGCCCTGCCGGGCCTCGTGGCGGATCCGTCGCTGTCCCGCGGCGACGCCGTGGCCGAGTTTCCGGACGGCTTCCTGGACGCCCGCATCACGACGGCCCTGGAACGCGCCCGCCAGGAATTGTTGGGGGGCGGCGGGTGACCACTCTGCCAGCCACCCTCACCGAACCCGGCGCCGGCCGGTTCGCCGCCGCGCTGCGCGCCGCCGCACCCCAACGGGTGGGCACAGTGACCGCCGTCGTCGGCCTGACGGCACAGGTCAGCGGGCTGCGCTGCGCCGTCGGCGACCTGGTGCGCATTTCCGGACGGGCCGGGGAACCGTCGATGGACGCGGAGGTGGTGGCCGTGGGCCGTGACGGCCTGTCCATCATGCCGCTGGGACCCATGGCCGGCCTGGCCCGGGGCGCCTTGGTGCGCGCCCGGCCCGAGCCGCTGCTGGTGCCCACCGGCCGCGGCCTGCTGGGGCGGGTCCTGGACGGGCTGGGGCGGCCCATTGACGGCAAGGGCCCGCTGGATTCCGGCACCGGCGTCCCCTTGGACAACAACGCCCCCAACTCCATGGAACGGGCCCGGATCCAGGAGCCGCTGGGCACCGGAGTAAAGGTCATGGACACGCTGGCCACGATCGGCCGCGGGCAGCGCATGGGACTGTTTGCCGGTTCCGGCGTCGGCAAGTCCTCACTGCTGTCCATGATCGCCCGCGGCACCGAGGCCGAAGTGTCCGTGATTGCGCTGGTGGGGGAGCGCGGCCGGGAAGTGCGCGAATTCCTCGAGGACGACCTCGGCCCCGAGGGCCTGGCCCGGTCCATCGTGGTGGTGGCGACGGGCGATGAACCGGCCCTGGTGAGGATGCGCGCCGCCTTCACCGCCACCCGGATTGCCGAGTCCTTCCGCGACTCGGGCGCCGACGTCATGCTGATGATGGACTCGCTGACCCGCGTGGCCATGGCCCAGCGGGAGATTGGCCTGTCCGTCGGTGAGCCGCCCGCCACCCGCGGCTACCCGCCGTCGACCTTTTCCATGCTGGCCAGGCTGCTGGAGCGCGCCGGCACCGGCAAGGCCGGTTCGGTGACGGGCATATACACGGTCCTGGTGGACGGCGACGACCACAACGAGCCCATTGCCGACGCCGTGCGTTCCATCCTGGACGGGCACATTGTGCTGGAGCGCAGGCTTGCGGTGGCCGGGCATTTTCCCTCCGTGGACGCGCTCGCATCGATCTCCCGGGTGGCTTCCAAGGTGTGCACCCCTGAACAAAAGTACGACGCCGGCGTCCTGCGCCGCGTCCTGGCCGCACGCCGGGGCGCCCAGGACCTGATTGACGTCGGGGCCTACCACCCCGGCTCCAACCCGCTGGTGGATGCTGCCTTGCTGCGTGAGACGGCCATCAACGGCTTTCTTCGGCAGGACCTTGGCCGGCAGGTCCCGGCCGGCGATGCCTGGGCGGAACTGCGTGGCCTCGTTGAGATGTTTGGAGGACTTCCATGACCAAGACGTTCCGGCTCGCCGCCCTGCTGCGTTTCCGCAAGTTGCAGGAGGACCAGGCCGCCGCCGGCCTGGCCCGCGCCAACGCCAACCGCCGCACGCATGCCTCGCGGACGGCCGCCGCCTGGGGTGAATTGGCGCAGACGACGGCGGAGGCCGGCTCCGCCACGGCACTCACCGCTGCAGCGGCATCCCGCGCGGCCTCGCGCAGCATTCTGCTGGAGCTCCAGGGCCTCGGCACGGCCATGGCGGCCGAGGCGGAAACCGCCGAGGCTGAGCTCGTCGCGGCCAAGACCGCCGCCAGCACCCTGGAAAAGCTGGCCGAACGCCACCGGCAGGCTGGCAGCCGGGCAGATTTGGCAGCCGAACAGCACTTCCTGGACGAGCTGGCCACCGCCCGCCGGACGGGGCCGCAGTGACCGCGGCCGTAGCCGGCGTGCGCATCGACCTGGCTCCTTCGGCTGACCTGGCGGCTGGGGGAAGGGCGAACCGCGGCGCGGGCAACCGGGGTGGCGGCCAGGCCTTCCTGGCAAGCCTGAAAGACGCCACAGGCGCCACAGGCGCCAAAGACGCCACAGGCACCGCCGGCACTGCTGCACTGCGGCGGCGGCCGGCACCCCGGTCCGTGGCTGTCGGTACTGGGGCTGCCGGTACTGGGGCTGCCGGTCCGGACCCAGCGGGTTTGGGCACGCCCGGTCCCGGGGCTGCAGGGTTGGGCGCCATGCCGCCGCCCACCCTGGCTGCCGCAGTGGCTTGCTCGGTGGCAGCGGCCGCTGGAGCAGGTGCTGGAGCAGGTGCTGGCGCTGGTGGCGGTACCGCCGCCGGAACTGTCGGGCCGTCTTCCGCAGTGGATGCCTCCGTGGCCACGTGTTTGCCTGGCTCGGACACCCTGCCGGGAGGCGCGGCCGCAGGCCTGCCGGCCCAGGCACCGCCCGGCCCGGAAACTGCCCGGCCCGGAATTTCTGGTACCGGAACCGCGGGCACCGGCGGGGCGGCTGCAGCGGGTGCTGCCGCGGCCACGGCGACCGGTGCGGGACCTGCCGCCGCGGCCGCGGGCCGCCGTGAAGGTGCGGCGCCGGAACGGCAGGCAGGTGTGGCTGCCGCGGCAACCGGGGCCTCCACAGCCGGCGGCCTTGCCGCGGGCGGCCGGGTGCCCGGCAGCCCGGCGGGCGGCCTGCCCTCGAATGCCGTTTCCGTTGCGCGCCCCATGCCCGCCTTGCCAGCGGCAATCCCTTCCGGAGTCCCTTCTGCGGCACCTGACGTGATTGTCCCGGCCACGGGACCGGGACACAAGGACGGCGACGCTGCAGTTCCTCCCGCAGTGCGGAAAACGGCGCAGGATACGGCGCAGGCGGGCAGCCAGGGCGTGGCCCCGCCGGCTCCCCCACGGCCCGCGGCCGCGGCCGGGGCGGTGGCGGCGCCCGCCGCGGCGCTGCAGGCGCCTGCGGTGCACCCGCCGCTGGCCGGGCAGCTCGCACGGCCGTTGTTCCAGCTGGCCACGGGGCAGGCCGGCACCAACGTCATGACGGTGCAGGTGGCGCCCGATTCCCTGGGCCCGGTCACGGTGCTGGCCCACCTGGGCGTTGACGGCGTCCGGATTGAGCTGCTTGCCGCCACCGACGCCGGACGGGACGGGCTGCGGCAGATCCTCCCGGACCTTCGGCGCGACCTGGCCGGCCAGGGGGTGACGGCCTCGCTCCAGCTTTCCAGTTCACTGGGCAGCTCGACGGGCCAGCATGCCTTCAGCGGGCACGGTGCCGCACCGCCGGGCACCACGGCGGGCAGGCCGGGGACGGCAGGGGAGCCCGCCGCCCCCGCGGCAGAAGGCAGGGGCAGGGCGGCCGCCCGGCCGGACATCACGGCGTCGTACGCCGGAAACCTGGACATCACGGTTTAGAACAGGAGCACACCATCAGCATCGAACCCCTTGCCCCGGCCGCTGCGGCCGAGGCCGTCTTCAGCACCACCCCGGTGCGCGCGCCGAAGCAGGAAATGGACCAGGAAGTGTTCATGAACCTGCTCGTGACCCAGCTGCGCAACCAGGACCCGTCCTCGCCCATGGACACCAACCAGATGATCTCCCAAACCACCCAGCTGGCCACCATGGAAAAGCTGACCAGCCTGGACAAGACGGCCACGGAGAATTTTTCGCTGCAGATGCGCACCGCTGCGGCCGCACTGCTCGGGACCCGCGTTTCCTGGGCGGACAAGGACGGCACGCCCCACACCGGCGTCGCCAGCTCCGTTTCCTTCGCGCAGGGCGTCCCACAGGTCAACGTGGGTGGATTCAGCATCCCGCTGGACACCCTCTCCGGCATCACCGCACCCTAATCCATTACCCGCCTAGAAAGGCTTCACCCATGCTTCGCTCACTGTATTCGGGCATTTCCGGCCTCCGCGCACACCAGACCATGCTCGACGTCACCGGCAACAACATCGCCAACGTCAACACGGCCGGGTTCAAGGGTTCCAGCGTGCAATTCCAGGACACGCTGTCCCAGCTGACCCGCTCCGGCTCCGCGGCGCAGGAGGCCACCGGCGGCAGCAACGCCGCGCAGGTGGGCCTGGGCGTCCAGGTTGCCGCCGTGTCAACAAACTTCGCCCAGGGCTCTTCGCAGGCCACGGGCCGGTCCACGGACATGATGATCTCCGGCGACGGCTTCTTCATCACCAGCAAGCGCGGCCAGCAGTCCTATGCCCGGGCCGGCGCCTTCGACCTTGACTCGCGCGGCCGTCTCGTGTCCCCGGACGGGGCCCTGCTGCAGGGCTGGGCAGCCACCAACGGCCAGGTCAACTCCGGCGGCGCCCTCGGAGCGATCCGGATCTCCAAGGACATGGTGGCGCCCGCCGCCGCCACCACCAAGGCCGTGCTGGGCGGAAACCTGCCCAGTGATGCTGCGGCGGGCGCCACGGTGGTACGGGACGTCCGGGCCTTCGACACCACCGGCGCGGCGCGCAACCTGGCCCTGAGCTTCACCAAGACCGCGGCCGGCTGGGACGTGGCCGCGGCGGACGACAACGGTGCGACGGGTGCCGGCAACCTCACCTTTGCCAACGGCAGGCTCACCGGCGGCGGCGCGCTCACCGTTGGCGGCATCGCCGTGGACATGTCTGCGCTGACGGGGAACGCCGGGTCCACCACGGCCGCCGTGACGAGCCACGACGGCAACGCGGCCGGCACCCTGGAATCGTTTGCCATGGGCACCGACGGCACCCTGACGGGGACCTTCACGAATGGGGAAAACATGGTCATAGGCCAGGTTGCCCTGGCGAACTTCACCAATCCCGAAGGCCTGGAAAAAACCGGCTCCTCCGGCTACCGGGCCACCGCGGCCTCCGGGACAGCCACCATCGGTGTGGCCGGACAGGGCGGCTTCGGCGAGCTCACCAGCGGCTACGTGGAAATGTCCAATGTGGACCTGTCCCAGGAGTTCACCAACCTGATCGTGGCCCAGCGCGGCTTCCAGGCCAACGCACGCATCATCACCACTTCCGACGAGGTGTTGCAGGAACTCACGCAGCTCAAGCGTTGACCCCCGTCCTGCCACGCCCCGCCCTGCCCCTAACGGCCGGGGCGGGGCGGCCGACAGTGGGGGCTGTACATGGTTGATGCCATGGCGTTACGGGAAAAGGATGCGCCGATGATAGTAGTGACCCGGCTGGACGGGTGCCACTTTGCGGTGAACCCGGACCTCGTCGAGCGCATCTTCGAAGCCCCGGACACCACGCTTGTCATGGCCGACGGCGCACGGTTCATCGTCACCGAAAGCATGGAAGAGGTCATTGAAAAGATTGTCCGTTTCCGCGCACACGTCATTTCGACCGCCTACAACGACCCGGGCGACGAAGATTCCCCCGCCGGCGGGCGAACCTCGTCCAGGCTGAGCGTCATTCATCCCGCAGGCCCGGCCGGCGGAACCACCACTGGCAGGCAGTAGACCATGGATCCGGCAACACTCATCGGCATAATCATCGCCTTCGGCTCACTCGTGGCCATGATCAACCTCGAGGGCTCCACGGTGGGCAGCATCCTGTTGCTGCCGCCGATGCTGCTCGTCATTGTCGGCACCACCGCCGTCGGCATGGCCGGGTCCACCTTCAAGGACTTCCTGCACTCCTTCAAGTCGCTGCCCAAGGCCTTCACTGCCAAGCCGGTGAAGCCGATGGACAGCATTGAGACAGTGGTCCGCCTCGCTGAGAAGGCACGGCGGCAAGGCCTGCTGTCCCTGGAAGAGGATGCCGCCAAGACCGGCGACGCCTTTCTCCGCGATGCCCTGCAAAACATTGCCGACGGCACCGACGGCGATGAACTGCGGGACCTGCTCGACGACGCCATCGACACCAAGATGAAGACAGACAGCATTGCGTCGCGGTTCTTCCAGTCGCTGGGCGGCTATGCCCCGACGGTCGGGATCATTGGCACGGTGGTATCGCTGACACACGTGCTTGAAAACCTGTCCACGCCCAGCACGCTGGGCCCGATGATCGCCAGCGCCTTCGTGGCCACACTGTGGGGCCTGCTGACCGCCAACTTCATGTGGCTGCCCATCGCGGCGCGGCTCGCGAGGCTCTCCGAACTGGAAGGGGACAGGATGAACCTGGTCATGGAAGGGGTCCTGGCCGTCCAGGCAGGCTCCCAGCCGACCCTTTTGCGCGAACGACTCACCGCCATGGTCCCGGAACACCGGAGGCGATCACCGAAGGCTGCGGCCAAGCCGGGGGACAACGACCGTCTGAAGTCCGCCGCGTGAGCACCGGCCGTGGCCGGCGTGGCAGGCGCCGTGGCGGGCAGCCAGGCAGCCACAACGATGAACGCTGGATGGCTTCCTACATGGACATGGTCACCGTGCTGATGTGCATGTTCATCGTCCTGTACGCCATGTCCTCCGTGGACAGCGAAAAGTTCACCCAGCTCAAGGACTCGCTCGCCACCGGATTCGGCCAGGTCAATGTCGGCAAGGTCGACACCGCCAAGGGTGTGGTGGTCCCGCCCCAGGACGTCGGCAAGGACGGCACGCTCAGCAAGGACAAGCTGGTTCTTGCCCTGGGCGAGGTGGACAAGCTGGACGCCCTGCGCCGGTCCATGCAGTCCAGCCTGGCCGGCAAGGGCCTGGCAGGGAATGTTGACTTCTCCATCGACCAGCGCGGGCTGACCGTCAAGCTGGTGGGCTCCCAGACCTTCTTTCTTGCCGACAGCCCGGACCTGACGACGACGGCGCAGCGGGTCCTGGCCGCCATCTCACCCGAGCTGCGCGAAGCCAGGCTGGAAATCTCCGTGGAGGGCCATGCCGCCAACGCCATCACCGGCTTCCCGTCCGTCTGGGAGCTGTCCGCCGAACGCGCCGTGGCGGTCCTGCGCAACCTCGTGGAACACGGCGGCATCCCCGGCGGACATGTGGGAGCCGTGGGGTACGGCTCCGCCCGGCAGGTCAACGACGACTCCACCGAGGCGCTGCGCGAACTCAACCGGCGGGTGGACATCGTGGTGCTGTCCAACCAGGCGGAAGATGTCCGCGCCTTGATTCCGGACGCCCTGAAAGTCAGGGCGAACCGGCCCTAACGTCCGGGCGGGTGCTGCCGATAGTGCCGGATGTGCCCGCACTGACCCTTCGCCCAGCCCTGTCCGGATCCGGGCTGGAACGCGCCGTGGAACCCTACGACTTCCGCCGCCCGGCCACGTTGCAGCGCGGGCATGCACGCCGGCTGGAACTGGTGTTTGAAACCTTTGCCCGCCAGTGGGCCACGCAGCTGGCTGCCCGGACCGGGTCACCGTGTTCCCTGGCCGCCGACCGCCTCACAATGGCCGCCTATGACGACTACGCCGCATCCCTGCCGGAGGACACAGCCATGGTGTTGGTGGCGCTGGACGGGGACGAGGCGAAGGGTGTCTTGCAGTTTCCCGCCGAGGCGGCCCTGTCCTGGGTGGCGTGCATGCTTGGCGGAACCGGTGGTGGCGCGCCGGCGTTCCGGAAGCTGACCGACATGGAGCAGGAGCTGGTCCGGCGGATCACCGTGGACGCCCTCGACGCACTGGCCTACTCCTTCGGAACGCTGCTGGCCTCCCGGCTACAGGTGGAAGGGATGCATTTCAACGCCCGGACGGCCCAGGCGGCAGCCACCGGCACCTTGATGATTGTGGCCGGATTCATGCTGACAAGCGGTGGCAGTTCCTGGCGCGTTTCCGTTGCCCTCCCCGCCCGGGCCGTCCTGTCCCAACTCGATGCCGACAACACGGAAGCGGATGCGCCGGGCGCGGCGTCCCTGCTGCGCCGCCAGGTGTCCCAGGTGCCGGTGGATGTGGCCATGGAGCTGGCGCCGGTGCAGGTGACAGCCCGCGCGGTCCTCAACCTGGCCGTGGGGGAGCTGCTGCCGCTGCCCCATCCCGTGGGGCGGCCGTTCAGCCTGACCCTGGATGGGAAGACGGTGGCCCGGGCCGTGGGGGTAACGCATGGATCCAGGCAGGCAGGAAAAATTGTGACTACCGAGGAGAACGCCCCGTGACACCCACCCTTAGGCTGCAGGCCGCGGCCGTGGACGCCCTCGCGGCGCTGCTGCCCGCCGGCGCCCCCCTTGAATGCATGCTGTGGCCTGCGGCCTCCGGGGAAGCCCCGGTGGCCGGGCTGGCCATTGTGGCCGCCGACTACCTCGGTGCCGTGTCCGCTGAACTGGCCCTCGCCCTGCCGTCCGCCACGGCGGACACCGTCCGGGCCGCCGGCGGTCCGGCCGCCGTTTCCCTGGCCGATGTGCTGCGTCCGGCCCTGGAAGCGGCGGCCGAATCCCTCGGTACGGGGGTGCTGGGCGACGTGGCCAACAACGGCCGCGCTGCGCTGTTCGCCGACGCCGAAACAGCCGTGTACCGGCTCGCCGAACGGGGCGCCGGCGAGCCCTTCGCCTGGTTCGCCCTGCGGATCAGGGACGCCGGTGGCCGGCCATCGACTGGCGTGGCCGAGGTGGGCGCCGGGAAGCTGGGCCGCATCCACGACGTCGAAATGGCCCTTTCCGTGGTCATCGGCCGCACCCGCATGACCGTGGCCGAGCTGCTTTCCCTGGAACCGGGCGACGTGGTGGACCTGGACCGCTCGGCCGGCGCCCCGGCCGACATCCTGCTCAACGGGCGCCTCATAGCGCACGGTGAAGTCGTGGTGGTGGACCAGGAGTACGGCGTACGCGTCACGAAGATCCTGGACGCGCCGGAGACGGTCGGCTAAGTGGAGACGCTCCTGCTGGTCCTGCGGGTGGGACTGTCCCTGGCCGTGGTGGTGGTGCTGCTGTGGCTGGCCCAAAAACGCCTCTCCAAGGGCGGGCGCTCCGCCGCGGAAACGGACCTCTCCGTGGTCAGCCGGCGCAGTGTGGGCCAAAAGGCATCCGTGGTGGTGGTGGACGCCGGCGGCCGGCGCTTCCTGCTCGGCGTGACCGAACAGGCCGTCAGCGTCCTGCACGAAGGTCCCGCGCCGGAACCCGCACCCGTGGACGTGCCGGATTTTGAGCGCCCGCTGCGCGCCGCCGTCAGCCGCCGGGCCGGGATGGACGACGCCGGGCCCTTCCCCTTGCGCGCCCGTCACCATCGGCCGCGGCCGGACCCGCTGGCCGGTTCCATCCTCTCGCCCGGGACCTGGCAGCAGGCAGGGGCGGCCGTGCGCAAGGGCCTGAATCTGTGAACACCCACTCCGTCACCCTGCGCCGCTGGGGCAGGGCGGCGGTGATGCTCGGACTCCTCCTGGGCGCCCTTTTTGCCTTCCAACTGGTATTTTCCGCCGCGGCCCACGCGGTGGCCGTCATGGCGCCCGGCGACCCGGCGGCCCCCGTGCCTCCCACCGATCCCACGGCCCCTGCCACCCCGGGCGGCGTCAACGTCACGGTCAACGGCCTCGACGGGCAGCCCAGCTCGGCCATCGTGACCCTGCTCGGGATTACGCTGCTGTCCGTGGCCCCGGCGCTGCTGTTGATGATGACGTCATTCACCAAGATCTTTGTGGTTTTGGCCATGGCCCGCAACGCGCTGGGGCTGCCGTCGATCCCGCCCAACCAGGTGCTGGCCGGGCTGGCCCTCTTTTTGTCGCTGTTCATCATGTCCCCGACACTCGTGGACATCAACACCGCCGCCGTGCAGCCCTACCTGAACGGCCACCTTGACGTCAATGGCGCCTTCAACGCCGCCTCCGGGCCGCTGCGGCACTTCATGCTGCCGCAAACCCGCGAGGCGGACATTGCCCTGATGACCCGCTCGGCCGGCCGGGACAACCCGGCCGGCCCGGACGCGGTGCCCATGCTGACCCTGATCCCGGCGTTCATGATCTCCGAGCTGCGCAGCGCCTTCATCATCGGCTTTGTCATCTTCATCCCGTTCCTGATCATCGACATCGTGGTGGCCTCCGCCCTGATGTCCATGGGCATGATGATGCTCCCGCCCGTCATGATTTCCCTGCCGTTCAAGATCCTGCTGTTCATCCTGGTGGACGGCTGGGGCCTGATCATCACCGCCCTGGTCAAAAGCTACGGGGGCGGGCCGTGAACACCGCCGAGATCCTCAACATTGCCGTCCAGGCGCTGTGGGTGGCCGCCAAGCTGTGCGCGCCGATCCTGCTGACCGCCCTGGTGATCGGCTTTGCCGTCTCCCTGCTCCAGTCCATCACCCAGGTCCAGGAGGCCACGCTTTCCTTCGTGCCGAAGGCGGTGGGCGTGGCGCTGGCCCTGGTGGTCGCCGGCCACTGGATGATCACGGAGATCGTCACGTTCACGCATGACCTCTTCGACAAAATCCCCCTGCTGCTGGGCGGCTGAGGCGTGAACATCCCGATTGACCCCGCCTGGCTGGAAAGCTGCCTCCTTGCGGCAGTGCGCATCACGGCCTTCATTGCCATTGCCCCGCCGTTCTCCTACAACGCCATCCCGCTGCGCATCAAGGGCATGCTGGCCCTGGGCCTGGCCGTCGCGATGGCCGCCAGGCTGCCCGTGGCGGCTGCCGTCAGCGGCACCGGCCCGTTCATCCTGGCGCTGGTGCTGGAAGTGGTGACCGGTGCGGCACTGGGGTTCCTGGTGTACCTCGTGTTCGCGGCCGTGCAGACGGCCGGCGCCATGGTGGACACCTTTGGCGGCTTTGCCATGGCCCAGGCCTTTGACCCGCAGGCCATGGTCAACGGCGCCCAGTTCACCCGGCTGTTCGAGCTCACGTCCCTGGCACTGCTGTTTGCCTCGGACGGCTACCAGCTGATCATTGGGGGGCTGGCCCGTTCCTTTGACGCGATCCCCGTGGGCGCCGCCATGGACCTCTCGCACCCCGCCCAGCTCATCGCAACCGCCACCACCGGCATGTTCCTGGCGGCCGTCCAGATCGCCGGCCCGCTGCTGGTGGTCCTGTTCCTGGCCGACGCCGGGCTGGGCCTGCTGACCCGCGTGGCACCGGCCCTGAACGCCTTCGCGATGGGTTTCCCCCTGAAAATCATGCTCACATTGGCACTGGGCGGGCTGCTGGTGACGGGCCTGGGCCATGTGGTCCCGTCCCTGGCCACCACCGTCCTGGGCCTTCTTGCAAAGGCGGGCGCCCGTGGCTGAGAGCGGGGAGCGGACCGAAAAGGCCACCGAGCGGCGGATGAAGGAGGTCCGGGAAAAAGGGCAGCTGTCCCGCTCCCAGGACCTGACCGCCTGGGTGGGGGTCGGCGCGGCCGTCATCATGCTGCCCGGCGTGATCGCCCGGGCCTCCAACGCGTTGGCGGACCAAATGTTCACCGCTGCCACGATGGCCGCGAATCCCGATCCGCTGGTGGCGTTGGGCGCCCTGGAAAATGCCCTGGGCACGCTGGCCGGCATCCTTGGCCCCCTGCTGATTGCCGTGGCCGCGGCGGTGGCGGCCGCGGCCGCCGTCCAGGGCGGGATCCGCTTCAAGAAGTTCAAGCCCAGGTTTGAGCAGTTCGATGTGTTCAAGGGCCTCAAGAACGTTGCGGGCGCGCAGGCGCTGTGGAACGGGGCCAAGGCACTGCTGAAGACGGCCGTCGTCGGGCTGGTCCTGTACACGGTGGTCCAGGGCCTGGTCCCGGCCCTGTTGCAGGCGGGCGGGCTGCAGGTTTCCGAGCTGCTGGGCGCAGCGGGCGGCGGCGTGGCCCGGCTGGTGCAGTACGCCGTGGCTGCCGGCATGCTGCTGGCCCTCGCCGACGTGTTCGTCATCTCCCGGCGCAACCGCAAAAAGACGCGGATGACCAAGAAGGAAGTCAAGGATGAAAACAAGTCCAGCGACGGGGATCCCATGATCAAGTCCGCCCGGCGCCAGCGCCAGCTGGCCATGGCACGCAGCCGCATGATGAGTGCGGTGGCGGGAGCCGACGTCGTCCTCGTCAACCCCGTGCATGTGGCGGTGGCGCTGCGGTACGAACCGGGCAGGTCCGCCCCGCGGGTGGTGGCCAAGGGTGCGGACCGGGTGGCGGCGCGCATCAGGGCCGAGGCCGAGGCGAAGAAGGTGCCCATGGTCCGGGACATTCCGCTGGCCCGGGCCCTGCACGGCGCCTGCGAACTGGGGGCGGAGATCCCGGTGGAACTGTACAACCAGGTGGCCGCCGTCCTGGCGTTTGTCATGGCCCTGAAGAAGCGGGGTTCGGCGGCCGGGATGCACCAGATCCTGCCCGCCGGTTCCGCCATCCCGCCTGGCCCCGCGCTGGCCGGACACGCACTGGACACCACCAAGCTGAGCAAAGGAATTCCCGCGTGAACCGCAACTTCTCCAAGCTGGCCGTCCCCATGGGGGTGGTGGGAATTGTGCTGCTCCTGGTGGTCCCGATCCCGGCCGTGCTGCTGGACGTCCTGATCATCATCAACATTGTCTTTGCGCTGCTGGTGCTCATGAACAGCATGTTCGTGAAGAAGCCGCTGGACTTCTCGGTGTTCCCGTCGCTGCTGTTGGTGGCCACCCTGTTCCGGCTGGGCCTCAACGTCGCCTCCACCCGCCTGGTGCTCGGGCAGGCCCACGCCGGGGCGGTGATCCAGGCGTTCGGGCAGGTCACCGTCGGGGGGAACCTGATCATCGGCGGGGTGATCTTCCTGATCCTGGTGGTCATCCAGTTTGTGGTGGTCACCAAGGGTGCCGAGCGCGTGGCCGAGGTGGGGGCCCGCTTCACCCTCGACGCCATGCCCGGCAAGCAGATGGCCATCGACGCGGACCTGAACGCGGGCCTGATCACCGACGTCGAGGCCAAGGAACGCCGTGTGGAGGTCTCCGCCGAGGCCGACTTCTACGGGGCGATGGACGGCGCCTCCAAGTTCGTCAAGGGCGACGCCATCGTCGGCATCATCATTATCATCATCAACCTGATCGGCGGCATCGCCATCGGCATGCTCCAGCGCGGCCTGGACATCAGCGATGCCGTCAACACGTATTCGCTGCTGTCCGTGGGCGACGGGCTGGTCTCCCAGATCCCTGCACTGCTCATGGCCGTGGCCACCGGCATGATCGTCACCCGCTCCAACGCCTCATCCGACATGGGCACAACGGCGGCCCTGCAGCTGACGCAGTCACGCCCGGCCCTGCTCGTGTCCGGGACCGCGGCGATCATCATGTCCGTGATTCCGGGCATGCCGGTGCTCCTGTTCCTGGCCGTCGGCGCCCTGCTGCTGTTCATCGGCCAGCGCGTCAAGGCCGGAGAGCAGAAGGCAGCCGCAGCGAAGGAGCTTGAGGCGGTGGCGGGGCCCCCGGCCGAAACCACGGAGGACATCATTGGCCGGATGCGGGTCCAGGCGCTGGAAATCCAGCTGTCCACCGACCTGGTGGACCTGGTCTCCGGCTCCGCGGACGACCTCCTGGCGCGGATCAAGGCGCTGCGGCACAAGGTGGCCATGGAGCTGGGCATGGTGGTGCCTCCGGTGCGCACCCGGGACCACGTGGAGCTGCCGCCATCGACCTATGTGATCCGGATCGCCGGGGTCGAGGCCGGGCGGGGCACCGCACCGGCCGGCCGGGTCCTGGCCCTGGGCGAGCAGCTCGGCTCGCTGCCCGGCACACCCACCGTGGATCCGGTGTTCGGGCTGGCCGGCAAGTGGATTCCGGCGGAAATGCGCCACAGCGCCGAAATGTCCGGCGCCACCGTGATTGACCGAGTCTCCGTGCTCATCACCCACCTCTCCGCCATCGTCAATGCCAACGCGGCCCGCCTGCTCAGCCGCGAGGACGTGCGTGTGCTGACCGAGGGCGTCAAGGACATCTCGCCGTCGATCGTGGAGGAGCTGGTCCCCGGACAGCTGTCCCTGGGCGAGGTGCAGCGCGTGCTGCAGGGGCTGCTGGCGGAGCAGGTGCCCATCAATGACCTTCCCCGCATCTACGAGGCCCTGTCGCTGCAGGCGAAGAAGGGCACGGAACC
Organism: Arthrobacter sp. STN4; assembly: GCF_024539665.1. Classification (NCBI taxonomy): domain Bacteria; kingdom Bacillati; phylum Actinomycetota; class Actinomycetes; order Micrococcales; family Micrococcaceae; genus Arthrobacter; species Arthrobacter sp. STN4. The sequence goes on from NZ_JAKZGX010000001.1 coordinate 70,964, forward strand.
CGAAACGCTCATCGAGGCGGCCCGGGCCGGACTTGGCCCCGTCATCGCGGACAAGTACCTTGAGGGCGGCCGGCTGGCCGTGCTGATGATCGACCCCACCGTGGAACAGTCGCTGCTTGAAGGGCTGCGCCCGTCCGAGCTCGGCACGCAGGTCGTGGTGGACCCCTCACGCCTGGAGTCGTTCCTCGGGTCCGCGACGGAAACCTTTGGCGCTGCGGAGTCCGCCGGCCACAACCCGGTCATGGTCTGCGCACCGGCCCTGCGCCCGGCCGTCTGGCGGCTCGTGTCCGGACGCATCAAGGGCCTTCCCGTGCTGTCCTACACCGAGGCAACCGCCGGGAATCCCACCATCGAGACGGTAGGAGTGGTACGCGGTGCCCAGTCGATTTCAGCTTAGGGGCCACAGCCTGGAGGCCCTGCGCTGGCAGCTCTTTGACACGTACGGGCACCGGGCGCGGATCATCCGGGCCGAACGCATCCAGACCGGCGGGCTGTTTGGGCTCGGCGCAACCACCTCCTTTGAGGTGACGGTCGAGGTGGACGGCGGTCCGGCGTCGAACAAACCGGCGCATACGCGGCGGAGGGCCGCCGGGCCACGGCCGGACGCCCGCCGGCGGGGCTTGGCGGAGCTGTTGGCGGATGCGGACGATGCGGACAGTGCCGGGCCCGGCGGCCCTGTCCGGCGCACGCAGGTCTCCACCGAAAAGCCCGGCTTCGATGCGATCCTGGGGCGGCTGACCGAACGGATCGGCACCTCCCTGGAGCTGTCGCCCGCCGGGTCCGTGGAGGGGCCGGAGCCTGCGCCGGCCCGGCCCGCCGTGCCCCGGCTTGCTGCGGCGGCCGGGGACCTGGTGGTGCTGGTGGGGCTGCGCGACCAGCCGCTGCGCACAGCCTGGAGCATGGCCGGCGCGCTCGACGGCCAGGCCGAGCTGCGTACCTCCGGGAACGTGCGCTCGAACGGTGTGGGCCATGTGCTCATTGACAGTGCGGAAGTGCAGAAGGTGCAGGCCCTCGCGGCGGTGGACGGCAAGCCGCTGTTGATAGCATTCAGTATCGGGGCGCGGGGTGCCTCGAGTCCGCAGGCCCTCTCCTCGCTCCGGCCCAACCAGCTGTGGCTGGTGGTGGATGCGGCGCACAAGCCCGAGGACACCGAGGCCTGGGTCCGGCAGGCAGCCTGGCATGCGTCCCCGGACGCGCTGGCCGTGGTCGGCTCGACGGAGACAGCCACGCCGGAGACCGTGAACGCACTTGGCTACCCGGTGGGCTGGGTTGACGGGTACCCGGCCACGTCGCCCGAACTATAGCTTTGCACCCCCCCATCAGCACATCCATGGAAGGAACTGCATGCTGGTACTGACACGAAAGATCGGCGAGAAAATCGTCATCGGCGGGAATATCACGGTGACCGTCCTCGACGGCGGGCGCGGCGAAGGGGTGCGCATCGGGATCGATGCCCCGCGCGATGTCTCCATCCACCGCAGCGAGGTGGTGGAGGCCGTCTCCGCCAACAACAGGGAGGCCGTTGAAGGCTCTGCCGGTTCAGGTGCCTCCGGCGCGGAAAGCCCCGAGCAGCTCATCCTGGCCGCGCTCGGGCTGGCAGGCGCGGCTACCTTTCCCAAGGGGCCTTGAGCGGGAAATACCTTTCCAGGAAATCGGTGAGCCGTGCCCGGCGTTCTGCCTCGCCCACCTCGGGAAAACTGCCGTCGTTCAGGCACAGGAAGTCCGCGTTGCGCTTCGCCAGGATACGATCCAGGGAATCCAGGCCCTTGCGGGTGGTGGTGTCGACGTACTTGCCTTTGCCATCGGCGTGCATGACGGCCCGGCCGGTCAGCAGGGCGTAGTAGTGGTACAGCGAATTGGTCACCGAAACGTTCCCCGCCGCGCGGAAGCGGCTGGCGGCCGTGGCTGAAAATTCCTCGGGGAAGGCAGCCTCCAGTTCCGCCATCACCGACTTGCGGAACGGGGCCGCCGAATGTTCCAGGTGCCGCGTGGCCACCCGGCCAAACCGCTCCCGCAGCAGTTTCCTGTTGACCCTGGCGGAATTCTCAAAGCCGCTGCGTTCAAGGCTGCTCCCGCCCAGCCCGATCCTGTTCGGGGAGAGCATGAACCGGGTGATGCCGCCCGGGGTGAAGAACATCTCCGGGCCCACGGGGCGGCCAAAAAACATGTCGTCATTGGAATATAGGAAGTATTCGGAAAGTCCCTTGATGTTGTGCAGCTGGGATTCCACGGCCATGGAATTGTGGGTGGGCAGCACCGACGGGTCCGCAAAGTGCTCGGCACTGGGCACCAGCCGGACCCTGGGGTGGTGGCTGGCCAGCCAGGCAGGGGCGGGGGAGTCCGTGGCAATGTGGATGGTGCGGATCCAGGGCGCAAACATGTATATGGAGCGCAGCGCATATTTGAGTTCGTCGACGTGCCGGAAGCGTGCTTCGTGGGCGTCGCCCTCACCCAGCACGGCACCGGCCTCCTGCGCGCGCCGCGCCAACTGATATTCCGCCGAGCTGCCGTCCACCCAGCTGAAGACCATGTCCACCGGGAAGGGCACGTCAAAGGCGTGGCTGGCAAACATGTCCTCGATGGTGGGCCAGGACTTGCCGTGGAGCTCCACCGTGCCCCGCCGGACGTCCCCGGTCCGGACCACCCGCCGGGTCAGGGAGTTCTCCCGGGGGAGCTTGAGTTGTCCCTTTCCGAACGTCCACAGCTCCAGCTGGACGCCGGCGGACGCACCGAAATACAGCCCGCCCGCGGGTTCCAGCCGCGGCCGGAACAGGCGCAGGATCCGGGCCCTGCCGTCGCCGTAAAGCTCGCCATCCGCCACCAGGAGGGTAGATTTCACCGTGCCCTTGCTGCGCGCATAAAACGGCTCATCGGCGAAGTGCCGGACCAGGGCGTCCTTCAGGGCCCCGCGGAAGGCGTTGTCGACGGCGAGCACCGGAACCTGCCCGTTCCCCCGGACCAGCAGGTAGGGGATTCCGTGGGTGTCCAGGGCGGCGCGGACGGCCAGCAGGTCCGCCACCGTGGCCTGTTCCTGAGTCAGGGTCGTGTTGGGCAGCGCCAGCCGTCCCTTGTGGACCACCACCCCGCCCCGGGCCAGCAGGCGGGCGGCGGCCGGCGTGGGCCGGCCGCCGCCCGGACGTTGTGCGGGCCCGTGGGGCGGGGTGGATGGCGTGGACAGCGGGCGCTCCTGGGGACAATGGTGCCGGCGGAGGCGCCGGGCGTACCTGGTGCGAGTTTACCGCGCTGGCACCTGGCCCAGCCGGAACAGGGCATCGGGGTCGTAGTGGCGGGCGAGCCGGGTCAGCCGTTCGAACACCTCGGGCGTGTAGCTGTCGGCAAACCCCGCCGTACCGCCTGAGGCCGAAAAGTTCGGCAGGCTGGCCCCGAAGTGCCACCGGCCCATCGAGGCGTTCATGCCCGCTGCGTGGCCCGCGATGGCCGACAGCTCCGGCGGGGCTGCGACGCCCACGCTGTGCAGGCCAAAGGCGGCGCCCCGGTGGCACAGGGCACTGGCGATCTGGGGCTCCTCGGACAGGGCCCCGCCAAACTGCCGGATTTCCACGAGCAGCTGCGGGGAGTTGGTGCCCGGGCCCACCGCCTCCAGCAGGGTTTGGGCGGCCGCCGGTGAAAAGTCCGCCAACAGGCAGGACGCCTCGGTCGCGGGCAGCGCGTCCTCGGGGTCCGAGTGCACCAGCCCGATCATGGAATAAGGCATTGCCCGCACCGCATCGATGAGGGGCGCGCCCACCGCGCGCATCGGCGCAAGCCAGCGGGCGCCGTCGTCCGGGTTGCCGATGTAAACATAGCGGACCGCCGCGGTGAACTTGCCGGCCAGCACCTCGGGGACCCTTGGCATGGGCGGCAGCTGCATGAGCGCAAGGGACGTGGTGGCCCCGGGTGGCAGGGTGGGGCACCAGTCCGACCAGGCGAGCGTTGCCGCAGCGACCGATTCCGCGCCGAAGAACAGTGCGCCGGCGTATATGACGGGCAGGGGCAGGAGATCGAATTCGGTGGCGGTGATGATGCCCAGGGAGGATTTTCCGCCGCGCAGGCCCCAGAAAAGGTCCGGCTCGGTTTCCGCGGTGACATGGCGCAGGCGGCCGTCGCCGGTGACGACGTCGAACGCGCGCACCCGGTCGGAGGCGGCGCCGAACGTCCGTGCCATGGGGCCGATCCCCCCGCCACTGGTGTACCCGGCCACGCTGACGCCGGGCGCCGAGCCGCACAGCCCGGCGAGGCCGTGCTCCGCGCAGGCCGCGAGAACGGTTTTCCAGGTGACGCCGGCCCCGGTGCGGGCCCAGCCCTCCGCGCTGACCGTGCACCCGTCCAGCCGGCGGGTGTGGATGAGCAGGGCGCCGTCGAGGTCGCTGGCGATGCCGTGGCCGGTGGCCTGGACCGCAACCGGGAGCCCGTTGGCGGCGGCGAAGCGGACGGCCCGGACCACATCGGCGGGGGTGGCGGCTTCCAGGACCGCGGCCGGGCTGGTCAGCACGGCAAGGTTCCACGGGGTGGCGAGTTCGCCGTAGCCGGGTTCGCCCGGCTCGAACAGGCCGCCGTCCACGGTGCGGCGCAGCGCGTCAAACGTGGCGGTGCGGCCCGACGGTTTTTCACGTGGTTCCATGGCTCTCCTCCAAGACGCGGCCGCGCGACGCATTGGATGAGACCCTGGGCGGCCTATGCCAAGGATGGCATTGAACCGCCGGGGTGGCCAGTGCGCGTTTTAGCGCCGGCGGCGGTGGAAGACCAACGCCGTCGCAATCCCCACCAGCCAGATGTCCTTGGACAGTGCGACGCCCGCGGGCGTGGGGCGGATGCCGTCGGCCTCGGTCAAGCCGGGAGACTTGAGGTAATTGGCGAAAAGGCCGGTGGAGAAGGCGGCCAGCACCAGGCCGGCCAGGCGGGAGGGGACGAACGGCAGCAGGAGCGTGGTGCCGATGCCGATCTCCGCGAAGCTCAGGTAGCGGCCAAACTGTTCAGGTTCCAGGGTGGCCGCCTGCGGGATCACGCGGGCGGCGGAGGCCTGCAGCCCGGCGGCGTGCTCGGGCGAGAGGCTGAGCTTGCCCAGGCCGGAATTGAGGATGAACGCGCCCGACACCAGGCGGAGTGCGGCGTTGCTGATGCTGAAACCCATGGTGTTCTCCCTGTGGTCGTGCCGGTAAGGCGTGCAAGTTCAGCCTAGGGATTTGGGCCCGGCCTGGCTAGTCGCGGCCCCGGGACGCCGGCGGCGTGCCAAGCTGTCCGGGGCGGGTGAAATTTCACACGCCCCGGTCGCTTTGGCACGCCGCCAGCCCGGCCACAAGGGCGTCCAGGCCCAGCGCGAAGGCGGCGTCGGCGTCGTTGAGCCCTTCCGGATTCCGGCGGCGGGCGACGGCGTCGCTGAAGCGGGGCGCGCGGTCGGCCAGTTCGCCGGTGGCAAAAATGTCCGCGGGTGCGTTGGCGTCGTAGGCGGAGCCGAAGATGAAGGATTCAAGTGCCACAATCGCGTTGACAATCCCTTCCGGCGGCCAGCCGGCCCGCAGGAATCCCTCCGTCACGGCCTCGTACATCCTGATGGTCTGCGGCGCATTGGTCACGGGCAGCAGCGCAATGACGGGGATAAGGGGAAGGTGCGCTGAAAAGACCTGCCGGTACGAGTGGGCCCAGAGCCTGACGGCCTCGCCCCAGGGCCGCCGGGCAAAGGCAGACACGTCCACGCGGCCCATGAGGGCATCTTCAACCAGCAGCAACACATCCTGCTTGGAGGCAACATGGTTGTACAGGGCCGACGGCGCCACGTTCAGCGCCCTGGCCAGTCCTGCCATGGTGAGGGCCTTGTAACCGTCGCGGGCCACCAGCTTCAGCGCCGCCCGGGTGATTTGCCCCTGGCCCAGGAGCGCGTGCGGTGGGCGCCCTGCCCTGCGGCGTGCCGGCTTGGCACCGGCACCCGTCCCCGCCGGCCCGCGGCCTGCTAATGCACTGTCCGTCACAACACGCTCCCCCTCGATGCCCATGCACCGGTTGGCGCAAACATTTCCCGGCCACCCCTTTACCTTGCCGGGTGACGTCGGTTACAGTCTAATGGAAATGAACGTCATTCATTTAGTGACGCGGGTAGCCGCGGCTCACGGGAGAGGGAAACATGGCCACAACAAACATCATTGATCGGGACGTTGCCATCATTGGAGCGGGCCCGTCCGGCCTGACAGCGGCACATGAGCTGAAAAAGGCCGGCCTGACAGTGGCCGTCCTCGAGGCGCGGGACCGCGTGGGCGGACGCACGTGGTCGAACTCCATCGACGGCGCCTGGCTGGAAATTGGCGGCCAGTGGGTTTCCCCGGACCAGACGGCGCTCATCGGGCTCCTTGAAGAACTGGGCCTGGACACCTACTCCCGCTACCGCGACGGCGACAGCGTCTACATAGCCCCGGACGGCACGCGCACCCGCTACACCGGCGGGATGTTCCCGGTCGCGGCGGGAACCGAGGCGGAGATGACCACGCTCATCGACACCCTGGACGCGCTCGCCGCCGCCATGGACCCGGCCGCGCCGTGGGACCACCCCCAGGCCCGCGAGCTGGACACCATCTCCTTCCACCACTGGCTGCGCACCCAGTCAGGCGACGAGGAGGCCTGCAACAACATCGGCCTGTTCATCGCCGGCGGCATGCTCACCAAGCCCGCCCATGCATTCTCGGCCCTGCAGGCCGTGTTCATGGCCGCCTCGGCAGGATCCTTCACGAACCTGGTGGACGACAACTTCATCCTTGACAAACGCGTGGTGGGCGGCATGCAGGGCGTTTCCCAGGCCATCGCCGCGAAGCTGGGTGGCGACGTCATCCTCAATTCCCCGGTGCGCAGCGTCCGCTGGGAGGAGGCCGACGGCGGATACCTCGCCACCGTGGTCAGCGACAACGCCACCGTCACCGCCCGGCGCGTGGTCATGGCCGTCCCGCCGAACCTGTACAGCCGCGTCTCGTTCGAGCCGCCGCTGCCGCGCCGCCAGCACCAGATGCACCAGCACCAGTCCCTGGGTTTCGTCATCAAGGTCCATGCAGTCTATGAGACCCCCTTCTGGCGCGAGGATGGGCTCTCCGGCACCGGTTTCAGCGCTTCCTCACTGGTCCAGGAGGTGTACGACAACACCAACCATGGCGATGCACGCGGCACCCTCGTGGGGTTCATCTCCGACGAAAAAGCCGACTACGCGTTCACCCTCCCGCCAGGACAACGACGGAAGGAAGTCACGGCAGCGCTGGCCGAGTTCCTCGGAGACGCCGGCGCCGAGCCCGTGGTGTACTACGAGTCCGACTGGGGCACCGAGGAATGGACCCGCGGCGCCTACGCTGCCAGCTACGACCTTGGTGGCCTCCACCGCTACGGCCCGGACCAGCTGACGCCGGTGGGCCCCATCCACTGGTCCTGCTCCGACCTGGCGGCCGAGGGCTACCAGCATGTGGATGGCGCCGTCCGCATGGGCCGGTTCACGGCCAAGAAGCTGGTCGACGAACTGGCATAACCGGCCCTTCGACCGGCCCCCGACAACAGTTGAATGTCCAGTGACAATGACGTCCAGGAGGACCTTATGCATTACGTAATTGCCTGCACCCGCGGCGGGGGGATGGCATCATGACCACCCAAGACGCTGTTACGAAGCCTGCCGGCGGCCCGGGCGAATTGGGCCTGAGTGAAAAGGGCCTGAGTGAAAAGGGCCTGAAGGCCGGCTCGGTGGGCCTGATCGGTGCCGTCGTGATCGGCATTTCCTGCATTGCCCCGGCCTACACGCTCACGGCCGCCCTGGGCCCCACGGTGTCAGAGGTCGGCGTCCACCTGCCGGCGATATTCCTGGTCGGCTTCATCCCGATGCTGCTGGTGGCGCTTGGCTACCGCGAGCTGAACAATGCCATGCCCGACGCCGGGACCTCCTTCACATGGGCCACACGGGCTTTTGGTCCGTGGCTGGGCTGGATGGGCGGGTGGGGCCTGATCGCGGCCACGATCATCGTCCTGTCCAATCTGGCGGCGGTGGCGGTGGACTTTTTCTACCTGATGCTCGCACAGATCTTCGCCAACCCATCCTTGGCGGAGCTGACCCGCGTGCTGCCGCTGAACATCGCCACCACGCTGGTATTCATTGCCGGGGCATGTTGGATTTCCTACCGCGGCATGGAAACCACCAAGGCCTTCCAGTACATCCTGGTGGCGTTCCAGCTCCTGGTGCTGGGCTGGTTTGCCGTTGCGGCCTTTGCACACGTGGCCAACGGAACGGCCTTCGACGCGACGGAGATCTCGGCCGACTGGTTCAACCCCTTCGCCGTGGGTTCCTTCTCCGCATTCGCGGCCGGCGTCTCGCTGTCCATCTTCATCTTCTGGGGCTGGGACGTCACGCTGACCATGAACGAGGAGACGAAGAACCCCGAAAAGACCCCGGGCCGCGCGGCGACCGTGACGGTGGTGGTCATCGTGCTGATCTACATGGTGGTCTCGCTGGCCACGCTGTCCTTCGCCGGCGTCGGCACCACGGGACTGGGCGCCGGCAACCCGGCCAACCAGGGCAGCATCTTCGCCGTGCTGGCCGGGCCCGTCATGGGCCCGTTCGCCATCCTGATGTCGCTGGCCATCCTCAGCTCCTCTGCCGCGTCCCTGCAGTCGACCTTTGTCTCCCCGGCCAGGACCCTGCTGGCCATGGGCCACTACCGCGCCCTGCCGAAGGGCTTTGGCAGGATCAGCCCCGCGCACAAGTCGCCCGGCTACGCCACCGTCGCGGCCGCCATCGCCGCGGCCGGCTTCTATGTCATCACCCGGACCCTGTCCGAGAACGCCCTGTGGGACACCATCACCGCGCTGGGCATGATGATCTGCTTCTACTACGGCATCACGGCCCTGGCCTGCGTGTGGTACTTCCGCGCCGAAGCCTTCCACGGGGTGCGGAACTTCCTGTGCAAGTTCCTGGCGCCGCTGGTGGGCGGGGTGATCCTGTTGGTCATGTTCGTCAAGACCGCCTACGACTCCATGGACCCGTCCTACGGTTCCGGCTCCAACATTGGCGGGCTGGGCCTGGTGTTCATCCTCGGCTGCGGCGTGATCGCGCTGGGGGCGGTGCTGATGTTCTTCATGTACCGGCGGCACCCGGAGTTCTTCAAGGGCCGGGTGCTCAGCCGCAGCAGCAAGGTCTACAACCCCTGACCTTAAACGCCGGCGGCGTGCCATGCTATCCGGGGCGGGTGAAATTTCACACGCCCCGGTCGCTTTGGCACGCCGCCGGTTGTCCGGGCTCAGCTCTTCGGGCGGCGGGCCGCCTCGCGTTCCTTGGCCAGCTTGGCCTCGGCCCGGGCCTTGGCGAACACGGCGCGTTCCTCCACCAGCCAGGCGGGGGGAGCCTTCAGCAGGGCGGTGATTTCCGCCGTCGTCAGCGGCTCGGTGATGTCGGAGCGGTTCAGGCCGCCAATGGAGATGTTCAGCTTCTGGGCCACCACCTGGCGCGGGTGCGGGCCGCTGCGGCGCAGTTCCACCAGCCACGCCGGCGGATTCTCCTGCAAAACCTTGAATTCCTCCCGGCTGATTGCGTTCTCTTGGAATTCCGCAGGTGCGGCAGGCAGGTGGATGCCCAGCTTCCTGGCCGCGGTGGCGGACTTCATGGCCTGGGGCGACGGTTCAATGGTCATGGATCAAGGGTACCGGCCGCCGCCGCCCGGCACCGCAGTGGGTTAGGGTGAACAGGTGCCGGAACCCCGTGAACTTACAGTGACCTTTGTGCCTGGCGTGACTCCCGGAAAGTGGATCCACCGCTGGAACGAACGCATGCCGGACGTGGCGTTGGTGTCCCGGCCGGTGCCCGAATCCGGCCAGCTCGACGCCGTCCGGGCCGGCACCGCGGACATGGCGTTTGTGCGCCTGCCGGTGGACAAGGCCGGGCTGAACGTCATACCGCTCTATACGGAGCTGTCCGTGGTGGTGGCGCCCAAGGACCACCCGATCGCGGCGTTTGAGGAAATCGACGTCGCGGAACTGGCTGACGAATACCTGCTGGCCGACCCCGACGATTTCCCGGCCTGGCGCGGGATCTCCAGCGAAATCCGGGCCGGAACCCGAAAGCCCCTGCCGCCCATGGCCTCCGTCGAGGACGCCCTGGACCTCGTCGAGGCGGGCCTGGGCATCCTGATCCTGCCAATGTCTGTGGCCCGCCACTTCAACCGGACGGCGCTGCGGGCCCGGGTGGTGACGGGCGTGCCGGAATCGGGGATCGGCCTGGCCTGGCTGCATTCCGATGTGCCGCTGGCGGACGGCTTTGACGCCGTCATCGAGGAATTCATCGGCGTGGTGCGCGGCCGCAGCGCCAACAGTTCACGCCAGCCGTCCGTGCAGGCCAGGCAGGACGCCGCACCCAAGAAGGGCGCCAAGGCAGCCGGCGGCAAGGGCGGCGCCGGCAAGGGCGGCGCCGGCAAGGGCGAGGGCAAGGGTGGCCGTCCCAACCTTCGCGGGGGCGGCCGGCCCGGCGGCAAGGCCCGGGCCCAAAAGCGCGGCCGGCGCTAGCTGCAGCCGGCCGCCGGCGGTTGGGGAGGATGGACCGGTGGTCCGGGCCTGTCGGGCCCAACAGTCCATTTCGGGATCCCCTGCCTCAGGGAATGAGCACCAGTTTCCCGCGGGCCGTGCCGGCTTCCATGGCAGCGTGGGCGCCGGCGGCGCCGCTCAGGGGCAGCCGGGTGATGTGGCGGGCACGCAGGCTGCCGTCGGCCAGCAGTTCGTTGACGGCGCGGGCAGCGTCGGCGAGTTCCCCGACGGTGGCGTTGCTGATGGCAAATCCGCGGACGCTGCCGTCGCGCGTGTAGAGCCTGCCCAGCGGCAGCGCGTTGGTGGCGGCCATGCCGGACAAGGCAATGATCCGCCCGCGCAGCGCCAGCATCTCCACAGCGGCCTCCAGCTGGTGCCGGCCCGACGTTTCAATGTGGACATCCAGGCCACGGCCGCCGGACACTGAACGGGCCGCCGCCGCCAGTTCGTCCATGAGTGCGGGGGAACGGTAGTCCAGCGTGGCCGTGGCGCCCAGGCTGCGGCAGTGGCCGGCGTCGTCCGCGCTTGAGGAGGTGATGACGCGGGCCCCGGCACGGACGGCCTGGACCACCAGGGCCGATCCCACCTGCCCGGCGCCGCCTCCCACAAACACCGTATCGCCCGGCTGCACGCCGGCGTGGCGGTGCAGCGCCAGCCAGGCCGTGGCCCCGGCATGCAGGACGGCTGCCGCCTCCACCGGGTCCACGCCGGCCGGAAGCGGGTACAGCCGGTCCGCGGGCACCACTGTGAACGCCGCACCGGCGCCGCTCCTGCCGCCGAATCCCAGCGAGTTGGACCACACCGGGTCTCCGGGCCGGAAGGGGGCATCAACCGCGGCGCCCACGCGCTCCACGGTGCCGGTGGCGTCGCGCCCGATCGCCTGCGGAAAGGACAGTGCGGTGGCGTAGCCGCCGCTGCGCACAAAGGTGTCCACGTGGTTCACGGTGGTGGCCGCCACGCGGACCAGCACGGCATGGTCCGGCAGCTGCGGCACAGGCAGCGGGCCAAATTCAATCACGTCGCTGCCGCCGGTGTGCCGGAAATACGCCGCGTCCATCATGTCTTGGGCCATGGACGGCATTTTATGCCCCAAATTTTTTTTAGCCTTAAAACAGGACCGACCCGGCGCGGGGGGGGTGTGCGCCGGGCCTTTCATCCAAGTCCGCGGTTGATGCGCGGAAGTGGTGGCTCTTTGTTCCTGCTGGGGCCGTTCCGTCCGGAGGATCCCCGTCCTCGGCGGCCCTCGATAAAGCTACCCGGCCCGTGCGGCGGCGTCGATGGGGAGAACTACCCATGCCCGGTTCCGGCGCGCCGGCAGGGCCGCATGCAGCGCGGCGCAGGAGGGAATGTCTCGCTCGTGTCTCGATTGTCCGGGCGGGCATTAAAACCGTTGACACGCGGGCCGTAGCATGTCATATTTTACTCACTTGTGCAGTGTGATTCAGCTAACAATTCCCGAAGCCGGGGTGCGCACAGCTGGCCCGTATTCGGCATGTTGTCACGTCAAAGGAGATGCAGGCAATGAAACTTCGACTTCCCAGGGCAGTTGCCGTCGGGGCCGTGGCCGTGGCCATGCTGGCCACCAGCGGATGCAGCGGAATTCTCAGCGGCGGGGGCGGCAAATCGGCCGATTCAGGCCCGATCAAGCTGGCCGCTGTCATTCCGATGTCCGGTTCCAGCGCCCCCACGGGCGTGTACATGAAGAACGGCATGCAGATGGCGGTCGATGAGATCAACGCCAAGGGAGGTGTGCTCGGACGCCAGCTGTCCCTTGACCTGGAAGACGGCGCCTGCGATCCCACCCAGGCGGCCGCCGCGGCCAACAAGGCAGTGTCCAACGGGGCCGTGGTCTCCGTGGGCGGCTACTGCTCCGGCGCCACCTTGCCCACGCTGCCGATCTTTGCCAAGGCCAACATCCCCATGATCATCCCAGCCGCCAACTCCCAGGACCTGGTCAACCAGAAACTGCCCAATGTGTTCATGATCAACGGCACCGGCACGCAACAGGCAGCCGCTGCCGTCAAGTTCATGGCCAAGGACGGCGTGAAGAGCGTTGCCCTGATGGACGACAACACCAGCTACTCCAAGGACATTGCCACCGAGACCAAGAAGGACCTGCAGGCGGACGGCACCGTGAAGGTGGCCCTGGCCACGTCCGTGACGGCCGGCGAAAGCGACTACTCCTCGGCCGTGCATGACATCATGGGCGCCAACCCGGACATGCTCTACTGGACCGGCTACTACCAGGAAGGCGGGCTGATCATCAACCAGCTCAAGTCCGCCGGCTACAAGGGCAAGATCATGGTGGCGGACGGCAGCGTTGACCCGTCCCTGGTGAAGATTGCCGGCGCGGCCAATGCCGAGGGAGTGTTCGCCACGATGACCCAGACCCCCGACACCATCAAGGGCGCCGAGACCTGGATCTCCGACTACACGAAGAAGTTCGGCACGGCCCCGGGCCCCTACTCCACCCAGTCCTACGACGCCGTGCGCGTGGCGGCCGAGGCCATCACCCAGGCCAAGGGGACCGACGGCGCAGCGGTCAACAAGTCGCTGGAGGCCATCAACGGCTTCAAGATCTTCTCCGGCCCGCTGAAGTTCACCCCGGAGCACACGCTGAGCAGCGGCGGCTTCCAGATCCTGGTCATCCAGGGCGGGAAGTTTGTCCTCAAGGATGCCCTGAGCTAGCCCGGGCCAGGCAGGCGGGCGCGGCCTCCCGGGCCCGCCTGCCTGGCACCTCCCGTCCCGAACACCGCTTGCACGGCTTTAGGCAGGTCACGCATGACCCAACTCATCTGGAACGGCCTCTTCGTCGGTTCCTTTTACGCACTCATTGCCCTGGGCTATTCCATGGTCTACGGCATCATCAAGCTGCTGAACTTCGCCCACGGCGACATCTACATGCTCGGCGCGTTTGTCGGCTTCGCCATGCTGAGCTCCGTCGGGGTGATCCCGGCGTCCATGTCCATCACGGCACTGCTGATCGTGCTGCTGCTGTGCATGCTCGTGACCGGCGGGATCGGCGTCGGCATTGAATACCTGGCCTACCGGCCGCTGCGGAACTCGCCCCGGCTCGCCGTGCTGATCACCGCCGTCGGCGCGTCATTCACCCTGGAATACGGCGTCAGCGCCGTGGCCGGCCCCAACCCCAAGGTTTTCCCGGTTCGGCTGGAGGGGGACAGCTTCACCGTGCTCGGCGCCCGCATCTCCGTCCCGCAGATCGTGCTCATGGTCATTGCCGTGCTGCTGATGGTGGGGCTGAACTCCTACATCCAGCGCACCTCGATGGGCCGTGCCATGCGCGCCATCGCCCTGGACACCAAGGGCTCGCTGCTCATGGGCATCAACGTCAACAAGGTCATCACCTGGACGTTCTTCATCGGCTCCGCGCTCGCCGGCGCGGCGGGCGTCATGGCTGGGGCCTACTACGGCAAGATCGACTTCCTCATGGGCTTCATCATCGGCCTGAAGGCGTTCACCGCGGCCGTCATCGGCGGCATCGGCAACATCAAGGGTGCCATGCTCGGCGGCCTGCTGCTGGGCCTGCTGGAGGCCTTCGGGTCCCAGTGGCTGGGCGGCCAATGGCGCGACGTCTTCACCTTTGGCGTCCTCATAGCCTTCCTGACCCTCAAGCCCACCGGCCTGCTGGGCGAACGCGTGACGGAGAGGGTGTAGCCATGAGCGACAACGTCGACACCTCCCGCGCCCCGCGCCGCATCGGCAAGCCCGCCAGCCGCGTCTCCCGCCTGTTTGAAAGCCGGCAGCTGGGCTGGGCGGCCTTCGCCATCGCCGTGCTCTTCCCCTTTGTGCTGGCCAGCAACTACGCCATGAGCATCGGCACCACGGCCGTGATCTTCATCCTTCTCGCCTCCGGCCTGAACATTGTGGTGGGCTACTGCGGACTGCTGGACCTGGGCTACATCGCCTTCATGGCGGTGGGCGCCTACACCGCCGGCATCCTCTCCAAGGCGTGGGAACTGCCCATCCTCTTCACCATCCCGGCCGTCGTGGGGATGTGCATCCTGGCCGGGCTGATCATCGGCGGGCCCACGCTGCGCCTGCGCAGCGACTACCTGGCCATCGTGACCCTCGGCTTCGGCGAAATCATCCGCCTGACGGCCAACAACCTGTCCGTCACCGGCGGCCCGTCCGGCATCTACGGCATCCCGGGTGTGGAATTGTTTGGCCTGGACCTCTCCGCCCCGGTCCCCTTCTACTACTTCTGCGTGGTGGTCGTGGCGTTGATGGTCCTCGGCTCCGCCCGGCTGGGCAAGTCCCGGCTGGGCCGGGCCTGGCGGTTTGTGCGCGAGGACGAGGACGCCGCGGAGGCCATGGGCATCCACACCTACAAGGTGAAGCTGGCCGCCTACATCTTCGGGGCCATCTGGGGCGGGATCGGCGGGGTGCTGTTTGCCTCCCACCTCTCCGCCATCTCCCCGCAAAGCTTTGTGTTCCTGCAGTCGGCCCTGGTGCTGATGGCCGTGGTGCTCGGCGGCATGGGGAACACGCGCGGGGTGGTGGTGGGCGCCGTCGTCATTTCCCTGCTGCCGGAATTCCTGCGGGACCTGGGCAACCTGCGCTACGTGATCTTCGGCGTCGTGCTGGTGGCCGTCATGGTGCTCCGGCCCCAGGGCTTCTGGCCGTCGCGCGCCTATGAACCTGAACAGCCCAAGGACGTCAAGGACGACGCCGGCCCCGGCCCGGGTGCCCCCGTCGCCACCGCAAAGGAAGGGACCCCGTGAGCCCGCTGCTGGAAGTGCGCGATTTGCAGATTGCCTTTGGCGGGGTGAAGGCCGTCAACGGACTCTCCTTCTCGGCCGACGCCGGGGAGATCGTCTCGGTGATCGGGCCCAACGGTGCCGGGAAGACCAGCGCCTTCAACTGCATCACCGGGTTTTACAAGCCGGTTGGCGGGAAGGTGGTGCTGGACGGAGCGGACATCACCGGCAAGCGCCCGGCCGTGATTGCGGCCACCGGGGTGACCCGCACCTTCCAGAACCTGCGCCTGTTCCCGGACCTGACGGTGCTGGACAACGTGCGCGGCGGCATGCACCTGTACGGCGGGCAGAATTTTGTGGACGCCCTGTTCCACACGCCCCGGTACCGCAAAAGCGAACGGGCCTACACCCGCGAGGCGCACCGCTGGCTGGACTTTGTGGGCTACAAGGGCGGGCGCGGCATCCCGGTGCGCAACCTTGCCTATGGCCAGCAGCGCCAGGTGGAAATGGCCCGCGCCATGGCCCGCAAGGCCAAGCTGGTGCTGCTGGACGAGCCCGGCGCCGGGCTGAACCACTCGGAAAAACAGGAACTGCTGGAACTGTGCCGCAAGATCCGGGACCTCGGCGCCGCCGTCGTGCTCATTGAGCACGACATGGGCGTGGTCATGGAGGTCAGCGAACGGGTGGTGGTGATGAACTTTGGCAAGGAGATCGCGGACGGGACCCCCGATCAGGTGAAGGCGAACCCGGCCGTCATCGAGGCCTACCTCGGCAAGGCCGACGACGAACCGGTCCCGCCGCCGACCGCCGCGGCCGTGCACGACGCCGAAGCGGCCGCCAACGAGGCGGCCGGACCCGACGGAAGCGAAGGGGGCCGGGGCTGATGGCCATGCTCGAATTTGAGAACGTGGAAGTGTTCTACGGCAAGATCCAGGCGCTGCGCGGCATCAACGTCCGGGTCGAGGAGGGCGAGATCGTCGCGCTGCTGGGCAACAACGGCGCCGGCAAGACCACCACGCTGTCCACGGCGTCGGCCATTGTGAAGGCGCACTCCGGGCGGATCAGCTTTGACGGCAAGGACATCACCCGCGCCAAGCCGTGGGAGGTGGTGGGCGCCGGCCTGATCCACGTCCCGGAGGGCCGGCGGATCTTCTCCACCCTCTCCGTGCTGGAAAACCTGCAGCTGGGCGGGTACCTGGTCAAGGACCGCGCGGCCGTGCAAAGGCGGCTCAAGGACGTCCTTGAACTGCTCCCGCTGCTGGCGCAGCGGCGCACGCAGCAGGGCGGCACGCTGTCCGGCGGCGAGCAGCAGATGCTGGCGATTGGCCGGGCGCTCATTGCCGGGCCGCGCATGCTGATGCTGGACGAGCCGTCCATGGGGCTGGCGCCGCTCATCGTGGCCCAGGTCATGGACGTGATCAGGGAAGTCAACGCCAACGGCACCACCGTGCTGCTCGTGGAACAAAACGCGCGGGCCGCCCTGAAGATCACCAGCCGCGGCTACGTCATTGAAAACGGGGCCACCACCATGACCGGCACCGGCGCGGAACTGATGGCGGATTCACGCATTGTTGAGGCATACCTGGGGTCGTAGGATCCCAGCTGGTCTAAAAAGGGGACGGGATGAAGGCGGAAACGTGGGACATTGGCACCGTGGACTACCACACGGCGGGTGAGCCGTTCCGGATAGTGCCGGCCCCGCCCTTCCTGATCGCGGGCGAAACCGTGCTGGAACGCCGCGAAAGCGCCATGACGGGGGACGCGGACAAGCTGCGCCGCCTGCTGGTCAACGAACCCCGCGGTCATGCCGACATGTACGGCGGCTTCATCGTCCCGCCGAACGACGCCGGCGCCCACTTTGGCGTGCTGTTCTGGCACAAGGACGGCTTCTCCACGGCCTGCGGGCACGGGACCATCGCCTTGGGCGCATGGGCCGTGCGCAGCGGCCTGGTGCGCGCCGCGGACGACGGCGACACCGACGTGGTCATCGACGTCCCCTCCGGGCGGGTCACCGCCCGGGTGGGCGTGGCGGCCGGGCGGGTCACCGGGGTCACCTTCCGCAACGTCCCGTCCTACGTGGTGGACCGGGACGTGGAGGTGAAGACCCCCGACTTTGGCCGGCTGCGCGTGGATGTGCTGTGGGGCGGGGCGCTGTACGCCGCGCTGCCGGCGCAGGCGGCGGGACTGGACGTCACGCCGTCGAACCTGCACCGGCTCATCGACGCCGGCCGGCAGGTGAAGGCCGCGCTCGCCGGCCATCCCGCCGCGCACCACCCCTCCGACACCCGGCTGGATGGCATTTACGGCACCATCTTCCACGAACCGGTGGGCCCGGACAGCGGGCTGGAGCTGCGCGGGGCGCTGGCGCAGCGCAACGTGGCGGTCTTTGCCGACGGGCAGGTGGACCGCTCGCCGTGCGGCTCGGGCACGGCGGCACGCGTGGCCGCGCTGACGGATTCCGGCGAACTGGCCTACGGCGACGTGCTGGACCACTTTTCCATCATCGACTCCCACTTCACCGCCCGGGTGGCGGACCACTCCGAGGCGGGCGTGGTGGTGGAGGTCCTGGGGCAGGCGTTCCCGGTGGGGGAGGGGAAGTTCACCCTGGAGGCCGACGACGAACTGGGCCTGGGGTTCGTGCTGCGGTAGCACCCTCCGGCCCTAGTATTATGTGACATTGTACTGATAGTGTGAGAACCATCACTCCCCGTGCCGGGGAGGCCGACAACCGTCCTTCCAACGCAAAGGAGCCCCTCATGACAACCCGAACCCGGCCCTGGCACGGCATCCATGTGGCCACCGCCCTGCCGTTCAATGCCGACGGCAGCGTGGACTTCGCGGCCTACGCGGAGCACGTGGCCTGGCTGGCCGCCAACGGCTGTGACGGCGCCTGCCCCAACGGCTCGCTGGGCGAGTACCAGACCCTGACGGCGGAGGAACGGGGCAAGGTGGTTCAGACCGCCGTCGCCGCCTCCCCGGAGGGCTTCACGGTGATGCCCGGCGTGGCCGCCTACGGCGCCGACGAATCCCGCCGCTGGGCCGAGCAGGCACGGGATGCCGGAGCCGCGTCCGTGCTGGCGCTGCCGCCCAACACCTTCAAGGCCGACGACGACGCCGTCCTGGCCCACTACCGGGAAGTGGCGAAGGCCGGCCTGCCCGTGGTGGCCTACAACAACCCCTACGACACCAAGGTGGACCTGGTGCCCGCGCTGCTGGCGCGCCTCCATGGCGAGGGGCTCATCGTGGCCGTGAAGGAATTCACCGGGGACGTGCGCCGCGCCTACGAGATTGCCGAACTGGCACCGGAGCTGGACCTGCTGGTGGGCTCCGATGACGTCCTGCTGGAACTGGGCCTGGCCGGGGCCGTGGGCTGGATTGCCGGCTACCCCAACGCCATCCCGCAAAGCACCGTGGAACTTTACAACCTCGCCACCAGCGGGGCCGCGGAGGACATCAAGGCGGCGCTGCCCATCTACCGGGACCTGCATCCGCTGCTGCGCTGGGACTCCAAGCCGGAGTTCGTCCAGTCCATCAAGCTCTCCATGGACCTTGCCGGGCGCAAGGGCGGCGCCTGCCGCCAGCCGCGCCTGCCGCTGCCCGCGGACGTCGCCGCCCGGATCACCGCCGACACCGAGGCCGTGCTGGCCAAGGGCTACAAGTAAAGGCCCATCCATGCGCTCCAAGCGGGTCATCCACACCGTGGAATCCCACACCGAGGGAATGCCCACCCGCGTCGTCACCGGCGGCGTGGGCACCATCCCCGGGGACACCATGGCGCAGCGGCGGCAGTGGTTCATGGACCACAGCGACGACGTGCGCACCCTGCTCATGTACGAACCCCGCGGCCACGCCTCCATGAGCGGGGCCATCCTGCAGCCGCCCACCCGGCCCGACGCCGACTACGGCGTGCTGTTCATCGAGGTCTCCGGACTGCTGCCCATGTGCGGCCACGGCACCATCGGCGTGGCCACCGTGCTGGTGGAAACCGGCATGGTGCCGGTGGTGGAACCGGTGACCACCATCCGGCTGGACACCCCCGCCGGGCTGGTGGTGGCCGAGGTGGCCGTGGAAGGCGGCGCGGCACGGTCCGTCACCATCCGCAACGTGCCCTCGTTTTCGCTCGCCCTGGACCAGCGGGTGGGCGTGGACGGCATCGGCGAAGTCCGCTACGACATGGCGTTCGGCGGGAACTTTTACGCCATCGTGGACCTCGAATCGCTGGACCTGCCGTTTGAGCGTGCTGCCAAGGACCGCCTGCTGGACGCGGGCCTGAAAATCATGGCCGCCATCAACGGCCACAACCCGCCCGTACACCCCGAACGGGCCGACATCACCGGCTGCCACCACGTTTACCTGAAGGCGCCCGGCTCCACGGCGCAGCACTCCCGCCACGCCATGGCCATCCATCCGGGCTGGTTTGACCGCTCTCCCTGCGGCACCGGCACCAGCGCCCGCATGGCCCAGTTGCACGCCCGGGGCGAGCTGGCCCTCAACACGGACTTCGTGAACGAATCGTTCATCGGCACCCAGTTCACCGGCCGGCTCGTGGAGACGGCGACAGTGGGCGGGCTGCCCGCCGTCGTCCCCACCATCACGGGGCGGGCCTGGGTGACGGGCACCGCCCAGTACCACCTGGACCCCGAGGACCCCTTCCCGGCAGGGTTTTTGCTGTGACCGCCCTGGCGCTCAGCGGGGAGGAAAAGGCCATGCTCGACGGCGGCCGCGGCCCCGGTGCCGCCATGGCCATGCGCCTGGTGGCCGCCCTGGCGGGCGTGCTGGGCGCCGAACGGCTCATCCCCGTCAGGGGGGCGCACATTGACAGCTGCCTGTACCACGGGCAGGCCGGGCTCGACTTCGCCCAAAAACTGGCCGGGCTGGGCGCCAGGGTGGCCGTCCCCACCACCTTGAACGTGGGCTCGCTGGACCTGATGCATCCGGGCCTGGTGCGGCTGCCGCCCGGGGAGGCCGCCCCCGCCCGGGCGCTCATGGACGCCTACCGGACCCTCGGGGCGCGCGCCACCTGGACCTGTGCGCCGTACCAGTCCCTGGACCGGCCCGCCTTTGGCGAGGACGTGGCGTGGGCGGAATCCAACGCGATTGTCTTTGCCAATTCCGTGCTGGGCGCCCGGACCGAGCGGTATGGCGATTTCATCGACATCTGCGCCGCCGTCACCGGCCGCGTGCCGCAGGCCGGGCTGCACCTGGACGCCAACCGCGTGCCCACGCTGGAGCTTGACTGCTCCGCGCTGCCCGCGTCCATGCTGGCGGAGGAGGCGGTCTGGGCCGCCCTGGGGGACGTGGTGGGGCGGCAGTCCGGCACCGGGGTGCCGCTGCTGACCGGGATCGACCCGGCGCTGGCGGACGAGGACAAGCTCAAGGCGCTGGGGGCCACCTCGGCGTCCGCCGGCGGCGTGGCCCTTTTCCACGTGGCCGGCGTGACGCCCGAGGCAGTGGCCGCCGGCCGCGCCTGGGCGGGGCTGCCCGCCGTAACCGTCACCACGGGCATGCTGCGGGCGGCCCGGGACGAGCTGACCACCGCGGACGCCGCTGCCCCGCTGGACGCCGTGGCCCTGGGCACCCCGCACTTTTCCGTGCACGAGTTTGGCAAGCTGGCCGCCGCGCTGGAGGGCCGGCCCGCCTTCCACCCCGGCTGCACCGTGTGGATCAACACCTCCCGCGAAGTGTTGGGGCAGGCCCGGGAAGCCGGGCTGGTGCAGGCCGCCGAGGAGCGCGGGGCCCGCATTGTGGTGGACACCTGCACCTACATCACGCCCATCCTGGGCCCGCAGGAACGCACCGTCATGACGCCCTCGGGCAAGTGGGCCTGGTATGCGCCGATGAACCTCGGGGTGGACGTGGTGTTTGGCACGCTGTCCGAATGCCTCGACTCGGCCTGCGCCGGAAAGGTGGTGCGCGATGACGGGCTGTGGGGTTGAGGCGGAGGCGGGCGGCCCCGCCCGGCTCACGGGGCGGACGCTGTGCCCCGGCGAGGGAAGCGGGCCCCTGCTGGTGCTCACCGAGCCGCTCTCGTTTTGGGGCGGCACGGACCGCGGGACGGGCCTGGTCATCGACGCCCACCATCCACAACACGGCTCCTCCCTGGCGGGCCGGGTGCTGTTGATGGACGCCTCGCGCGGCTCCAGTTCCTCCTCGTCGGTGCTGGCCGAGCAAATCCGCGCCGGCGTGGGCCCCGCGGCCATCCTGCTGACGGCCCGGGACGCCATCGTGGCGCTGGGGGCCCTGGCCGCCGCGGAACTTTATGGCACACGAGTGCCGGTGGTGCTGCTGGGCGCCGCCGACGCCGGCCGGCTGGGGCAGTGCACCGGAGCAGTCGCGCGGGTGGGTGCCGGCGCGGACGGACGGGCCGGCGTCGAACTTCCAGACAGACCGCGAGGGAACCCCGCCGAAGGAGCCCCATGACCCTGCCATACATCGATGCAGCCGCCCTGCGGGCGCTGGTGCCGCCGGCCGCCGCCGTGGCCGCGCTGGAGGACGCCCTGCGCGGCGGCCAGGACCCGGAGCTGGATCCCCCGCGGCTGTTCGCCCCGCTGGCCGCCGGCGAGTTCCTGCTCATGCCGGCGCAGTCCGCCCGCTACGCCGGGGTCAAGGTGGCCACGGTGGCGCCCGGGAATCCCGCCAAGGGGCACCCGAAGATCCAGGGCACCTACCTGCTACTCGACGGCACGTATTTAACACCGTTGTGCGCCATGGACGGGGCCGAGCTGACGCTCGTCCGCACGCCGGCCGTGACGGCCATGGCGCTCAAGCACCTGCTGGCGCTGCGGGGTGCCGCCTCCGCCGGCGCCGTGGTGGTGTTTGGCACCTCGCTGCAGGCCGACCGGCACATTGGGGCGCTGCAGGCGGTGTGCGGCCTGGCGTCCCTCGTGGTGGTGGGCCGGAGGGCCGGTGCGGCGCAGGAACTGGCGGCCAGGTGGGCCTCGCGGGGCGTGGCGGCACGGGCCGGATCCCCCTCGGAGGTCGAAGGCGCCGACGTCGTGGTGTGTGCCACCTCCTCCCCGGAGCCCGTGTTTGACGGCGCCCTGGTGCGGGACTCGGCCATCGTGGCCGCGATTGGCTCGCACGGCCTGGAGGCCCGCGAAATCGACCCGGTGCTGGCGCGGCGTGCCTCGGTGGTGGTGGAGGGCCGGGCCTCGGCGCTGCGCGAGGCCGGGGACCTGATCCCGGCCCGTTCCGCGCAGGAGTGGGCGGAGGGCGGGCTCGGCACGCTGGCCGAGCTGGTGGGCGGCCGTTTTGTGCCGGAGGACGGAACGCCGCTGCTGTACACGGGGGTTGGAATGTCGTGGGAGGACATCGTGGTGGCCGGACTGGCCCATGAACGCTTCGCGGGCCATCCCGCGATGGACTAAAATATCATATTGCACAGGGACGGCCGTCCCACATTCAATGCAGGGCTGGGGAACGGAGGGGCCATGGGCTCCATGGAGACGACGACGCACCTCGCTGCCGTCAAGAAGAGTGTGAGCCTGCGCGAAACGGTGGCCCAGGCCCTGCGGGCTGCCGTCATTTCCGGGGAGATGAAGCCCGGGGAGGTGTATTCGGCGCCGACCCTGGGGAAGCGTTTTGGCGTTTCACCCACGCCGGTCCGCGAGGCCATGCTGGACCTTGTCAAGGAGGGGCTGGTGGTCTCGCTGCCCAACAAGGGCTTCCGCGTCACCGAGGTCTCCGACGCCGACCTTGATGAAATCACGGCCCTGCGCCTGCTCATCGAACCGCCCACGGTTGCCGCCGTGACGCCGTTGATCGATGCGGACGGGCTGGAACGGCTGCGCGGGATGGCCGCCGCCATCGTTGACTTTGCCGGCCAGGGTGAGCTGATTTCCTATACCGAGGCGGACCGCGCCTTCCACATCGCCATCCTGGAGTACAGCGGCAACAAACGCCTCGTCACGCTCATCACCGAGCTACGGGCGCACACCCGGCTGCTGGGCCTGGCGCCCCTGGCCGCTTCCGGGGAGCTGCGCGGGATGGCCGTGGAGCACCTGGACCTGGTGGAGCTGATGGCTGACGGCAAGGCCGCCGAGGCGCAGGCGCTGATGACCCGGCACATCGGCCACGTCCGCGGCGAATGGGCCAGGCCGTAGGGCCTCCCGCATCCGCGGAAGCCGTCACGGCACACCGGTCGGACAGGGGGTGTTCGCCAGCTGTGACATGTGACATACTACTGAAATGTTGCTGCCCCGCTCTGCTGACGTCGTAGTCATCGGCGCCGGCGCCGTGGGCGCCGCGTGTGCGTACGCTGCCGCGCGTGCTGGGTTCCGCGTGGCCGTCGTGGACCAGGGCGCCGTTGCCGGCGGCACCTCCAGCGCCTGCGAGGGAAACCTCCTGGTCTCCGACAAGGAGGCCGGCCCCGAACTCGAGCTGGCGCAGTATTCCCAATCCCTGTGGCGCGGAGAGCTGGCCGAATTCGGCCACCTTTGGGAATTTGAATCCAAGGGCGGCCTGGTGGTGTCCGCCAGGCCCGGCACCCAGGCCAACCTCGAGCGGCTGGCGGGCAGGCAGCGGGAGGCGGGTATCGACGTCGAACTGGTGGACGCGCAGGACCTGGCTGACCATGAGCCGCAGCTGGCCCCCGGCCTGGCGGGCGGCGCGTACTACCCCCAGGACGCGCAGGTGCAGCCCATGCTCGCCGCCGCCCACCTGCTGCGGCTGGCACGCACGCTGGGCGCCACCGTCCACCCGGACACGGGCGTCACCGGGTTCACGCGGTCCGGCGGCAGGGTGACGGGCGTGGCCACCGGCCGCGGCGCCATTTCCGCGAACGCCGTGGTCAACGCCGCCGGCACCTGGGGCGGGGCCGTCGCGCAGCTGGCCGGCGTCAACGTCCCCGTGCTGCCGCGCAAGGGCTACGTGATGGTCACCGAACCGCTTCCCCCCATGGTGCGGCACAAGGTCTACGCGGCCGAATACGTGGACAACGTGGCCAGCTCCGACGCAGGCCTGCAGACGTCCCCCGTGGTGGAGGGCACCCGCGGCGGCACCATCCTGATCGGCTCCAGCCGCGAACGCGTGGGCTTTGACAAGCAGTTCAAC
The DNA here is from genome assembly GCF_024539665.1 of Arthrobacter sp. STN4. NCBI lineage: Bacteria > Bacillati > Actinomycetota > Actinomycetes > Micrococcales > Micrococcaceae > Arthrobacter > Arthrobacter sp. STN4. The sequence continues at coordinate 95,260 of NZ_JAKZGX010000001.1, forward strand.
CCCCGTGTCCTGGCCGAAATGGCAGGCAAGGCCATCGCGCTGTTCCCGTTCCTGGCCGGCGTGAAGGCGTTGCGCAGCTACTCCGGATTCCGGCCTTACTGCCCCGACCACCTGCCCGTGATCGGCCCCGACCCGCGGGCCCCCGGGTTGTGGCACGCCTGCGGGCACGAAGGCGCGGGAATCGGCCTCGCCGTGGGGACCGGGGCACTGATTGCCGCGTCCCTGGCCGGCGCCACACCCGCCATGGACCTGGCGCCGTTTGCCCCCGAACGCTTCGACCTGCACTCCCCGGACCCCGAGACGGAGGCCGCCCATGCCTGAGCTTCAGCTGTCCCTGGACGGCGCCCCGCTGTCCGCCCGGCCGGGCCAAACGGTCGGCGCCGCCCTGGCCGGTGCGGGCATCGCCTCGTGGCGCACCACCCGCCACGCAGGGCGCCCGCGCGGGCTGTTCTGTGGCATCGGCGTCTGCTTTGACTGCCTGTTGACGGTCGACGGCGTCCCCAACCAGCGCGCCTGCCTCACCCCCGCACGGGACGGCATGGAACTGCGCACGGAGTCCGAAGATGCGGGGGAGGGGCGCGATGTTTGACGTGGCCGTGGTGGGCGCCGGGCCGGCCGGGCTGGCCGCCGCCGTGCATGCCGCCGGTGCCGGGCTGTCCGTGGCGCTCGTGGACGCCGGGGCGCAGCCGGGCGGGCAGTTTTGGCGGCACCCGGTGGAGGGGGAGGCGTCGGCCGGCGCCCCGGAGCCCGCCGGCCACCACGGCTGGCAGCAATTCGCGGTGCTTCGCGCCCGGCTGTACGCCCATGAATCCGCCGGCCGCATCACGTATTGGCGCAACGCCCAGGTGTGGCTGCTGGCGGCCGGTCCGGCGGCGGGCGTGCTGCACCTGGCACCCGCCCTGGACGTTCCGGGCGGTGCGCCGGACGCGCTGCCCGCCACGGTCCGCGCCCGCCGCCTCATCCTTTGCCCCGGCGGCTACGACCGCCAGCTGCCCGTTCCCGGGTGGGACCTGCCGGGCGTCATGGCCGCGGGCGGTGTCCAGGCGCTCCTGAAAGGCAGCGGCACCGCCGCCGGCAAGGTTGCCGTTGTAGCCGGGACCGGCCCGTTCCTGCTCCCTGTGGCGACCGGGCTGGCGGGGGCAGGAGTCAGGGTGGCCGCGATTTGTGAGGCCAACAGCCCGGCCGGCTGGCTGCGGAACCTGCGCGGCGCGGTGCAGGCGCCGGAGAAGGCCGTGGAGGGCGCCGCCTACGCGGCCGCGCTGGCCCGGCACCGCATCCCGTACCGGGTGCGCACGGCCGTCACCGAAATCCACGGCACGGACAGGGTGGAGGCCGTCACCATGTCACACCTGGCCCGTGATGGCATGGTTGTGCCAGGAACCGGCAGGCGGGTCAGCTGCGACGTCGTGGCGCTCGGCTGGGGCTTCACCCCCCAGTTGGAACTGGTGCTCGCCGCCGGCGCCGCAACCACGATGGACGTGGACGGCTCGCTCGTGGCCGTGGTGGACGACAGGTTGGCTACCGGCGTCCCCGGCATCAGCGTGGCCGGCGAGGCGGCCGGCGTCGGCGGCGCCTCGATGGCCGTCGTCGAGGGCGAGCTGGCAGCGCTGTGCGTCGCGGCGGAATCCGGCGGGGCACGGGCCGGCGCCGCCGGGCTCGGCGCCCGGATTGCCCGGCTGCAGCGCGAACGGGCCAGGCTGCGTGGCTTTGCCGTGGCCATGCACCGTGCCAACCCCGTCCCGGAACGCTGGCAGGGCTGGCTGGTGCCCGAAACCGTGGTGTGCCGCTGCGAGGAAGTCAGCTACGGCGAGCTGTGCCGCGCCCACGTGGAACTCGGCGCCCGGGACGCGCGCAGCCTGAAATCATTTGCCCGGCCCGGCATGGGCTGGTGCCAGGGGCGCGTGTGCGGCTACGCCGCCGCGTCCATCGCCGCCAACCTGGCCGGCCGCCCGTTCGGAGGGCCGGCGGCTGCCGCCGACCTGCGCGCCATGGCCAAGCGCGCACTGGCCGCGCCGGTGCCGCTGGGGCAGCTGGCGGCCATGGCCCCCGGGCAACCGGAACCGGCCTTGCCACCCCTGGAAACACCCGCTGCCAAAGGAGACCCGACATGAGCATTGCCGACACCACCCCCGCGGAACTTGAACGCATTGTGGCGGCCGCGGACGCTGCCGCCACAATGTGGGCGGCGGCGCCGGCTGCCGGCCGGGCCGCCGCCCTCACCGCCGTGGCGGACGCGCTGGACGCGGCCGCGCCGGAACTGGTCCCGCTCGCACAGGAGGAAACCTCCCTCACCGCCGGGCGCCTGTCCGGGGAGCTGAAGCGGACCACCTTCCAGCTGCGCCTCTTCGCCGAACTCCTCACCGACGGCGGCTACCTTGACGCGCGGATCGACCATGCCGACGCCGGCTGGCCCATGGGAGCCCGGCCGGACCTGCGCCGCGTGCTTGAACCCCTTGGCCCGGTGCTGGTCTTTGCCGCCAGCAACTTTCCCTTTGCGTTCAGCGTCATGGGCGGCGACAGCTGCTCGGCACTCGCCGCCGGGTGTCCCGTGGTGCTCAAGGCGCACCCGGGGCACCCCAGGCTCTCGGCCGCCGTCGGACGCGTTGCCGCCGCTGCCCTGCGCGCGGCCGGGGCGCCGGACGGGCTGCTGCAACTTGTCTACGGAACCCAGGTGGGGAGGGACGCGCTGCTGGACCCGCGGATCAAGGCCGGGGCATTCACCGGTTCCCTTGCCGGCGGGCGCGCCCTGTTTGACCTGGCCGCCTCCCGGCCCGAGCCCATCCCGTTTTACGGCGAGCTGGGCAGCGTGAACCCCGTGTTCGTGACGGAGGCGGCCGCGGCGGCGCGCGGGGCGGACATCGTGGCCGAATTCGTGGCCTCGTACACCCTGGGCGCGGGGCAGTTCTGCACCAAGCCGGGGATCCTGCTGGTCCCGGCCGCCTCGTCGATGCCGGGCGAACTGTCCGCCGCGGCGCGCCCGGAGGCGGCGCCACTGCTCAACGGCCACATCCAGTCCGGCTACACGGCGTCCCTGTCCGCGCTGTTGGAGCACGACGCCGTTGACGCCCTGGGTGCCGTGGAAGGCACCTTTGACGTTCCGCCGGCCCCGGCGCTGACCGTGACCACGGCGTCCGCCCTGTTGGCCGACCCGGACGGCCTGGTCACCGAATGCTTTGGCCCGTCCGCCCTGGTGGCGACGTACCACTCCGAGCAGGAGCTGTTGGCCGTGGCCCGGGTCCTGGACGGGCAGCTGACGGCGTCGATCCAGGGGGAGGGGACGGAAGACGTGGCACCGGAGCTGGTGCGGCTGCTGGCAAAAAAGGCCGGGCGCGTGCTGTGGAACGAGTGGCCCACGGGCGTGTCGGTGACCTACGCGCAGCAGCACGGCGGGCCGTACCCGGCCACCACGGCACCCACGACGACGTCGGTGGGCACGGCCGGGATCACACGGTTCCTGCGCCCGGTGGCCTACCAGGGCCTGCCCGCGCACCTGCTGCCCGCGGCGCTTCGCGACGACAACCCGCTCGGCGTGCCGCAACGGATCAACGGGAAATTGGGCTGAGCCGGTCCAGGCACCACGATCCGGCGGTGCAGCTTGTGCGGGCTGAAACCCGCCCAACCCGCGCAAGCTGAACCATCAATTGGCCGTGGGAAAATTGGCGCCATGGCTTCCAGCGACACCGCCTGCATGGAGGCCATTGCCACCGGGCCCAACGGCTGCGGCCAGTCCAGCCATGAACGCCACCAGGCGCCCCCATGGTCCCCGGCATCGAGGCGTCGATGAAGCGGGTCCAGGCGGAGTGAACGGGACGGGGTAGACAGGCCGGCTGGACAGGGGTGCCGCTACCTGGCGGCGAGCGGCTTGCGGGCCAGCCAGGCGGCCACGACCGCGCCGGAGATGTTGTGCCAGACCGAGAACACTGCGGAGGGCAGGGCGGCCAGCGGGGAGAAGTGGGCGGTGGCCAGGGTGGCCGCCAGGCCCGAGTTCTGCATGCCCACCTCGAAGGCCAGGGCACGCCGGGCGCGGGCGTCCAGGCGGCCGGCCTTGCCGGCCAGGTAGCCCAGGCCCAGGCCAAAGCCGTTGTGCAGGACCACGGCCAGGAACACGATGCCGCCGGCGGCCACGATCTTGGACGCGGACCCCGCCACCACAATGGCCACGATCAGGGAGATGACCACGGCGGAAATCCACGGCAGCACCGGCAGCACAAAGTCCACCACACGGTTGAGGAACAATCGCACCACCAGGCCCGCGATGACCGGCAGCAGCACGGTCTTGAGGATGTCCAGCATCATGGCGCCGGCGTCGACGTTCAGGAAGGAACCGGCCAAAAAGAGCGTCAGGGCGGGCATGACGATGGGGGCCACGAGCGTGGAGACGGTGGCAACGGCCACGGACAGGGCAACATCGCCCTTGGCCAGAAAGGCCATGACGTTCGACGACGTCCCGCTGGGTGCGCAGCCCACCAGGATCACGCCGGCCGCCAGCTCCGGGCTCAGGTGCAGGCCCATTGCAATGAGCCAGCCCGCGCCGGGCATGATGACGTAGTGGGCGGCGAGCCCCAGTGCCACGGCCCACGGGCGCTTGGCGACGGCGGCGAAGTCGGGCAGCGTCAGCGTCAGGCCCATGCAGAACATGATGATGCCCAGCAGGTACGGCACGGACGGGGCCATCGGCTTGAAGGAGCCGGGGAGCAGGAAGCCGAGGACGCCGGCCACGACGACGAGCAGCGGAAAGACCGTCACGGCGATCCTCGCGGTGCGGTCCGCCTGGGCGGGCGTGGTGGATGTCGGGCTGGATTTGGTTGACTGGGGCACCTTTATATTTTCCGCCGGGTCCAGCCCGTGAACAAGTCATCCCATTATGTGGACGTGATGGGATGGGGTGCAACGGCCCCGGCGGCCCCGGCGGCCCCGGCGGCCCCGGCGGCCCGGGGACCGCCCGGGGCCGCCCCCGGCCCGGCACCCGGCCCGGCACCCAGGCCGGGCCCGCGAGCTACATGGTGTGGACGATGAGGCCGATGTGCGTGAAGTAGTTCATGGCACCGAAGAGCAGGAACGCCAGCCCGGTCAGGAACCACACCACGCCGATCACCTTGACCAGCCCGGCCGCGGCAGCGCCGGACGTGCGGAGCTTGGCAACGGCGACGGGGAACAGCACTGCGCCGACGCCGACGAGGGCGAACAGCCCGGACATGAACGTGGCCTCAATCATGGGGTAGGCGGCGAAGGTTCCGGAAATAGGCTCCTCGGCCGGCGCGGCAAAAAGCTGGTAGCTGATGCCGGCTGCGGCGATCGCGAACAGGCTCAGGCCCAGTCCGCCAATGAAGAGGGACAGCGGGCGGGCCGTCGTGGCCGCGAAGGCAACCGGGTCGGGGGCCGAGGTGAGGGCCCCGCCGCGGCGCCACAGGTAGAAGGCCGCGCCAAGCAACAGCACGCCAAAGCCCAGGCTGGTCTCACCGAAAATGATGTTGTCAAACGGGAAGCCGCCTGCGGCCATCGGCCACGTCAAGGTCATGTGCAGGCCGGTGGCGGTGAGGATCAGGCCCAGCACGCCAAAGGCCATGGACCAGCCGTCGGTGCTGACGGCGGCGTCCTTGTTGCGGCGGAGCCGGAGGAGGTCACGGCCAAAAATGACCACTGCCAGCAACCCGGCCCCCGCGGCCAGTGACATGATGGTGTTGTACGTAGGCATAGTCGCCCAGTCAATCTTGAGAGCTTCCGCTGCCATGCTCATGATGCAATCGCTTTCCCTGTTGCGTGGGCCGGTCTGGCCCATCCCAAAACCCATACTGTTGTATGGCTTTTGGTGTAGCGCCGGAAGCGGTGGAAATATTCCGGCAGTCCAGTCGAGCGGGGGTGGGAACAGTCAAGCAACGTCGTAGCCAGGCCAAACGGGAGCTGATGGCCGTGGCAGCCGCGCAATTGCTCATTGACGAGGGCCCCTCCGCCGTCACGCACCGACGCGTGGCCGAGGCCGCCGGGCTGGCCGCCGGCTCCGGGAACTACTATTTTCCGTCCAAGAAGGACCTGTTCCGGACTGCCGTTGCAGGGGCCGAGGACCTGCGCGCCGAAAGCGCCCTTAAGGCCGCCCTGGACTGCCGGCGCGGTGAATCCAGCCTCGTGTCGGTGGCACTGCGGCTGACGGGCATCTATTTTGCCCCCAGGCTGGGCCCGGACGTGGTCACCATGCGGCTCAACCCGATCCTGGAGGCCGGCCACGACCCGGAACTGCAGGAGATCATCCGCAGCCACCGGCCGCTGTTGGCGCAGGCCCTGAACCTCGGGCTGGAACGCATGACGGGCCGGATGCTGGCGGACGGCGACATGGAGATGCTGGTGCAGAACATCGCGGCGTCGCTGCTGTACGGCTTTGCCCTCGGGGAGGAGGACCCGCTGTCCTATTCCACCCGCTCGACGGCGAGGCTGCTGGAACTGCTGGGCATACGGATTCCGGCCGTCTAAAAGCCCATGGCCTTGCGGTAGCGCTGCATCTGCTGGTGGCGGCGCTGCAGGCTGTCGCGCCGCGGCGTCTGCCCGGCGTCGGCGTCCTCGGCCGTCAAGTCGATGTGGCTCTGGCCAAACTGCCACAGCAGCAGGTCGTCCAGCAGCCTGTCCGGGCCCGGGGAGTAGCGGTGGTCCAGGGCCTTGCGGACGTTGGAGATGATTTCCGGCTGTAGCAGCGCGGCCAGGTCGATGGTCCTGGTGAGCCCGTGCGCGGCGACCAGCTCGGCGGCCCAGCCCCAGTCGTCGTCGGCCTTCCGGTCCACATGCGGGAGCAGGGTCTGCCACACGGCCTTGATCCGGTTCGGGGTCAGCGACTCCGCACCTTCGCCTTCCGCGTCCCAAAAGCTCGTCACGGTCTCGTAGCGTTCGTGCAGCTCCGAGAAGGCCGATTCCACGGTCTCCAACATGGCCGCCGTGGCCGTGAACTGGCGGTCAAAGTACGGGCTCCAGGCACGCGGGTCCTGAGCCTTGAAACGGATGTCGTGCTCAATCTCGCTCCAGGCATGGGCAAAAATGGTGCGGATCTGGCACTCAAAAAAGTAGCTGCCGTTGGCCTTGGCCTCCGGATCCAGCACCTCCTGGTACGCCCGCACCACGTCATTGTGGATGCTGCGCAGGATCAGGTGCCGGCTGGAATAGCCGTAGGTGCCGGATTCGATGGAGCCAATGTCCTTCTCCCGGTCCCCGCGGCAGTCAAAGATGTTCCGGCGCCGCTTGTTCAGGTTCGCCACGTTGGCATTTTCCCCGGGGAGCGTGGTGATGACCCGCACCCCCACCATGTCGGTAAGATTGCGCAGCGGCTCCGGAAATGCCAGCACGGGGGCGGCGCCGGGTTCGGCGGCCACCATCCGCGATGCCTTTTCCCGGAACGACTCCACCGTCTTGGTGCGGCTGGTGACAAACAACGGCCGCTCGTCCGCGTCTTCCATGACCTCGCGCACCAGCGCCTCCATTTCCGCCGTCACGGCCAGCAGCTGCGGGCGGGCACGTTCATAGGTGGCGACGGAGGCGGCGACGGAGGGACGCAGTGATTCGTCAAGGCGTTCCCAATGGCTGCTCATGCCTTCGAGCCTATGTGCAGCGGCCGGTGGAAGGCGAACATGCCGCGGGGGAAATTTCGCCGCGTTCCACCCTTTTCCGGCCATGGCCGTAGGCTGGTGGCATGCTGACGGTAATCGGTGAAGCCCTGATCGACGAAGTGGTGCGCCCGGGGCGGAAACCGGTGCCGCACGTGGGCGGCAGCCCCCTGAACGTGGCCGTGGGGCTGGCCCGGCTGGGCCACCCCGCGCAGTTCCTGGGCCGCTTCGGCAGGGACGCCTACGGTGACATGATCGCCGGGCATCTCAAAGACAACGACGTCCTGGTGCCCGTGGCCCCGGACGGGCTCCCCACCTCCGTTGCCCGTGCCGTCGTCGGTGCGGACGGCGCCGCCGAATACGAGTTCGCGCTGGACTGGGAACTGCCGTCCGCGGACGGCCAGGGCGTCCCCAGCTTCATGCCGGCCGCCACCACGCTGCTCCACACCGGTTCCATCGCCGCCATGCTGGCCCCGGGAGCCGGGCAGGTCTTCGACGCCGTCGTTGCCGCCCACCCCTCCGCCACCATTTCCTACGACCCCAACGCCCGCCCCAGCATCATCACGGACGCCGGCTACGCGAGGGCGCAGGCCGAAAAGTTCGTGGCGCTCGCGGACGTCGTCAAGGCCTCCGACGAGGACCTGCTGTGGCTCTACCCCGGCACGCGTCCGAAGGATTCGGCCCGCCGCTGGCTCGCCATGGGCGGCACGGAAGGGCCCGCCGTCGTGGTGGTCACGCAGGGCGCGGCCGGCCCCTGGGCCGTGTGCGCCGCCGGCGAGGCCGCGTGCGCCGTCCCGCCCACGGCCGTGGTGGACACGGTGGGCGCCGGGGATTCCTTCATGGCCGCGCTGCTGGGGGCCCTCGTGGACCGCGAACTCGACGGCGCCCAGCGCCGCGACGCCCTGCGTGCCATGACCCGTGAACAACTGGAGGAAATCCTCCGTTACGCCTCCCGTGCCGCGGCCATCACGGTGTCCCGCGCGGGCGCCAACCCTCCCACCCGAAAAGAACTGCAGGAAGGCCAGCCCCATGTATGATTTCGACCCTTACTCATTCCTTGCCCCCGTCCCGGACTTCACGCTCACCAGCACTTCCTTTGCCGACGGGGCCACCCTGCCGCTGCGCCAAGTCAATCCCGGCGGCCACCCGGACGGGCAGGACCTGTCCCCGCAGCTGTCCTGGTCCGGGTTCCCGGAGGGCACGCGCAGCTTCGCCGTCACCATGTACGACCCCGACGCGCCCACGGCCAGCGGCTTCTGGCACTGGGCCGTGGCCAACATCCCGGCGTCCGTGGCGTCCCTGGCGGAGGGTGCCCCTTTGCCCGACGGCGCCCTGGCCCTGAAGAACGACGGCGGGTTCCCCGGCTACATGGGCGCCGCACCTCCCGCCGGGCACGGCCCGCACCGCTACATGGTGGTGGTCCACGCCGTCGACGTCCCCGCGCTGGACGTGGACCCGAACGCCACCCCGGCCGTGCTGGGCTTCAACCTGGCCTTCCACACCCTGGCCCGCGCCCGGATCACGGGAATTTTCGAGGTGCAGTAAGGGCTGCCCCCAACCCGCACGCTTTTCGCCGTCGCACATCGATGAAGGGGCCAACCCGCCAAAGAGGTGTCAACTGACACCTTCCTCGCGGGTTGGCCCCTTCATCGGCGATAAGGCATGCTGGGCGGCCCCGTGCACCCTTTCCCGTGAAGTTGGATAGCCTTGGGTATGCGCTTAATTGCCAGTGACATCGACGGAACCATTCTGGGGCACGACGGACGGATCAGCCCCCGCACCGTGGCCGCCTTCCGCGATGCCGCCGACGCCGGGATCGACATCGTGTTCGTCACCGGCCGCCCGCCGCGCTGGCTGGACCCCATCCGGGAACAAATCGGCCACACCGGAACCGTGATCTGCTCCAACGGCGCCGTCACCTACAGCCTGGAAAGCGAGTCGGTGGTGGCCTCGCACCTGCTTTCGTGGGAGACGCTGGCCGAGGTCCGCGCCAGGATCACGGACCTGGTCCCGGAGCCGTATTTTGCCTTGGAAAGCCTCGACGGCTTCCACGTGGAACCCGGCTTCCTTGCCAGGGACCGCCCGGCCAATGTCAGGGACGTGGTGCCCGCGCCCTTGGCCCCGTCGATGGAGGACGGCGGCATCATCAAGATGCTCTCCATCCTCCACTCCGGCACGGCGGATGAATTTCTGGAGCTGGTCCGCCCGAGCATTGGCAGGCTGATCGCCGTCACGCACTCCGCGCCGGATATGGCCCTGCTGGAAATGGGGCCGCTGGGCGTCAACAAGGCCGTCACCCTCGCCGAGTACGCCGCCTCCAAGGGCATCGAGGCCGCGGACGTACTGGCGTTTGGCGACATGCCCAACGACATCGAAATGCTCGGCTGGGCCGGCGCCGGCTACGCCATGGCCAGCGGCCACCCGGATGCGCTCGCCGCCGCGGCCATGCAGGCCCCACGCATGGTGGACGACGGCGTGGCCCAAATCATCGAGCAGCGCCTCGCCGCACTGCACCGGACGTAGGCGGCGGACGTGAAGCGCGCCAAGCCCTACCTGGCATCGCCCGTCCCGCTGGCCATCGCCCACCGCGGATTCGCCCCCGCCGGAGGCGAAAACACGCTTCCCGCCTTCCGGGCAGCCCTGGACCTGGGCTACCTCTACCTGGAAACCGACATCAACACCACCAGTGACGGCGTCACCATGGTCTTCCACGACCCCACCCTGGACCGCGTCACCGACAAGGGCGGGGCCATCGCGGAACTGCCCTACGCCGTCGTCCGGCAGGCACGCGTGGCCGGGCGGGAACCCCTCCCAACGCTGCGGGAACTCTTTGCCTCCTTGCCGGACGCCAATTTCAACATCGACGTCAAGGATGGCCGGTCCGCGGCCAACCTCGCCGCGCTCATTGGGGAATTCGGCCTGCATGACCGGGTCTGCGTGGCGTCGTTTTCAGACCGGCGGCGGAAGGACGTGCTCGCGCGGCTGGGCCGGCCGGTGGCCTGTTCACCCGGCAAGACGCTGCTGGCCGCCTATTTTGCGCTGCAGTCATGGATGCCCGTGCCGGTCCTGGCGGCCATGATGCGCACCGTGGACGTGCTGCAGGTCCCGACGCACTACAAGTCCATGAGGCTCGTGACGCGGCGGTCCGTCGCGAAGGCCCACCGGCTGGGGCTGAAGGTGCACGTGTGGACCATCAACGACCCTGCGCAGATGCACCGGCTGCTGGACCTGGGCGTGGACGGCATCATGACGGACCGTGCGGAGCTGCTGGCCGGCGTCATGCGGGAGCGGGGGTACTGGCCCGCGGAGGGGAACCCCGCGGCGCCGGGCTCCACGGCGCCCGCCCCGACTGCGTAACATGCCGGCCGGGCTGGCAGGATGGAGCCATGCGAATCCTGATTGCGCCCGACAAGTTCAAGGGCACCCTGACCGGCGTCGAAGCGGCCGCCGCCATGAGCGAAGGCGCCCTCCGGGTCTACCCCGACGCCGTGGTGACCACCCTGCCCGTGGCCGACGGCGGCGAGGGCACCCTTGAGGCGGCCGTCGCAGCCGGCTTCGAGGAGCACCTCAACCCCGTGGTGGGCCCCATCATCAAGCCGGTGGGCGCAGCCTGGGCCATCCACCCGGACACCCATGTGGCCGTCATTGAAACCGCCCAGGCCAGTGGCTACCTGCTTTCCGAGCCCACCGTGGAGAACGCCTTGCGGGCCCATTCCTACGGTTCCGGGCAGCTCATTGCCGCCGCCCTGGAGGCCGGTGCCACCGAGATCATCATCGGCCTGGGCGGCTCGGCCATGACCGACGCCGGTTCCGGCGCCCTGCGCGCGCTGGGCCTGAAGCTGCTGGACGCCCACGGCAACCTGGTGCCGCTGGGCGGCGGCTCGCTGCTGGACGTGGCCGCCGTCGACGCGTCCGGGCTGGACCCGCGCCTGGCCACGGCCAGGATCCGCATGGCCGTGGACGTGGACAACCCGCTGTACGGCTACAACGGCGCCGCCCACATCTTCGGCCCGCAAAAGGGTGCCGACGACGACGCCGTGGAGAAACTCGACGCCGGGCTGCGCCACCTGGCGTCGCTGGTCCGGGAGAGCACCGGCGTGGACATTGACATTCCGGGTGCCGGGGCGGCGGGCGGCTTTCCGTCGCTGTTTGTGGCGTACGCCAACGCCTCGATTGAGCGTGGTTTTGACCTGGTTGCGGAGCTGGTGGGGCTGGACGCGGCGCTGGCGGACGCGGACCTGGTCATTACGGGCGAGGGCTCCATGGACGCGCAGTCCCTGTCGGGGAAGGCGCCCATCGGCGTGGCCGACGCCGCCCACGCGAGGGGGATTCCCGTCGTCGTGGTGGCCGGCCGGATTGCCGTGGCGCCCCAGGAGTTGGCGGCGCACGGCGTGGTGGCGGCAGTGAGCGCCACCGATGTGGCCGGATCGCCGGAGGCCGCCCTGGCCGACGCAGCCCGGCACACAACGCGGGCCACCTCGGAGGCCCTTAACGGCATCTAAGCTGCCGCCGGTTGAGCCTGCCGCCGGTTGAGCCTGTCGAAACCCGGATCCCGACACGCCCGGTCACCCGGGGCGGTGGGTCACCGGGCCTCGGTCAGAGGGCGGGTTCCTTTTCCGGCTCCAGGGGGTCTGCCGCCGTGCCGCGCCACGTCGCCAGCGCGTGCATGCCGTGGTAGACCACCAGGGCCGCGGCCGTGCCGAGCGCAATGCCGGCGAACTGCAGGCCGCCCACGGCCCAGGTGTAGTCGGCCACGCCCACGATGAGCGCCACGGCAGCGGTGGTCAGGTTGATGGTGTTGGAAAAGTCCACCTTGTTCTGCACCCAGATCCGCACTCCCAGCACACCGATCATGCCGTACAGCAGTGTGGCCGCGCCGCCCAGCACGCCCACGGGCACGGTGGCGATCAGGGCGCCGAACTTCGGGAAGAAGCTCAGCAGCAGCGCCGTGCAGGCCGCCACATAGTAGGCCGCCGTGGAGTAGACCTTCGTGGCCGCCATGACGCCAATGTTTTCCGCGTAGGTGGTGGTGCCGGAGCCGCCGCCGAGACCGGCCAGGGTGGTGGCGACGCCGTCGGCCATGATGGCGCGCCCGGCGTAGGGATCCAGGTCCTCCCCGGTCATCAGCGCCACCGACTTCACGTGGCCGATGTTCTCCGCCACCAGCACCAGCACCACGGGCACAAACAGGCCGATCACGGCGACGTGGAACGTGGGCGCCTGGAACGGCGGCAGCCCGATCCAGGCAGCGCCGTCGATGCCGGAGAAGTCGACCTCGCCGCGCAGCACGGCCACGACGTAGCCAACCACCACGCCCACCAGGATGGACAGCCGGCCCAGGATGCCGCGGAAGAGCACGCTGACCAGGATGATCACCAGCAGTGTGGTGAACGCGGTGACGGGGGCCTTGAGGAAGTTGTCTTTCGCGGACGGCGCCAGGTTCAGCCCGATCAGCGCCACAATGGTGCCTGTCACGGGCGCGGGCATGAGCCGGTTGATCCAGGTGGCGCCGAACTTCTGCACCAGCGCGCCGATCAGGGCCAGCACGACGCCGGCCATCACCACCCCGCCCAGCGCCCCTCCCACGCCGAACTCCTTTTGGGACGCCATGATCGGGGCGATGAAGGCAAAGCTGGAACCGAGGTAGCTGGGGACGCGGCCGCGGGTGAGGAGCAGGAAGAAGAAGGTGCCGATCCCGGAGAAAAACAGGGTCGTGGCCGGCGGCATTCCTGTAAGGATGGGCACCAGGAACGTGGCGCCGAACATGGCCACCACATGCTGCAGGCCGATCCCGATGGTCAGCGGCCAGGCCAACCGCTCCTGGGGTGCCACCACCTGGCCCGGCTTGACGGTCCTGCCGTCCCCGTGGATGGTCCATTTGGTGCCCAATAGGCTCATGGCAGTGCCTTCCCAGTGTGTGGTGTGTGCGCAGAACAGGTGCGCGGCCACGGACAAGGATATCGGCCCCGGCGCCCCTGCCGGAAATGGGGTCCGGGCAGGATCGGTGCGGAAATTGACGCCAAGGACGTTGAAAAGGAGGAGGCCCACGGGAACGGTGGGGTCGTTGACAGGGCCGCCGATGCGGATCCTGGCCTCGCGGCGGGTGGGCCCATCGACGATGCCCTTTGCATTGCGCAACGACCGGGCCAGGCGGTCGGGCTTGGTGACGGCCAGGGCATCCCCGCACCGGTGAGGCCATGGCCGGTGAAAGTCACCTCCGGTGGCACCCCGGGGGCGGTCAGGGCCTTCTTTTGAGTTGTGAGGTCTTGGTCACGGGTGGATGCTCGGGCGTATCCACTGGGAGAGTCCGGTCATGGTTTTGAGTGTCGTGTTTAGCCTCCCCTTGCGGGGACTGGTTGCATCCGGGGCAACGACGTCCCGTGCGGCTTGATCCTCTGAGCGTGCATGCCCGTACCGATCTACCACGGGCCCGGAAGCGGGCGCCGCAACTACGGGTGGGGCAGGTGGCCCTCGCTGGCTTGGAGCACGACGCCGAGCAGGTCGTTGAGTGCATGGGCGAGCGCCGGGTGGGCCAGTTCGTAGCGGGACCGGCGCCCCTCCTGGACGGCCACGGCCAGGCCGCAGTCGCGCAGGCAGGAGAGGTGGTTGGACATGCTTTGGCGCGAGACCTCCAGCTTGTCCGCGAGGGCCGCCGGATAGTTCGGTGCGTGGGCCAGCTCCATGAGGATCTGCGCCCTGGTGGGGTCGGAAATGGCATAGCCAAACCTGGCCAGCACGGCAGCGTTGCTAATGGGCTTCATTCTCATTATGGTACACCCTTTGATGGATTCATTGGAAGATGTACTATGGTGGCATGTCAGGACACAGCCATTCGCATGGACACAGCCACGGCGGGGCCCCCGGGGAAACCCACCAGGGCCGCATCGCCGTTGCGCTGGGCGTGACCTTGGCCGTCTTTGCCTTGCAGCTCATCGGTGCGCTGCTGACGGGTTCGCTGGCCCTGCTGTTCGACTCCGCCCACGTGCTGACCGACGCCGGCGGGCTGGCCATGGCGCTGCTGGCTGCCCGCCTGATGGCCAGGCCGTCCACGAACCGGCGCACCTGGGGCTTTGCCCGTGCCGAAGTGCTGGCCGCAACGGCACAGGCCGCGGTGTTGCTCGCCGTCGGCCTGGTGGTGCTGGTGGAAGGGGTGCAGCGGCTGTTCCATCCGGCGGACATCGCCTCCCGGGAAATGCTGGTTTTCGGTGCGATCGGCCTGGTGGGAAACCTGATTTCGCTGTTTGTGCTGCTGGGCGGGCGCAGCCGGAACTTCAACATGCGGGCGGCGTTCCTGGAGGTGCTCAACGACGCACTGGGTTCGGTGGCGGTCATCGTGGCGGCGGCTGTCATCGCGGCCACCGGCTGGATGCAGGCCGACGCCGTCGTGGCCATGCTCATCGGCGTGCTGATCCTGCCGCGCGCCGTGAAGCTGCTGCTGGAAACCATCGGCGTCCTGCTCGAGTCCACCCCCGCCGGGCTGGACCTGGCCAAGGTGCGCGAACACATCCTGGAACTGGACCATGTCCGTGAGGTCCACGACCTGCATGCCAGCCAGATCGCCACGGGCCTGCCGGTGCTCTCCGCCCACGTGGTGGTGGATCCCGAATGCTTCCACGACGGGCACGCCGCCGCCATGCTCGATTCCCTCCAGCACTGCGTCGCCGGCCACTTTGACGTCAGCGTGGAGCACTCCACGTTCCAGCTGGAGCCCCTGGGACACGCCGAACACGAGCCCGGCACGCACCACTGACGCAGGGAAGGTGTTGCCGGGTGGGCCCACGGTGCAGGGGTCCCCGGCCGACGTACGAGGCGGGGGAGCAACCGGGGAGTAGCATGGCCCCATGTTGCGGATCACAATGTTGTGTGCACTGGCTTTCCTCACGCTTGCCGCCGTGGCGCTGGCCTGGTTCACGGGAGCGGGGTGGTGGGTGGCGGTGGCCGTCCTGCTGTTCCTGCTGCTGGTGGCAATCCACGACGTGGTGCAGAAGCGGCATTCGGTGTTGCGCAACTACCCCGTCCTGGGACACATGCGCTTCATGCTCGAATACATCCGGCCCGAGATGCAGCAGTACTTCATCGAGCGCAACTTTGACGGCCGACCTTATGACAGGGACACCCGCTCCCTGATCTATGAGCGGGCCAAGGGCACCAACCAGGAGAAGGCGTTCGGCACGGAACGGGACGTCAACGCCGTCGGCTATGAATATCTGGTGCACAGCACGGCGCCGCTGGAGCCTCCGGAGCACCAGCCCCGGGTCCGGATCGGCGGGCCCGACTGCACGCAGCCCTACGACATGGCGCTGCTGAACGTTTCCGCCATGAGCTTTGGCGCGCTGTCCGCCAACGCGCTGCTGGCCTTGAACAAGGGCGCCGCGATGGGCGGCTTCGCCCACGACACCGGGGAAGGCGGCCTCACCGACTACCACCTGCGCCACGGCGGGCACCTGGTGTGGGAAATCGGCAGCGGCTACTTTGGGGCACGGACCAGGCAGGGCGACTTCGATCCGGACATGTATGCGGACAAGGCGGCCCACCCGTCCGTGCGGTGCCTGAGCCTGAAGCTGAGCCAGGGCGCGAAGCCCGGCATCGGCGGGGTGCTTCCGGCCGGGAAGGTCACCGCCGAAATTGCGCAGGCCCGCGGCGTCCCCCAAGGCGAAAAATGTGTCAGCCCCGCCTCCCACAAGGTGTTCTCCACGCCGCGGGAGCTGGTCCTGTTCATGGCCAGGATGCGCACCCTGGGCCAGGGAAAGCCGGTGGGATTCAAGCTGTGCGTCGGGGCCCGCAGTGAGTTCCTGGGCATCTGCAAGGCCATGGCCGCAGAAGGTATCACACCGGACTTCATCATCGTGGACGGCTCCGAAGGCGGCACGGGGGCTGCACCCCTGGAATATGAAGACCACGTGGGCACGCCCCTGACCGAGGGGCTCATGCTGGTCCACAATGCGCTGGTGGGCACCGGGCTGCGGGACCGCATCCGCATCGGTGCCTCCGGCAAGGTCGCCACGGGCACCGACATCATCAAGCGCGTCATCCAGGGTGCGGACTACACGAACGCCGCCCGGGCCATGATGATGGCGACCGGCTGCATCCAGTCCCAGCGGTGCCACACCAACCAGTGCCCGGTCGGTGTCGCCACCCAGGACCCGCGCCGGGCATCAGCCCTGGACGTCGAGGATAAAAGCCACCGGGTCCAGCGCTACCAGCACGCCACCGTCAGCGAGGCGCTGCGCATGGCCGCCTCGATGGGCGTGCACAACTTCTCGGAGCTGTCGCCGGCCATGCTCCGGCGCCGGATAGGCCACATGAACACCCAGTCATATGCGGAACTGTACAACTGGCTGGAGCCGGGCGAGCTCCTGCACGAGCCGCCGCAGGACTGGGCGCAGGACTGGGCCGCTGCCAGCGCCGACTCGTTCCCACGCAGCTAGAAATCCACCGGCCGCTCCACCGCCGTGCGGCCACGTCCAACCAGGGAGAAGACAATGGGCACTCTTGCCGGCATGATCGTCACTGCGCTCGCGGACCTGGGCGTCCGGCAGGTCTGGGGCGTGGTGGGGGATGCGCTGAACCCGCTTACGGACGCCATCCGGACGGAAGAGCGGCTGGAATGGATAGGGGTCCGGCACGAGGAGGCGGCCGCCTTTGCCGCCGGTGCCCAGTCCCAGCTCTCCGGCGTGCTCGGCGTCTGCATGGGCACGGTGGGGCCCGGATCCATCCACCTCCTGAACGGCCTGTACGACGCAAAGAAGTCGCGCACGCCCGTGCTGGCCATCTGCGGCCAGGTGCCCAGCGCGGAAATCGGCAGCGGCTTCTTCCAGGAAGTCAACAACGATCAGCTCTTTGCCGACGTCGCAGTGTTTTGCAAGACGGTGACCAGTCCCGGGCAGCTGCCCTACCTGCTCGAACAGGCGGTCAACGCCGCCCGCACCCTGTCCGGCGTCGCGGTGCTGAGCATCCCCGGGGACATCGGCTCCCAGCCGGCGGACTCCGACGTGCGGCCGCACTTTGTGGATGTCCGGCGGCGGCAGTCCCCGGAGCCGGATGCCGTCGCCGTCGCCGCGCAGGCACTCAACGGCGCCGGGGCGGTCACCATGCTGGTGGGCATGGGCGCCAGGGAGGCGCGGACCCAGGTGCTGGCCGCCGCCAGGGCCCTCCAGGCACCCATGGTGCTGACCCTCAAGGCCAAGGAGGGCCTGGAGAAGGACAATGACTTCCAGGTGGGCCAGAGCGGGCTGATCGGCAACCCGGCCGCCCTGCATGCCCTGGACTCCTGCGACGTGCTGCTGATGGTGGGCACGGACTTCCCATACCGGGAGTGGCTGCCCGAAGGCAAGGTGGTGGTCCAGCTTGACGTGCGCGGGGAGAACATCGGAGCACGCATCAACGTGGACCACGGGGTGGTGGGCGACGCCGCCCTGGCGCTGGACCTCCTGCTTCCCTTGCTGCGCGACGGCCGGGACGGGGGCCACCTGGCCGGCGCCCGCAGGAAGTACGTCGATTGGACGGCGGAACAGGCGCGGCTTGCGGCGCCGGGCTACGAAGCGACGCTGACGGGAAGGCTCCGCGCCGCGGTGGACAACCCGCAGGAGCGGATCCGGCCCGAAGCTGTGGCCGCCGCCGTCAACGCCCATGCGGACCAGGACGCCATTTTCACCTCCGACACCGGCATGTCCACGGTCTGGCTCTCCCGCTTCGTCGCCATGGACGGGGACCGGCGGCTGCTGGGCTCCTACAACCTCGGCTCCATGGCCAACGCCATGCCCCAGGCGCTGGGCGCAGCCGCGCTGGACAAGTCCCGGCAGGTCGTGGCCTTTTGCGGGGACGGCGGGCTGACCATGCTGCTCGGGGACCTGCTCACGGCAGTGGCCTACGACCTCCCCGTGAAGCTCGTGGTGTTCAACAACGGCCGGCTGGGCATGGTGAAGCTGGAGCAGGAGGAGGTGGGGCTGCCCGAGTTCGGGACCGTTCTGCACAACCCCGACCTGGCCGCGGTGGCCGGTTCCTGCGGCCTGCACGCGGTCCGGGTCGAGGCGGCGGAGGAACTGGACGCCGCCATCAGCGCGGCCCTGGCCCACCCCGGCCCGGTGCTGCTGGACATCCTTACCAACCCGGACGAGGTCTCACTGCCGCCGAAGACGACGCTGCGCCAGGCATTCGGTTTTGCCGCCGCCAAAATCAAGGAGACGCTCGGCCCGGCGGATTAGGGGCAGTGCCGGGCGAGGGTGCCCCGGCGAAATTACCCGGCGAGGGTGCCCCTGTCAGGCGATGACGCCGTCCACGAGCGCCTTTGCCTCGGCCTGGACCTGCGCCAGGTGCTCCGGGCCCTTGAAGGACTCGGCATAGATCTTGTACACGTCCTCGGTGCCGGAGGGGCGGGCGGCAAACCAGGCGCTGTCCGTGGTCACCTTCAGCCCGCCGATGGCCGCCCCGTTGCCGGGGGCCTCGGTCAGCTTGGCCGTGATGTCCTCGCCGGCCAGGGTGGTGGCCGTGACGTCGGTGGCGGACAGCCTGCCCAGCGCTGCCTTTTGCTCCCGGGTGGCGGCCGCGTCGATGCGCGCGTACGACGGCGCCCCGAAGCGGGCGGTCAGCTCACCATAGTGCGCCGAGGGGGACTTGCCCGTGACGGCGGTGATTTCCGAGGCGAGCAGGGCCAGCAGGATGCCGTCCTTGTCCGTGGTCCAGACCGAGCCGTCCTTCTTCACGAAGGAGGCGCCGGCGGATTCCTCCCCGCCAAACACGCCCTCGCCGGAGAGCAGGCCGGGCACAAACCACTTGAAGCCCACGGGCACCTCCACGAGCCGGCGGCCCAGGTCGGCGGCCACCCGGTCAATAATGGAGGAGGACACCAGGGTCTTGCCCACGCCCGCGGTGGCGGGCCACTGGGGGCGGTGCGTGTACAGGTACTGGATGGCCACGGCCAGGTAGTGGTTGGGGTTCATCAGGCCCGCATCCGGGGTCACGATGCCGTGCCGGTCGGCGTCGGCGTCGTTCCCGGTGGCGACGTCGTACGGCGCGCCGGACTCGAGCTTGTTGATGAGGGACGCCATGGCCGACGGCGAGGAGCAGTCCATGCGGATCTTCTCATCCCAGTCCAGCGTCATGAACGCCCACTGCGGGTCCACGGTCGGGTTGACCACGGTCAGGTCCAGGTGGTGGCGCTCGCCGATCTCGCCCCAGTAGTCCACCGACGCCCCGCCCATGGGATCGGCGCCGATGCGCACGCCGGCGGTGCGGATGGCGTCCAGGTCCAGGACGGAGGGAAGGTCATCGACGTAGCCGGAGAGGAAGTCGAACTTGCCCGTCGTGGACACGTTCAAGGCATCGGCCAGCGGCACGCGCCGGACGCCGCGCAGCCCGGCCTCCAGCAGCTCGTTGGCGCGGTTGGCGATCCAGCCCGTCGCGTCGGAGTCCGCCGGCCCGCCGTGCGGGGGGTTGTATTTGAAGCCGCCGTCGCCGGGCGGGTTGTGGGACGGGGTCACCACGATGCCGTCCGCGACGGCGTCGGTCCGGCCCGCGTTGTAGCTCAGGATCGCATGCGAGACGGCCGGGGTGGGGGTGAAGGCGTGGCGGGCGTCGATGAGCACCTGCACGCCGTTGCCCGCGAGCACCTCCAGCGCCGTGTTTTGTGCCGGCTCGCTGAGCGCGTGGGTGTCCTTGCCCATGAACAGCGGGCCGGTGATGCCCTGCCCCGCACGGTATTCCACAATGGCCTGGGTGATGGCGGCGATGTGGCCCTCGTTGAAGGAAGCCTTCAGCGACGAGCCGCGGTGCCCGGAGGTGCCGAACGCCACGCGCTGCCCTGGATCGCCCAGGTCGGGGGAAATGTCATAGTAGGCGTCCAACAACGACGTGAGGTCAACAAGGTCCTGGGGGAGGGCAAGTGTGCCCGCGCGGCTAGCCATGGTCCCAGCATGCCAGAGGAGGCAGTCCCGGCGCATCCATTCGTCACACTATGGACGCCGGAGCATCTCCAGCGGCTGCCGCGGCGGGTGCGCAGGGCGGCCCCGGCGGCGCGGCCGGCATGCCCCACAGGGGCCGCGCACGTGCCTGCACTACGATGGAGGGCAGGAATCGATGAGTTTACCTGCCTCCCTCCCGGAGGCCCGGAACACAGCAGGAGCCAGCCTTGTCCAACCAGCCGGAACAGCCGCAGCCGTATTCCGGAACGCCTCCGGCCTACGGGCCGCCCGACTACGTTGCGCAGCCCGGCCGGCAACCCTACGGCCAGCAGGGCTACGGCCAGAACCCCTACGGCGCACCGGCCCAGGTGCAGTTCTCCCAGCCCCAGTACGGTCCGCCTGCCCATTACCAGGGCGCGCCCGGCTACGTGGATGCCGGCAGCGGCCCCCGCGGGCTGAGCCTGTCCAGCATGATCATCGGCCTGGCGTCCCTGTTCATTGCGGGCTGGCTCATCATTCCCCAAATTGTCGGGATCGTCCTGGGCCACATCGCACTGTCCCGGGAAAGCCCGCAGGGCCGCCCCTTCTCCATCACGGGCCTGGTCACCAACTACCTGGCCCTGCTGATCTATCTGGGGATCTACGCGTTCCTGATATACGTGGTGGCCACGTTTGACGGCGCCTCCACCACCGGGGACACCTGGTCCTCCGCGGCCTCAAGGATTTAAGCGCCGCGGACGGCGCCGGGCGTTGGACGGCACAGAGCGTTAAGCTTAATCGCAGTGCACCCGCCAATATTCAGGAGTAAAGCCATGTCAGACATCATGAACGTCACTGTGGAGGAGCTTCCGGGGGACGCCGTGATCTTGGATGTCCGCGAAGACTACGAGTGGGAGGCCGGGCACATTGACGGTGCCGTCCACATCCCCCTGGAACAGCTTCCGGAGCGCCTGGACAGCCTGGACCCCGATGTGGACGTCAACGTCATCTGCCGCACCGGCGGGCGTTCCTTCCGTGCCACCACCTGGCTGACGGAGAACGGCTACAGCGCGTTCAACGTGGTGGGCGGCATGGGTGCCTGGTTTGAGGCCGGCAAGCCCATGACCAGCGAAAACGGCGAAACACCCCGCGTCCTCTAACCACCCGCCGACCGGCACAGCAGAAAGACGTCGACTTCGATGAACACCATGACCGGCAGCTCACCCCTGCCCTACACCTTCCTGGGGCCCGGCGGCACGTTTACCGAGTCTGCGCTCCTGCAGGTGCCAGGCGCCGCGGAAGCCGAAAGGGTCCCGGCCACCAACGCCGCCGACGCCCTTGCCAAGGTCCGCACGGGCGTGGCCCGAGCGGCCATGCTGCCCATTGAAAACTCGATCGAAGGCGGCGTGCCGGCCACGCTGGATGCCATTTCCAACGGCGTGGAGCTGCGGATCCTGCACGAGGTGGTGGTGCCCGTCAGCTTTGTCCTCGTGGCCCCGTCGGGGGTCTCCCTGCAGGACATCACGCACGTGGGGACCCACCCGCATGCCTGGGCACAGACCCGGAACTGGTTCCAGGACCACCTGCCCGACGCCGTCCACGTCCCGGCCAACTCGACGGCCGCGGCCGCCCATGAACTCCTCGGCAGCGGCGCCGCCTTCCAGGCGGCCGTCTGCGCGCCGCTCGTGGCCGAACAGACCGGCCTGGCCATCCTGGCGGCCGGCATTGAGGACAACATCGGCGCCGTCACCCGCTTTGTCCTGGTGGGCCCGCCCGGGGAACTGCCCGAACCCACCGGCGCGGACAAGACCACGGTGGCCATCCCGCTCCCCGAGGACCGGCCGGGTGCGCTGATGGAAATCCTGGAGCAGTTCGCCAGCCGCGGCGTGAACCTCAGCAGGATTGAGTCGCGCCCCACCGGCCAGTTCCTGGGCCACTACATTTTCAGTGTGGACGTGGACGGCCACATCCGCGACGCCCGCGTGGCCGACGCCCTGCGCGGCCTGCACCGGGTCAGCCCTGAGCTGCGGTTTTTGGGGTCGTACCCGCGGGCGGACCGGCAGCCGCCGTTCATCCGGCCGTACAACGCCGACACCGCCTTTGCCGACGCGGCAGCCTGGGTGGAGGCGCTGCTGGGCTGATCCGGTGCGGCTTCTTCCCGCCGGCGTCCCGCAAGCCTATGCTGTGGGTATCCGCCAAGCATGCGGAGCAGGCGAGGCAACAGAAAGGGGCCGGGAGCCATGGACACCCACGGGATCAAGGACAGCAGCCAGGACGGCACCATCGTCAACCCTGGCAGGGATGAAGGCCGCGACACGTCAGTGGGCGACGAGGGCGACAACGCCAACGAGTTGCGCTTTGACGAGGAGCAGCGCCTGATCATGGAACAGTCGCACCGCCCCGAAGAAGAAGCACGCCTGGTCCGGGAGCAGTCGCTGCGCCAGGAAGAGGCGGACCGCCTCATCGAGGACTAGCCGCCGCGCAGGCAGTTCAACGCCCTCCGGAAGCCACGCCCTCCGGAAGCTAGGCGGGGTTGTCGGGGGCGGCCACGCGCACCAGCACCGCCTTGTGCTCGACGCCGACCCTGACCACCGTGGCCGTTCCGCACGGGTCGCCGTCCACCTGCGTCTCCACCGGCATCACGGTGCGGATCACCAGCTTCCTGGACCGGTAAAAGTCAATGACCGGCAGCCGGTTCTTGTGCTGGAACACGATCTTGCCGACCATCGCCACCCAGCCGATCGCGCTGCGCGGGCTGATGACCACCACGTCCAGCACGCCGTCGTCAATGAGTGCAGCCGGCACAAAGTCGATGCCGCCGGGCAGCAGCCCGCAGTTGGCAAAGAGCACGGAGCGGACCTTGCGCTGCTGCGCCGGCTGGTCGTCCAGGGCGATGCTGACCTTTTTGCGCCGTCCGGCCATGTGGCGCAGCCCGGCCTCGCTGTAGGCCAGCCAGCCCACCGACTCCTTCAGCTTTGAATTCGTGTCATTCATGACCTCGGCGTCCAGGCCCAGCCCGGCGATGACCATGAAGGAATGCTGGGAGACGGAGCCGGTGACATGGTCCTCAATCTCCATCAGGCCGGCGTCGATGTGCCGCTGGTGCCCGAACAGGGCAACCTGGACGTTCGCGGCCACGTCGTTGACATCCAGGTCAAGGTTGCGGGCCAGCAGGTTTCCGGTGCCCAGCGGGATCACGGCCAGGGGGACTTCGGTGTGCCGCAGTTCCTGGCCCACGGCGCGCACGGTGCCGTCCCCGCCGCCCACAATGACGACGTCGGACTTGGCCGCCAGCGCCTGCCGCGCCATGGCGTGGCCCGGGTCCGCGGCGGTGGTCTCCAGGAACAGCGGCTCCGGCCAGCCGGCCAAGGTGGTGGAGCGCAGCAGCAGCGTCTTGGCGGCGGCGGCCCCGCCCTTGGTCGGGTTGTAGATGAAGGCCACCCTCTGCGCTGCGGCATGGATTTTGTGCGGGGGCTCGGCCACGGCGCTGCGCGTGTGGTTTTGTGCCAGCTTGCGGACCCCCAGCCAGCTGAAGCCGGCGGCGAGCAGGACGGCGGCCACGATGACGATGATGAGGACTCCAGTTGGCATGATTCTCTAACCTTAGCCGTTTGGTTTGTCTTGATTGGATAGGCTTAGGGCGTGATCGATGTAAGAGACCTCTGCGAAAATCCTGCCAAATACCGCGCCAGCCAAAGTGCCCGCGGAGACGAACCGTCCGTGGTGGATGACATCATTGCCGCCGATGCCGCCCGCAAGTCCGCGATCAGCGCCTATGAGGCCCTCCGGGCGGAGCAAAACCTGTACGGCAAGAAGGTGGCCCAGGCCAAGGGCGAGGAGAAGCAGGCACTGCTGGCCGACGTCAAGGGACTGGCCGTGCGCGTCAAGGCCGCCGCAGCCGCCTCCGACGAGGCTGCCGCCGAGGCGGACCGGCTGGTGCGGGCACTGCCCAACCTCGTCTCCGACGGCGTCCCGGAAGGCGGCGAGGACGACTTCGTCACGGTCAGGAAGGTGGGCACGCCCCGAGAATTCCCCGACTTCGAGCCCCGCGACCACCTGGAGATCGGTGAGCTGATTGGCGCCATCGACATGGAACGCGGCGCCAAGGTCTCCGGCTCGCGGTTCTACTTCCTGAAGGGCGTGGGGGCCCGGCTGGAAATGGCGCTGCTGCAGATGGCCATGGACCAGGCCATCGCCGCCGGCTTCACGCCCATGATCACCCCCACCCTGGTGCTGCCCGAAACCATGGCCGGCACCGGCTTTGACGTCCAGCACGACGCCGAGATCTACCGCCTGGCCGACGACGACCTCTACCTGGTGGGCACCTCCGAGGTGGCCCTGGCCGGCTACCACGGCAACGAGATCATCGACGTCAATGAACCCATCCGCTATGCGGGCTGGTCCTCCTGCTACCGCCGCGAGGCCGGCTCGCACGGCAAGGACACCCGCGGGATCATCCGGGTCCACCAGTTCAACAAGGTGGAAATGTTCGTCTACACCACCCCGGAAAAGGCCGCGGAGGAACACCTGCGCCTGCTGGCCTGGGAAGAGGAAATGCTGGCCAAGGTCGAGCTGCCCTACCGTGTCATTGACACGGCCGCCGGCGACCTCGGCGGCTCCGCGGCCCGCAAGTTCGACTGCGAGGCCTGGGTGCCCACGCAGAACAACTACCGCGAACTGACCTCGACCTCCAACTGCACCACCTACCAGGCCCGCCGGCTGAACATCCGCGAGCGTGTCATGCACGACGACGGCACCAAGGGCGGCACCCGGCCGGTGGCCACGCTCAACGGCACCCTGGCGACGACGCGCTGGATTGTGGCCATCCTGGAGCACCACCAAAACGCGGACGGCTCCGTCACGGTTCCGGCGGCGCTGCGGCCATACCTGGGCGGGATGGAAGTGTTCCCCGTCCTGTAAAGTTCACCCGGCGTTCACGGCACATGTGGGCCCGCTCCTAGGTTCCAGGCAGGGCGGTCTGCTTCACTGGAAGCATGACAATGACAGCAATGACAGCCGTCCCTGGCATCGATGACCAGGAATCCGCAGCTTCGGCCCCTGCAGCAAGCACCCGCCGCCATCTCGTGGCCCTTGACGTTGACGGGACCCTCGTGGACCACGACGGCACCATGACCGCCGCCGTCCGGGACGCCGCCACGGCCGTGGTGGACGCCGGCCACGAAGTGGTGATCGCCACCGGCCGCTCCCTGGGTGCCATGCTCCCCGTGGTGGAACAGATCGGGATGGTCCGCGGCTACGGCGTGTGCTCCAACGGAGGCGTGACCGTCCGCCTGGACCCCGCCCTGGACCGCGGCTACGAGGTGGTCGAACGGGTCACCTTCAGCCCGCGCGCCGCCCTGACCACGCTGCGTGAGAAGATTCCGGGGGCCCGCTTTGCCCTGGAGGACGGCGAGGGCAACTTCCTCTCCACCTCCCGCTTCCAGGACGCCAGCTTCGGCATCGAGGCCCGCGGCGTGGATTTCAACCACCTGCTGGACGCCCGGGCCGTGCGCGTGGTGGTCAACAGCGCGGAAGCCAGCACCGAGGATTTTTCCGCAGCCATCGCCGCCGCCGGGCTGCACGGCGTCGCCTACGCCGTGGGCTGGAGCGCCTGGCTGGACATCGCCGCCTACGGCGTCACCAAGGCCACCGCGCTGGAAAAGCTGCGGGCCGGGATGGGCATCGACCCGGGCCTGACCGTGGCGGTGGGTGACGGTTCCAACGACATTGACATGCTCCGCTGGGCCGGCCGCGGCGTGGCCATGGGCCAGGCCGCGGCGGACGTGCTGGCCGCAGCCAACGAGGTCACCGACTCCGTGTACGACGACGGCGCAGCCGCCGTCCTGCGCAGCCTGCTCGCCTAGCGGGGCGCCGCCGTCGAACGTTTTAGTGCCCTTCGGACCCGAAGCGCTTGATGGAGGCTTCCAGCTCCGCCTCGGCGGCGGCGCGGTCGGCCCAGCCGTCGGCCTTGACCCACTTGCCGGGCTCCAGGTCCTTATAGGTGGTGAAGAAGTGCTCGATCTCCTTGATCAGGAACGGGTCCAGGTCGCTGGCTTCCTGGATGTGGTCGAAGCGCTTGTCGGCCGGCACGCACACGAGCTTGGCGTCCCCGCCGGACTCGTCCTCCATGTTGAAGATGGCGATGGGGCGCGCGTCCAGCACGATGCCGGGGAACAGGTCCACGTCGGGGTACCAGACCAGGGCGTCCAGCGGGTCGCCGTCCTCGCCGAGCGTGTTGTCGAAGAAGCCGTAGTGGGTGGGGTACTGCATGGAGGTGAACAGCACGCGGTCCAGGCGGACGCGGCCGGTTTCGTGGTCAACCTCGTACTTCACGCGTGATCCGCGGGGGATCTCAATGGTGACGTCGTGCTTCATGGGGTGCTCCTCATCATGTGGTCGGCAGTGCCGTGGTGGCGCGGCCGATCGCGTAAACTTGCCTCTGTATGAGGATATAGGCGGATTTTGCTTCACTGAAACCCTGCCGATCCCCGCCCGCGTCATCCGGCCGGGACTTCACCTGCCCGGCGGCACCGTTGAGCCATTGCCGGGCCCGCTGCCGCGAAGGAACACCTGAGACATGGGACGCACGTCCAAAGCCCTGACGAGCGCATTGCTCATCCTGGCCCTGGCCGCAGTCACCGTGCCTGCCGGCGTGAACCTGGCCCCCGCCCTGCTGCCGGGGAAGACGGCCGCCGCGCCCGCGCCGGCCGCACAGCTGGCCCCCACCTCGCTGTCCACGCTTCCCGGCGTGGCCCCGCTCCCTGCCACTGCGCCCCTGCCGGACCCGGCGAAGCTGGGGAAGGCCATGGATGCGGCATTGGCCCTGGGCAACGCCGGCCAGTTCAGCGCGTATGTCACGGATGCCGCGAGCGGCACGGTGCTGTACTCAAAGGACGGCGACAGTGCCCGCACCCCGGCCTCCAACCTGAAACTGCTCACGGCCACGGCCGCGTTGACCGTGCTGGGAGCCGGCACGCGGCTGCAAACCTCCGTGGTGGCCGGCGACGAGCCAAATGTGATCATCCTCCGGGCCGGCGGGGACTCCATGCTGTCCGAGGGCAGGAGCGATCCCACCGCCGTCATGGGCCACGCCGGCCTGGCAACCCTGGCCGCCAAGACTGCCGCCGCACTGGCCGCCGGCGGGGTCAAGGGCCCCGTGACACTGCGCATCGACGACCACCTTTTCACCGGCCCCGCGCTGAACCCGGCCTGGGACCCCGGCGACGTGAACGCCGGTGAGATCGCCCCGGTCTACCCGATGGCCCTTTATGCCGGCCGGACGTCAGCGGGGGCGGACGGGCCGCGGCCGCAGGACTCCGCCCTGGCCGTGGCCGTCGCCTTTTCCGCCGCCCTGAAGGATGCCGGCGTCGAGGTGGCCGGAGCCATCACCAGGACGCCCGCCGCCACCACATCCCCGGCCGTGCTTGCCTCCGTCAGCTCAGCCACGGTGGCCCGGCAGGTGCAGTACCTGCTGACCGAATCGGACAACTACATGGCCGAGGTCATGGGCCGGCTGGTGGCCGTGAAGGAAGGCCGGGCGGCGGACAACACCGGATCCGTCGCCGCCGTCCGCAGCGTCCTCGCCCGGCTGGGCCTGCCGCTGCCCGGCGTCGTCACGGTGGACAACTGCGGCCTGGCCGGGGCCGACCTGATCAGCGCCCACCAGCTGGTGCAGGTGGTCTCCCACCTCCTGGCCCATGCCGGCTCGGATGCGGGGCAGGCGCTGGAAGGCCTGCCCGTCGCCGGCCTGACGGGCACCCTGGGCGGCCGCTTCAGCGCAGCCGACACGGTGGCCGCCGCGGGCGTGCTCCATGCCAAGACGGGCACCCTGAACCAGGTCTCAACGCTGTCCGGCTATGTGGTCAACGCACAGGGGCGCCTGCTGGCCTTCTCCCTCATGGGCAACCAGCTCGACGGCGGCCCGGCCTCCGCCATCCCCGCCATCGACGCCGCGGCCGCCGCCCTCGCCGCCAGCTGACCGCCCCGCCACAGGGAAGTGTGATCTCATGGTGGACATGAGCCCGCACAGCAGCGCACAGTCCGCCCCTTCCGCCCCCGAGGGCAGCCCGACCCCCGCGGGCCGGGGGACCCCCTCCGGAAGCAAGCCGTCGTCCCTCGTCAACTGGGAGCTGGCCGCCAGGACGGCGGCAAACCTGGCACCGGCGGGCCCGGCGCTGGGCAGCCGCGAAATTGGCGCGGCCGTGGAAAACCTGCGGCTCATGGCGGAAAGGTCCGTGCCGCACGTGCACGAGATCAGCAAGCTCGAAGCCGCCCGCGACCTCCGGGACTCCGAGGTGCTGGTGGTGGACCGGGCGTCCTGGGCAAAGGCCAACACGCAGAGCTTCGCCGTCATGATGGACCCGATCATGTCCCTGCTCGCGGCCAAGCAGGCGGCGGCAGGCAAGAACACCGCGGCGGCGGGGGCCACCGTGACCGGCGCCCAGCTCGGCGCCGTGCTGGCCTTCCTCTCCAGCAAGGTCCTGGGACAGTACGATCCCTTCGCCGCCCTGGGCGCTTCCGGGACGGCGCCCGGAAATGCCGGGCAGGGGGCCACGGCGGCCGCCAGCGGCGGCCGCCTGCTGCTCGTGGCACCCAACATCATCACCGTGGAGCGCGACCTCAAGGTGGATCCGGACGACTTCCGCCTCTGGGTGTGCCTGCACGAACAAACCCACCGCGTGCAGTTTGCGGCCGCACCCTGGCTGCGCCACCACATGCTCGCGGAAATTGAAAAGCTCGGCGGTCTCCTGGTAGGGGACAGCGACAAGCTCGGCGAGAAGATGCTGCAGGCCGTCAAGTCCCTGGGCAGCAGGTCCCTGGGCGGCAAAAGGGCCGCACCGGACGGGCCCAGCCGCGGCGCCGTCCTGGACCTCCTGCAGGACCCGGCGGAAAAGGCCGCACTCTCCCACGTCACGGCCGTCAT
Source organism: Arthrobacter sp. STN4 (assembly GCF_024539665.1). Taxonomy (NCBI): domain Bacteria; kingdom Bacillati; phylum Actinomycetota; class Actinomycetes; order Micrococcales; family Micrococcaceae; genus Arthrobacter; species Arthrobacter sp. STN4. Next base: position 124,644 of record NZ_JAKZGX010000001.1, read on the forward strand.
GAGCCTCCTGGAAGGCCACGCCAACGTGGTCATGGACGGCGTGGACCAGACCATTGTGCCCACCGTGCGCACCATCCGCCAGCGCTTCAACAACCGCGGCCGCGACCGGGGCATGCTGGAGAAGTTCATCCGGAACCTGATGGGCCTGGATGCCAAGATGCGCCAATACAGCGACGGCGCCAAGTTTGTCCGCGACGTGGTGGCGGTGGCCGGCATGGAAGGCTTCAACACCGTTTGGGCGCAGGCGGAAAACCTGCCCACCGAGACTGAAATCCACAATGCCCGCCTCTGGGTCGAGCGGATGGGCCTGTAGGTGGCGGAGGCAAACATCCGCCCTCGCCGGCGCCTGGACCCCACCGTGGGCAAGGCCCGCACCCTGGTCGGCGGGCTGCTGGGCCTGTCCACCACCGGCAAGCACCATCCCGTGGACAACCCGCCCCTGGTGCTGGTGGGCTGCAGCGGCGGCCCGGACTCGCTGGCCCTGGCCGCCGTCGCCGCGTTCTTCGCCACCCGCGGGGAGGTCCGCGTCGGCGCCGTGGTGGTGGACCACCAGATGCAGCCGGGCAGCGCGGGCGTGGCCGGGCGGACGGCGGAAACCCTGCGCGGCCTGGGCCTTGACCCCGTCCAGGTGCGCACCGTGGACGTGGAGCACGACGGCGGCGGCCCCGAGGCTGCGGCCCGCGCCGCCCGCTTCACCGCCCTGGACGCGGCGGCCCGGGAGCTCGGGGCCGAAACCGTCCTGCTGGGGCACACCCTTGACGACCAGGCCGAATCCGTGCTGCTGGGCCTGGCCCGCGGCTCCGGCACACGCTCCCTGGCCGGCATGCGCGAACGCCGCGGGCTGTACGCCCGGCCGTTCCTGAAACTGCGCCGCGATGAGACCTTGGCCATATGCAACGCGCTGGGGCTGGAGCCCTGGCACGATCCGGCCAACAGCGACCCCGCCTACCTGCGGGTGCGCGTGCGGCACACCGTGCTGCCGTTCCTGGCCGCCGAGCTGGGACCGGGCGTCACCGAGTCGCTGGCCCGCACCGCCGGCATCCTGGGCCACGACGCCGACTTCCTGGACGCGCTCGCCGGGGACGAGTTCGCCCGGATCGCGCAGCTGGCGCCCGCCGGCGCGGACTGGCCCGAGGAGGTCAGCCTGGCCGAAGACGCGCTCCGGGAACTGGCCCCGGCCCTGAGGATGAGGGTGTTGGCGAGGGCCGTCGTCGCACTGGGGGGATATCAGCCCAGCCAGGAACGCCTGGGTGCGGCAGAGGCCCTGCTGGCGCGCCGGGGATCTGCCGGGCCTGTGCAAATGGCCGGGAAGGTCAGCGCCTGGCGCCTTTCCCGCAGCGCCGCCGTTCCCCACGAGGGGCACGGCTATGGGAAGCTAGTCTTTAGACGCAGCAGGTAATTCGTTGAGGCAGTGCACAAGCATTGCCGCTGCACCAAACCAGTTACACATTCCTTCACAAACAGGAGCCGTTGGTGGATTCACAAGACGTCCAAGCCGATCTCAAGCATGTTCTTTACACCAAGGAACAAATCCAAAGCCGCGTTGCCGAACTGGCCGCACTGATCGACGCGGACTACGAGGGCCGCGACGTGCTGCTGGTCGGCGTGCTCAAGGGCGCCGTCATGGTCATGGCCGACCTCTCCCGTGCGTTGCACAGCCACGTGACCATGGACTGGATGGCGGTGTCCTCCTACGGCTCCGGCACGCAGTCCTCCGGCGTGGTGCGCATCCTCAAGGACCTGGAAACGGACCTCATGGGCAAGCACGTGCTGATCGTGGAGGACATCATCGACTCCGGCCTGACCCTGTCCTGGCTCAAGGCCAACCTGATCTCCCGCGGCCCGGCCTCGGTGGAAATCTGCACGCTGCTGCGCAAGCCCGACGCCGCAAAGGTTGAGATCGACGTGAAGTACGTCGGCTATGAGATCCCCAGCGAGTTTGTGGTGGGCTACGGCCTGGACTTTGCCGAGAAGTACCGCAACCTGGACTTCATCGGCACCCTCGCCCCGCACATTTACGAGTAGCCTTTACCGGCGCATGACGACCGGCGGGGCCACCTTGCCGCCGCCGGGGGAATTTGTTATGCCCAGAGGGAACTATTAAGCCTTCCCGTGCGTGTTGACATAGGAACGGTGCAATGCTTGGTAGCGCGGGCAGGTGGCCGTGCACAAAAGTTTTTGCCAATTGCTTGAGCAGGAGGGACGGGGCGCAGCCTCAGAACACATGAAAGTCAAAAAACTCTTCAAGGGTCCCTTCATCTGGATCATTGTGGTGGTTGTGCTCATTGGCGCCGCCCTGGCCACGTTGTCCGGCGGCGGCCAGACCAAGATCGACACCTCCGAGGGCCTGACGCTGCTCAAGAACGACCAGGTGGCCTCCGCGAAGGTCTTTGGGTCCGAAGGCCGCGTGGACCTGGTCCTCAAGAGCGACTACACGACCCCCAACGGCACCAAGGCCGGCAAGGACGTGCAGTTCTGGTACGGCAGCTACCGTGCCCCCACGCTGGTGGCCGCGATTGACAACGCCGGCCTGACGTCCTTTGACGACCAGCCGGCGTCGAACAACTTCTGGTCCAGCATGCTGTCCCTGCTGATCCCGTTTGTGCTCATCGGCCTGATCTTCTGGTTCCTGTTCTCGCGCATGCAGGGCGGCGGCTCCAAGGTCATGCAATTTGGCAAGTCCAAGGCCAAGCTCATCACCAAGGACCACCCGCAGGTCACGTTCACCGACGTGGCCGGCGCCGACGAGGCCGTGGAGGAACTCCACGAAATCAAGGAATTCCTGCAGGACCCAGGCAAGTTTGCCGCCGTGGGTGCCAAGATCCCCAAGGGCGTGCTGCTGTACGGCCCTCCCGGGACCGGCAAGACCCTGCTGGCCCGCGCCGTGGCCGGCGAGGCCGGCGTGCCGTTTTATTCAATCTCCGGTTCGGACTTCGTGGAAATGTTCGTCGGCGTGGGCGCCTCCCGTGTCCGCGACCTCTTCGAGCAGGCCAAGGCCAACTCCCCGGCCATCATCTTTGTTGACGAGATCGACGCCGTCGGCCGCCACCGCGGCGCCGGCATCGGCGGCGGCAACGACGAACGCGAGCAGACGCTCAACCAGCTGCTTGTGGAAATGGACGGCTTTGACGTCAAGACCAACGTCATCCTGATTGCCGCCACCAACCGCCCGGACGTCCTTGACCCGGCCCTGCTGCGTCCCGGCCGCTTCGACCGGCAGATCCCCGTGGAGGCCCCGGACCGCCTGGGCCGCGAACAGATCCTGAAGGTCCACTCCAAGGGCAAGCCCATGGCGCCCGGCGTCGACCTGAACGCCGTGGCCAAAAAGACGCCAGGTTACACCGGCGCCGACCTGGCCAACGTGCTCAACGAGGCCGCGCTGCTTACGGCCCGCTCCAACGCCCAGCTCATTGACGACCGCGCCCTGGACGAGTCCATTGACCGCGTCATGGCCGGGCCGCAGAAGCGCACCCGCGTCATGAAGGAACTTGAGCGCAAGATCACCGCCTACCACGAAGGCGGACACGCCCTGGTGGCGGCGGCCATGCACAACACGGCCCCCGTCACGAAGATCACCATCCTGCCCCGCGGCCGCGCCCTGGGCTACACCATGGTGGTGCCTGAGGATGACAAGTACTCGGTGACCCGCAACGAACTGCTCGACCAGATGGCCTACGCCATGGGCGGGCGCGTCGCGGAGGAAATCGTGTTCCACGACCCCTCCACCGGTGCCTCCAACGACATCGAAAAGGCCACCGGCACCGCCCGTGCCATGGTCACGCAGTACGGCATGAGCGAGCGCATTGGCGCGGTAAAGCTGGGCGCAGGGCAGGGCGAGCCGTTCCTGGGCGCCAGCGCCGGGCACGACCGCGACTACTCCGAGTCCGTGGCCTCCATCGTTGACGACGAAATCCGCAAGCTCATCGACCGGGCCCATGACGACGCCTACGAGGTCCTGATCGCCAACCGCGACGTCCTGGACCGGCTGGCCCTGGAACTGCTGGAGCGCGAGACCCTGAACCAGGCCGAAATCGCCACGATCTTTGCCGACCTCCGCCGCCCGCCGGTGCGCGAGGTGTGGCTGTCCAAGGACTCCCGCCCGGTCTCCGACGTGCCCCCCGTGGTCACCGAGAAGGAGCGCCGCGACGCCCTGGCCGCCGGCGAGCCGGCCCCGGATTCGCTGTCCCCGCAGGAGCAGCTCGCCGGCGCCCATTTGCAGGGCGACGTCGACGCGCCGGGCCGCATGCCGGGCATCGACCTGGGCAAGGGCGACGGCGAACAGCTCCCCGGCCGCCACTGATTGCGGATAAGATCTCACCCGTGACCATTTTCGACGACGAACCCAACTTCGCGGCACCCGGCACCCCGGGGGCCGAACCAGGGACCCCCGGGGACGGACAAGGCGGGCACATGGACCTGCCGCGCATTGCCGCGGCGGTCCGTGAGATCCTGCTGGCCGTGGGGGAGGACCCTGACCGCAGCGGGCTCGAAGACACGCCCCTGCGTGTTGCCAAGGCCTACGCGGAAGTGTTTGCAGGCCTGCACCAGGACCCGGCGGAAGTCCTGGGCACCACCTTCGACATCTCCCATGAGGAGATGGTGCTGGTGAAGGACATCCCCTTCTACTCCACCTGCGAGCACCACCTGGTGCCGTTCCACGGCAGCGCGCACGTCGGGTACATCCCGTCGTCGGACGGCCGGGTGACCGGGCTGAGCAAGCTGGCACGGCTCGTGGACATTTACGCCCGGCGCCCCCAGGTGCAGGAACGCCTCACCAGCCAGATCGCCGATTCGCTGGTGGAACACCTCAAGCCGCGCGGCGCCATCGTCGTCATTGAATGTGAACACATGTGCATGTCCATGCGGGGCGTGCGCAAGCCAGGGGCCAAGACCGTCACCAGCGCGGTCCGCGGCCTGCTCCACGAGCCCGCCACCCGGGCCGAGGCCATGAGCCTGATTCTCGGAAGGTAACACCTATGGATTCCCTCGCAGCCGCCCCCGGCACGGGCCCGGCCACCTCGCCGCTGCCCGTGCTTCGCGCACGCACCTCCGTGGCGACGTTCGACCGCCTGCCCACCGACCGCACCGTGGTGATGGGCATCCTGAACTGCACGCCCGACTCCTTCAGCGACGGCGGTGAATACAACTCCCTTGACACGGCCATTTCCCACGGCCTGCGCATGTTCTATGCCGGCGCGGACATCATCGACGTCGGCGGCGAGTCGACCCGGCCCGGCGCGGAGGACGTGGACGAGGCCGAGGAACAGCGCCGCATCCTGCCCGTGGTCGAGGCCCTGGCCAAGGCCGGTGCCCTGGTCAGCGTCGACACCCGCCACGCCTCCACGGCCGCCGCCGCGATTGACGCCGGCGCCGGCCTGATCAACGACGTCTCCGGCACCAACGTCCACCCGGACATGATTGCGCTGATCGCCGAACGCCAGGTGCCGTATGTGCTCATGCACAGCCGCGGCGACTCACGGCACATGGATTCGCTGACCCGGTACGACGACGTCGTCGGGGACGTGGTGCGTGAGCTCGCCGAGGTGCGCGAACGCTTTTACGCGGCCGGCGTCAAGCCCGAAAAAATCATTGTGGACCCGGGCGTCGGCTTCTCCAAGAACGCCGACCAAAACTGGGAACTGCTGGCCAACCTGGACCGGGTTGTGGCCATGGGCAACCGGGTCCTGGTGGGCACGTCCCGCAAGCGCTTCCTCGGCTCCCTGCTGACCACGGCCGGCAAGGCCGCCGCCCCCAAGGAGCGCGACGACGCGACGTCCGCCACCACGGCGCTTGCCGCAGCCCAGGGCATCTGGGGGGTCCGCGTGCACGACGTCGGCGCCAGCCTTGACGCTGCCAAGGTCGCCGCCCGCATGCTCACCGGCAAGCGGAACCGCGAGGCCCGCCTCGCCGCCCAGGCGGCGGAAGGGGAATCCCCGGAAGGGCAGGCTGCAGCAGGGCAGGCTGCGGCAGGGCAGGCACGGCCCGAGCCGGCGCGGGCCTCCCTGTGAGCCGCCCGGACACCATCACCCTGACGGGCATCACCGCGATTGGCTACCACGGCGTGTTCGGGCACGAGAAGCGCGACGGCCAGCCCTTCGTGGTGGACGCCGTCCTGCACACGGATGTTTCCGCGGCCGCAGCCACTGACAACCTCGCCGAGACGGCCGACTACGGTGCCGTGGCGGAAACCATTGCCGCGATGATCCGCGGGGAGTCCTTCGATTTGATCGAGACCCTGGCCGTGCGCACCGCCGAGGCGATCCTGGCAGGGTTTGCCATTGTCGAGGCCGTGGAGGTCACCGTCCACAAGCCCAAGGCGCCCATCCAGGTGCCCTTTGGCGACGTGGAAATCAACGTGTTTCGGAGCAGGGCATGACGCTCCAGCGCCCCCTGACCAGGGCCATCCTGGCCCTCGGGAGCAACCTGGGCGAGCGGCAGGGCACACTCTCGGCCGCCGTCGGCGAGCTCGTTGACCGCCCCGAGGTGCGCCTTGTCGACGTCTCGCCGGTGGTCTCCACCAAGCCCGTCGGCGGGCCCGGGGGCCAGCCGGATTTTTTGAACATGGTGATTGCCGTCGACACCACCCTTGAACCCCTGGAACTGCTGGCGCACTGCCAGGCCGTGGAGCTTGCCCACCACCGCGAACGGAAGGTGCGCTGGGGTGCGCGGACGCTGGACGTGGACATCATCACCTACGACGACGTGGAAAGCGCGGACCCGGAACTGACCCTGCCGCACCCGCGGGCCGCAGGGCGGGCGTTTGTGCTGTACCCGTGGTCGCTCATGGACCCCGGGGCCACCCTGGCGGGCCGTTCCGTGGCGGAACTGGCCGCCGCGGCCGCCGACATGCCAGGGATTGGGCACGCCGGCCTGGACCCCGTGGACGAGGGACGGCCGGCCTAAAAACCTGCGTTCCCACTCCCTGTCCCGCCGTGTCGAATAAACTGTACGGTTGAGGTAGCACACGTAAACGCAAGGAACGGGTGAGGCAATCATGAGGAGCACAATGCGGACCATCCGGCCTGCATGGCTGGTGGTGGCGACGGCGGTCCTGGGCGTGGCCGGGTGGACCACCACGGAACTGACCTCGCGTGCCAGCCTGCCCCTGCCGGTGCTGCCCCTGAGCTCGCTGGCCACGATGGGGCTGATCGTGCTGGTCTGCCTGATTTTGGGCTTCAAGGTCCGGCACTGGCGCGACGGGCACCGCGACCGGGTCCTGGACCCCCTGATCGCTGCACGCACCCTGGTGCTGGCGCAGGCCTGCGCCTATGCCGGGGCCGTGCTGCTTGGCTGGCACCTGGGCATCCTGGTGGACCAGCTCCCCACCATTCCGCTGCGCGGTGAGCTCGGCCCCATCTGGAACATGATCGCCCTGGGCGGCGGGGGGATTGTTATGATTGTGGTGGGCCTCGTGGTGGAACGCTTCTGCAAGCTTCCGCCCGACGACACCGAAACCGCCGGCACACCGCGCGAAAAACGGGACGGCCGCGGGGAGGAAGAATTTGCCTAGCCCGGCCACCCCGCCTCCCCCCGTTCCGACCGGCCCCGTTCCGCCCGTGCCGGTCGTGCCCGTCCACGCCAGCGCCATCGATCCCGAGGGGCTGGCGTTCCGGGGCGTGTCCGGCAGGCTTGCCACGCTCCGCCTGATCGAGCGGGGCCTGGGCGGGCTGGTCCTGTTTGTCATTTCCGCGCTTCCGCTGGTCCTGAGGCTGGCCGGGGCGTGGGACGGCTACCCTGCCTGGCTGGCCTGGGCGCTGCCGGCCGCCGTGCTGGCGGTGGTCCTGTGGGTGTTGGCGCTCGTGCCGCGCCAGGTGCGCGCCATCGGCTACGCCGAACGCAACGAGGACCTCCTGCTCCGCCACGGCATCCTGTTCCACCGGGTCATGGTGGTCCCCTACGGGCGGATGCAGTATGTCGACGTCACGATGGGGCCGCTGGAGCGGGCGTTGGGCCTGAGCAGCGTCCACCTGCACACCGCCTCCCCCGGAACCAATGCCGTGCTTTTTGGCGTGCCTGCCACCGAGGCCGCACGGCTCCGCGAGCAGCTTTCGGCCCGCGGCGAGGCGAAACTGGCCGGGCTGTGAGCGATCCGTACCCCGGGACCACCTTCCACACGGACAGCCCCGACACCTGGCACCGCGTCCATCCCGTCTCGCCCCTGGTGCGCGGCTGGGTGGCCGTGGCCGCAGTGCTGTTCATCTTTGGCCGCAACGCCCTGGACTCGCTGTTCACCGGCAGGCCCGGCGCGGGCGGGCCGTCCGCCGGCGCCCCGCCCGCGGTGATCGCCGTGGTGGTGGGAGCCGCCGTCGTCGTGTTTGGGGCCGGCTTCTTCCTTTCCTGGCGCTTCACCCGCTACCAGGTGACCGACGACCACGTCCACATCAACTCCGGCGTCATCTTCCGCCAGCAGCGCAGGGCCCGCATCGACCGGGTCCAGTCCATCGACGTCGTCCAGCCGCTGGTGGCCCGCGCCTTTGGCCTGGCCGAGCTGAAGTTCGACGTGGCCGACGGCGGGAGGTCGGCCTTCCGCCTCTCCTTCCTCAAGCTTGACGAGGCCAAGCGGCTGCGGGCGGCCATCCTGGCCCGCGCCGCCGGCGTGGCCGTGGATCCGGGGGAGCCCGGCCAGGTCGCGGAGGCGCCGGAACAGCACGTGCTGGCCCTGGGCCCCGGGCGCATCATCGGCGCCACGGTGTTCAGCAGCCTGAGCATTGTGACGCTGGCGGTGCTGGGCGCCGCCATTGCCCTGGCAGCGTGGAGCGGGGAACCCGGCGTGTTCATCGGCTCCATCCCCATCTTCCTTGGCTTCGGCGCCTCCTACTGGAAAGCCATCACCGGCGACTACAACTTCCGCGTGGCCCTCTCGCCCGATGGCGTCCGCCTCCACTACGGCATGCTCGAGACCCGGGCGCAGACCATCCCGCCGGGCCGCGTGCAGGCGGTGGGCATCAGCCAGGGCCCCGTCTGGCGGCCCTTCGGCTGGTACCGGGTCCACGTCAACGTGGCCGGCTACGGGGACGACCGCTCCGACCACGGCAACCGCACGGTGCTGCTGCCCGCCGGCACCATTGACGAGGTCATGGCCGTGCTGTCCCTCGTGTTCCCGGACCCCGGCGTGGACAACCCCTTTGAGGTCTTTGCCGCCGGGCTGCGCGGACCGGGAAACCGGCACGGCTTTGTCCACTCCCCGCCCTCCGCACGGTGGATCGACCCGTTCGCCTGGCGCTACAATGCCTACCGGGCCACGTCCACGGCGCTGCTGTGCCGCCACGGGGTCATCTTCCGGCGCCTGGAGGTGGTCCCGCACGAGCGCACGCAGTCGCTGAGCCTGCGCCAGGGCCCGCTCATGGCAGCCCTGGGACTGGTCGACTTTGAGCTCCATTCCACCGTTGGCCCCATCAAGCCCCTGGTGCACCACGTGGCGCTCGACGCCGGCCGCCGCCTTTTCGACGAACAGGCCGCGCGGGCCGCAACTGCCCGCCGCATCCACAGCGCCGAGCACTGGCTCGCCCCGCCGCCCCCGCCGGCAGGGCCGCCCCCGCCGGCAGGGCCGCCCCCGCCGGTCGAGTCGGAGTCGGTCGAGACCCCCGCCCCGTCGTCCGCCCCACCCCACGCACAGGAGAACCTCCATGGCCATTAAGCCCGGCCGTCTTGGCATTGGCATCATCGGCGCCGGAAAGGTGGGGGCCGTGCTGGGCGCGGCCCTGCGCGCGGCGGGGCACGCCGTCGTCGGCGTTTCAGCGGTCTCGGAGGCTTCATTGGAACGGGCGGAACTGCTGCTGCCCGGGGTGCCGGTGCTGGAGATTGCGGACATCGTGGAACGCTCCGAACTCGTACTGCTGGCTGTGCCGGACGATTCCCTGCCCGGGCTTGTCTCCGGCCTGGCCGCGACCGGCGCGTGGCAGGGCGGGCAGCTGGTGGCGCACACCTCCGGGCGGTTCGGCACGGGCGTGCTCGCGCCGGCCAAGGCTGCCGGGGCCATCGCCCTGGCGATACACCCGGCCATGACATTCACGGGCATGAGCCTGGACCTCACCCGGCTGGCCGACTGCTGCTTTGGCATCACCGCGGAGCCGGCCATGCTGCCCGTTGCCCAGGCGCTCGTGGTGGAGATGGGCGCGGAGCCGGTGGTCATTGCCGAGGCGGACCGCGTCCTCTACCACGCGGCCCTGGCCCACTCCTCGAACCACCTGGTCACCATCGTGTCCCAGGCGGCGCAGATCCTCGGGGACATTGGCGTGGAGTCGCCCAACCAGGTCCTCGGGCCGCTGCTGCGGGCGGCGCTGGAGAATGCGCTGGCCTCGGGGGAGTCAGCGCTGACGGGGCCCGTGGCCCGCGGCGATTCCGGCACCGTCGCCTCCCACACACAGGCCCTCCGCGAGCACGCCCTCGACACTGGTTCCGCGGACATCCTGGACGCCTACGTGGCCCTTTCCGCCGCGACGGCGGCCCGGGCCGCCCGCCGCGGCCTGCTCTCCGCGGAATTGTTCCTGGGCGTCCAGGCCGCCCTCACCGCGGACGACGCCGGACCCTCCACCGGCCCGGGCAGCTGACCCTTCCCCGCCGTCCCCGGTCCGGGCAGCCCGCCCCGGCCCTCCAAACTGCCGCACCACTGAAGAAAGCGACCGACATGAGCACCACCCTGGTTACCACCATTGCCGAACTGAAGGCACTCAGCGCGAAGCTGCTGTCCGCCGCCCCCGACCCGGCCGGGCGCGGCGGCGGGACGCTGGGCCTGGTGCCCACCATGGGCGCGCTCCACGCGGGCCACGCGGAACTGGCCAGGACCGCGGTAGCGGAGAACGACGTCGTGGTGGCCAGCGTTTTCGTCAACCCGCTGCAGTTCGGTGACCCGGCGGACCTGGAGCGGTACCCGCGCACCACGGACGCCGACCTCGCCGTGCTCGACGCCGCCGGGGTGGACGTCATGTTCGCCCCCTCCGCTGCGGAGATGTATCCGGGCGGGGAGCCCGCGGTGCGCATCACCGCCGGAAAGCTGGGGGAACTGTACGAGGGAGCGTCCCGCCCCGGGCACTTTGACGGTGCCCTGACGGTCGTGGCCAAGCTCCTCCACGCCGGCCGGCCCGACACCGGCCTGGCCCCGGCCGATGCCGCCGGGCGGCAGTCCTACCGGGCCTACTTTGGGCAGAAGGACGCCCAGCAGCTGGCCCTCGTGCAGCGGATGGTGGCGGACCTGAACTTCCCCGTGGACATTGTGCCCGTGCCCATTGTGCGCGACGGCGACGGACTGGCGCTTTCGAGCCGGAACCGCTTCCTGTCCGACGGGGAGCGCGACGCCGCCCTGGTGCTCTCTCGCGCACTGCGGCTGCTGCGCCGGCGTGCCGACGCGCACGAGCCGCTGGACATTCCCTCGGCCGAGGAGCTGGTGCACATGACGCCCGGCGTGGAACTGGACTACCTCGAGGTGGTGGATCCGGACACGCTGGCCGTCCGGGCCGAAAACTGCCAGGACACTCCCTTCACCGGACGGGCCCTGGCGCTCATCGCCGCCCGGGTCGGATCGGTCCGCCTGATAGACAACGTCACGCTCGGGTAGGGTGCCGTGGGTTTATGCGCCGGACCCGCCGCCAGTTGTGCGCATGAGCGTTTATGCGCCCAACCCGCGGCGGGTTGGGCGCATGCCGGATGCGCTGAGGGCCCCCGGCTCAGGCGGCCAGTGCCGCCGCCACCTCTTCGGCGTTGGGATAGGCCGTCTGCGTGCCCTTCCTCGTGGCGGCCAGCGCGGCTGCCACGGAGGCGTAGCGGGCGGCGTCGGCCAGGGAATCGCCGGCGGCCAGGCGGGCTGCCACGGCGCCGGTGAATGCATCGCCGGCCCCCGTGGTGTCCACGGCGTCGACCACGGTCGGCGCAATGCGCACCACGGGGTGGGCCCGGTTGGTTGAATCCAGCACCACCGATCCGTCGGAGCCCAGCGTCACGAGGACCTGCGCCAGGCCGCGGCCGGCAAAGTGCGCGGCGGCGTCGAGCCAGTCGGACTCGGGCGCGTCGGCCGCCGGCATGGCCGGCCCGCCCAGGAACGCCGAGGCCTCGTGTGCGTTGACCAGCAGCACGTCGGTGAGGTGCGCCAGCGCGTCCCCGACCGGGGCGTAGGGCGAGAGGTTCAACAGGACGGTGGCGCCGGCGTCGTGCCCGGCCTGCGCGGCGGCCCGGACCGTCTCCAGCGGCACCTCCAGGCACAGGCAGACAACGCCGGCGCCGTCGAACAGGGCCGGGGCCATGGCGTCCGGGGACAGGGTGCCGTTGGCGCCGGCGGAGATGATGATGCTGTTTTCCCCGCTGTCCTCCACCGAGATGACCGCGACGCCGGTGGGCCCGTCCACCCGCCGCACGTGGCTGACGTCGACGCCGGCCCCGGCCGTGGAGGCCACCAGCATGTCGCCGTTGGGGTCGCGGCCCACGGCGCCAATCAGCGTGACGGCCCCGCCCAGCCGGCCTGCAGCCACGGCCTGGTTGGCGCTCTTGCCGCCAGGGTTCACGGCAAAGCCGCTGCCGTGCAGGGTCTCGCCGGGCAGGGGCAGGCGTTCGCAGTAGATGGTGAGGTCGGCGTTAAGCGAGCCGGCCACCACAATGCGGGCTCCCGGGGCGGGGACACTCACGCGTCAACCTCCGCGTCAACCGGCTTGGGCACCAGCAGCGACGCGGCCAGGGCGGCCACCGTGACGGCCAGGGCCACCACGACCACCGTGGTGTAGGACCCGACGACACCCATGGACCCCGTGGCGACCAGGATGGCCGGCAGCACCAGGAAGCTGAGGCCCGCGCCCAGGTTGAAGGCGCCGGCGTTCATGCCCGGCAGGAAGCCGGGGTTGCCTTCGGGGGAGAGGACCACGCCGAGACCGTTGAGCATGATGTTCACCGTACCGGCGTACATGATGCCCAGCAAGACCGTGCCGGCGATCATCAGCGGCAGGCTGTGCAGGCCCAGGAAGCCGATGACGGCCAGGGCCACAACGCTGCCCACCAGGCCGATCCGCAGCATCTTGGTGTACCCGAGCACGGGTGCCAGCCGGCCGGTGATGGGTCCGAAGATCCAGCCGAGCAGGGCGTAGGGGGTCAGGATCAGCAGGCTCATCTCGGTGGCGCCAATGTGGAAGCCGGGATCGGCCGCCTGGACGAAGGCGGGCACAATGCCATTAATGACGGCGAAGATGCCGGTCATGGTCAGGGTGGTGGTCAGCAGCGGCGCCCAGGTGGAGCGACGGCGCAGGTGCACAATCTCCACCATGGGCTGCCGGGACCGCTTTTCCACGGCCCAGAAGGCCATGAACGCGGCAACCGCGACGACGGCCAGCACCAGTGCGGTGACGAGCGGGCCGGCGGTGATGCCGCCCACCAGCTTGGTGGCCTCGTTGAGGGCGGTCAGCAGGGCGCCGACGGCCACCACGATGAAGAACACGCCCTTCCAGTCCATGCGGGTGCCCGCGCCGGGCTTGCTTTCCCCGGCAAGGACGGCCAGCAGCACCGTGGCGACGGCCGCGATGGCCACCATGAGCCAGAAGATGCTGCGGAAGCCGAAGTGCTCGGCAAAGTAGCCGCCCACAAACGAGTCGATGCCGGCAATGCCTCCGTTGACCGCGGTGATCAGGCCCATCAGGACGCCGTACTTCTTCGGGTCCTTCACGGCCGAGCGCAGCATGATCAGGCACAGCGGCACCGTGGGGCCGGACACGCCCTGGATGATGCGGCCCACGAACAGCCAGGTGACGTCCGGGGCCAGGGCCGAGACCACGGAGCCGATCCCCATCAGCGCCATCATGGCGATGAGCACCTTCTTGCGGCCGATGATGTCGCTCAGGCGCGGCAGGAACAGGGAGAACACGGCGGCGGCGGTGAAAAACCAGGTCTGCGACAGGCCTATGGCCGCCTGGTTGGTGTGCAGTTCCTCGCCCATGGTGACCAGGGCGGGGCTGAGCATGGAGGCATTGAGCTGGAACGCCACGCAGGCGGTCAGCATCGCCACCATCAGCGCGGTGACATTGGCCGAGCCGTTGCGCATCCCGGACTTGAGGGTTTCGGCGCTCATGCGGCCACCTCGCCAATGCGCACCAGGGCGTCGGTGACCAGGTCCCAGAACTTCTTGTGGTCCAGCTCAACGGCGACGGAGGTCTTGCAGTCGGCGGGGGCAGGGGCGCGGAAGTCGGCCACGGTCATGCCGAGGGTCAGGGCGCCTGTCAGCTCAATGTCCACGGGCACCTTGCGGGTGGTCATGACGGTCGGGTCGATGACGTAGGCGACGGCGCAGGGGTCGTGGACGGGCGGGTAGTCAAAGCCCTGGGCGTCCTTGTAGGTCTTGGTGAAGAATTCCATCAGTTCCATGACGAACTTGGCCGGCTTGGTGCCCACGGCCTCGATCCGGGCCACCACATCCGGGGTGGCCAGCGCCTGGTGCGTGAGGTCCAGGCCCACCATGACCACGTTCCAGCCCGCGTTGAACACGATGTGGGCGGCTTCGGGGTCGATCTTGATGTTGAACTCGGCCACGGCGCTCCAGTTGCCCACGTGGTAGCCGCCGCCCATGAGGACGACTTCCCTCACGCGTTCCACGATGCGCGGTTCCTTGCGGGCGGCCATGGCAATGTTCGTCAGCCCGGCCGTCGGCACCAGGGTCACGGTGCCGGGCTCGTGGGCCATGATGGTCTCAATGATGAGGTCGACGGCGTGGCGCGGGTCCAGCTCGATCGTGGACTCGGGCTGGTCCGGGCCGTCCATGCCGCTGTCGCCGTGGATGTCGGGGGCGTTCTCGATGCTGCGCACCAGGGGGCGGTCGCAGCCGGCCGCGAACGGGACGCCGGTGATGCCGGCGATGGTCCCCACGGACAGGGCATTGCGGGTGACCTTTTCCAGCGTCTGGTTGCCAACCACCGTGGTCACGGCCAGCAGTTCGATGGTGGGGTTGCCGTGGGCCAGGAGCAGCGCCACGGCGTCGTCATGGCCGGGGTCGCAGTCCAGGATGATTTTCCGGGTTGCGGTGGCAGCTGGCTGTTGTGGCAGGTTGGCGTTCAATGTTTCTCCACGTCTTTGGGGCGGCAGCACCCGGGGGTGTTGCGTCTTCTGGGGTTGGGCGTTGTTTAGGGTGTTCCGGGCCGGCGTGCGGGGAACCTGAAAATAAGTGTGGCACTGAAACGTGATGGACGTCAAGCGCTTAACGTTAGGTTCGTCAAGCGTTTGACGTGCCGTATGGACGGGGATTGCGCCCGTGCCGGATACCATCGATGCATGGAGCCAGCCACAAACCCCCGGCACGACGGCACGCGGCCGGCCCGCGTCACGGCCGCCATGGTGGCCGCGAGGGCGGGCGTTTCCCCGGCCACCGTTTCCCTTGTCACCAGCGGCAAGACCGCCGGCCGCGTCTCGGCGGAGAACATCGCCAAGGTGGACCGGGCCGTCAACGAGCTGGGCTATGTTGTGGACAGCCTCGGCAGCTCCCTGGCCAGGGGGCGCAGCAACATTGTGATCCTGGTGGCCCCGGACGTTTCCAACCCCTTCTTCGCCCGCGTGATCGACGGTGTCCGCGAAGAGATTGGCGCCGGGTTCCAGCTGCTGCTTTCCGTGACCGAGGCCGGCCGCACACCCACCCTTGAGGTGGTGCGCAACCTGTTGTCCCTGCGCCCGGCCGGGCTGCTCGTGGACGCACCCAGCGCCGATTTCCTGGCCGGGTTGCCGGCGGCCGGACCCATGGTACTCCTGGACACCGCGGGCGTGGAGAGCGCCATGCCGTCCGTGAACCTTGACGTCGCCGGCGGCGCCGTCATGCTCGCGGACCACCTGGCGGACCTGGGGCACACCACCGTCGCCTACCTGGACGGCACCACGGGGACAGACACCTTCCGCGTGCGCCGGGAGGCCTTCTGCCGGCACGCCCGGGAGCGCGGGATCGACGTGGTGGCACAGGCGGAAACCACGATCGACGTCGCTGCGGCCGCGGACGCCTTTGACACGGCCTGGCCGCAGTGGCGGCGGATGGGTGTCACCGCCGTGGTCTGCAGCACCGACACGCACGCATATGGGGTGCTGCAGGAGGCGCGCGTGGCGCGGCTGTCGGTTCCCGGGGAACTGGCCGTGACCGGCTTTGACGACCTGCCGTATTCGGCGGCCTCAAGCCCCGCCCTGACCACCGTCCGGCTCCAGGCCGCCGAACTTGGGCACGCCGCCGGACGCCAGCTTTTGCGCCTGCTGGCCGGAGAGGACCTGGGTGCGACGGCGGACGGGCACAGCCTGATGCTCGCCAGCGAACTGGTGGTCCGCGGATCCACCGCCGGCTCCCCGCACGGCCGGCCGTAGGCGCAGCCGCCGGGCCTGGCTTCCACCCGCCCTGCACCCGGCACGGAGGGTTCATTCAGATTCACCAACTAAACTATTGGATTGTGAGCGCAGAAAATACCGTGACCCTCGAGCCCAGTGACGTTTCCGAACAAATGCACGTCCGCATGGAAAAGCGGGCCAAATTGCTGGAGCAGGGCGGCCAGGCCTACCCGGTCGGGGTCGGGCGGACCCGCACGCTTGAGGAAATCCGCGAGAAGTATCCGGAGCTTGAGGCGGACACCGGCACCGGAGAATTCGTCGGCGTGGCCGGCCGCGTGGTCTTTATCCGCAACACCGGCAAGCTGTGCTTTGCCACCCTCCAGTCAGGCTCGGGCGTGCGCCTGCAGGCCATGCTCTCGCTGGCCAATGTGGGCGAGGAGGCGTTGGCCGGCTGGAAGTCCCTGGTGGACCTGGGTGACCACGTCTTCGTACACGGTGAAGTGGTCAGCTCCCGGCGCGGCGAACTGTCCGTCATGGCCGACTCCTGGCAGATGGCCTCCAAGGCCCTGCGCCCGCTGCCCGTGCTCCACGCCGAGCTCTCCGAGGAAATGCGTGTGCGCCAGCGCTATGTGGACCTCATCGTCCGCGACGCCGCGCGCAAGCAGGTGCGCACCCGCTCGGCCATTGTCAAGGCCATCCGCGACACCCTCGACGGGGAGGAATACATCGAGCTGGAGACCCCCATCCTCCAGCTCATCCATGGCGGCGCCGCGGCGCGCCCCTTCCACACCCACCTCAATGCCTTTGACCAGCCCATGACGCTGCGCATCGCCATTGAGCTTTACCTCAAGCGGGCAGTGGTGGGCGGCCTGGATAAAGTCTTTGAAGTCGGACGCATTTTCCGCAATGAGGGCGTTGATTCAACGCACAGCCCCGAATTCACCATGCTTGAAGCATATGAAGCCTATGGCGACCAATTCACCATGGCCAAAACCATGCAGCGAATCATTCTCGCCGCCGCCGACGCCGTGGGATCACGCACCATTGAAACCCCGCGCGGGCAGATTAACCTCGACGGCGAATGGCCCTGGCTTCCCGTGTACAAGGGCCTTGGCGACGCGGTGGGGCAGGAAATAACCCCCGATACCACGGCCGTGGAATTGCGTGCCATTGCCGCCCGGCACGACGTGAAAGTTGATCCGGCGTGGGATGCGGAAAAGCTGGTGGTTGAATTGTTTGGTGAAATTGTTGAACCGACAATCATTCAGCCGACATTCGTCTGCGATTATCCGCCGTCCGCGCAGCCTCTGGCCCGCCCGCACCGTGACAAGCCCAACCTCATTGAGGCCTGGGACCTGATCATTGACGGCAAGGAAACAGGCACGGCATTTTCCGAACTCGTCGACCCCGTCATCCAGCGTGAACGCCTGACCGAGCAGTCCCTGGCGGCAGCTTCAGGGGATCCCGAGGCCATGCAATTGGATGAAGACTTCCTGCGCGCCCTCGAATACGGCGCCCCGCCCATGGGTGGACTGGGCCTGGGCATTGACCGTCTGGTCATGCTCTTTACCGGCGTGGGAATCCGAGAGGCCATCCTCTTTCCCCTGATGAAACCTGAGTAGAAGCGGCAAGGTTATGGAATATATCGCAGTTATCGTCCCTTCATTGGGCGTTGGCGTGCTTTTTTACTTCGCAATGAAGGCAATATTCAATGCCGACCGGGCCGAACGGGAGGCCTTGGCGCAGGCCGAACGTGAAGCCGAGCACAACAGCGAGCTTCCCTCGAATAATTCCTGACGCCATTCTTTGACGTGGGGTGGTTTACGCAGCATAATTTAAATGACGGAAACTTCAAATAAATGTGAGGCGATAATTACCCATGGCACAGAAGATTCATGTAACTCTGGTCGACGACCTTGACCAGAGCCCTGCGGATGAAAACGTCACCTTTGGCCTTGACGGCATTAGTTATGAGATAGACCTTTCCGCGAAAAATGCCGGGGAATTGCGTGAGGCGCTGGCAAAGTACATTGGTGCCGGACGCCGTGCCGGCGGACGTGCCGTCCGGGGGCGCGGGACGGCCACGGCGGCGCCCAAGTCCAAGAGCGACGTTGCTGAAATCCGCACCTGGGCCAAGGACAACGGCTACGAAGTGCACGAGCGTGGCCGCATCCAGGCAGAGATCCGCAACGCGTACTACGCCGCGCAAGGCGCATAAAAGAACGCATTCAGCGCACGCAGGGCCGGCAATTGCCGGCCCTGCGTGGCGCAAAGACGGCAGGGCACCCCACCGGGCGGCCCCGCCGTCGTGCTTTAAAAGGACCGCCAAGGGCAGCGGCGTCCGCGGCATCCATATTTCCCCTGTGGCGAACAAGCCCCCACGACCGGCCGGCACTGCGTAGCATCAAAGTACGCAGTAAAAGGAGTGTGGCGAAATGTTTGAGCGATTCACTGATCGAGCCCGTCGTGTTGTTGTGCTGGCCCAAGAAGAGGCCCGCATGCTCAACCACAATTACATCGGCACGGAGCACATTCTGCTCGGCCTCATCCACGAGGGTGAAGGTGTTGCTGCCAAGTCCCTGGAATCCTTGAACATTTCCCTGGACGCCGTCCGGGAGCAGGTACAGGAGATCATCGGGCAGGGACAGCAGGCCCCCAGCGGGCACATCCCGTTCACTCCGCGCGCCAAGAAGGTGCTGGAACTCTCGCTGCGTGAAGCCCTGCAGCTGGGCCACAACTACATTGGCACCGAGCACATCCTCCTCGGCCTGATCCGCGAGGGTGAAGGCGTCGCCGCGCAGGTGCTGGTCAAGCTCGGCGCCGACCTGGGCCGGGTGCGCCAGCAGGTCATCCAGCTGCTCTCCGGCTACCAGGGCAAGGAGCCCGTCGCCAGCGGCGGCCAGCAGCAGGAAGGCACCCCGGCAGGCTCGGTGGTGCTGGACCAGTTTGGCCGCAACCTCACCCAGGCTGCACGGGAAAACAAGCTTGACCCGGTGATCGGGCGCGAGCACGAGATGGAACGCGTCATGCAGGTCCTCTCCCGCCGCACCAAGAACAACCCGGTCCTGATCGGTGAGCCCGGCGTCGGCAAGACCGCCGTCGTCGAGGGCCTGGCCCAGGCCATCGTGCGCGGCGACGTGCCGGAAACCATCAAGGACAAGCAGCTGTACACCCTTGACCTGGGTTCGCTGGTGGCCGGCTCGCGCTACCGTGGTGACTTTGAGGAACGCCTGAAGAAGGTCCTGAAGGAAATCCGCACCCGCGGCGACATCATCCTGTTCATCGACGAGATCCACACGCTGGTGGGTGCCGGGGCAGCGGAAGGCGCCATTGACGCGGCCTCCATCCTCAAGCCCATGCTGGCCCGCGGTGAACTGCAGACCATTGGCGCCACCACGCTGGACGAGTACCGCAAGCACATTGAGAAGGACGCCGCGCTGGAGCGCCGTTTCCAGCCCATCCAGGTGCAGGAACCGTCCGTGCCGCTGACCATTGAAATCCTCAAGGGCCTGCGTGACCGCTACGAGGCACACCACCGCGTCTCCATCACCGACGACGCCCTGACGGCCGCCGCCACCCTGGCGGACCGTTACATCAGCGACCGCTTCCTGCCGGACAAGGCCATCGACCTGATTGACGAGGCCGGTGCCCGCCTGCGCATCCGCCGCATGACGGCCCCGCCGGAGCTCAAGGCCATGGACGGCGAAATTTCGGCCGTGAAGAAGCGCAAGGAAGACGCCATCGATGCCCAGGACTTCGAGGGTGCCGCGGCCCTGCGCGACGACGAGCAAAAGCTCATCAGCGCCCGTGCCGAAAAGGAGCGCCTGTGGAAGTCCGGCGGCCTGGATGACATCTCCGAGGTGGATGAGGAACTCATCGCCGAGGTGCTGGCCAATTCCACCGGCATCCCCGTGTTCAAGCTGACCGAGGCGGAGTCCACGCGACTGCTGAAGATGGAAGAGGAGATCCACAAGCGCGTGATCGGCCAGGACGAGGCCATCAAGTCCATCTCCAAGGCCATCCGCCGCACGCGGTCCGGCCTGAAGGACCCGAAGCGCCCGGGCGGCTCGTTCATCTTCGCCGGCCCCACCGGCGTCGGCAAGACCGAGCTGGCCAAGGCGCTGGCCGAGTTTCTCTTCGGCGACGAGGACGCGCTGATCACCCTGGACATGTCCGAGTACTCGGAGAAGCACACGGTCTCGCGGCTGTTCGGTGCCCCTCCCGGCTACGTCGGCTACGAAGAAGGCGGGCAGCTGACCGAAAAGGTGCGCCGCCGCCCGTTCTCCGTGGTCCTGTTCGACGAGGTGGAGAAGGCCCACGCGGACCTCTTCAACTCGCTGCTGCAGATCCTCGAGGACGGCCGCCTGACGGACAGCCAGGGCCGGGTGGTGGACTTCAAGAACACCATCATCATCATGACCACCAACCTGGGCACCCGCGACATCTCCAAGACCGTGGCCACCGGCTTCCAGTCCGGCTCGGACACCCAGACCGGCTACAACCGGATGCGCGCCCGGGTCACGGAAGAGCTCAAGCAGCACTTCCGCCCCGAGTTCCTCAACCGTGTTGACGACGTGGTGGTGTTCCCGCAGCTGACCCAGGAAGAGATCATCGAGATCGTCGACCTCATGGTGGGACGCCTCGAGGGCCGCCTGGCCGACAAGGGCATGGGCATCGAGCTGACGCCCGCCGCCAAGGTCCTGCTGGCCACCCGCGGCTACGACCCCGCCATGGGTGCCCGGCCGCTGCGCCGCACCATCCAGCGCGAGATCGAGGACCACCTCTCCGAGAAGATCCTCTTCGGCGAGATCAAGGCCGGGGACATCATCGCCGTGGATGTTGAAGGCGAGGGCGACGACGCGCAGTTCACGTTCGTTGGCACCGCCAAGCCGAACATCCCGGACGCCATCACCGCCTCCGCCTGACCTGCGGCAACGCACGACGCCGGTGGCCCGCCTTCCCAGGCGGGCCACCGGCGTCGTGCGTTAAGGCGTGCCGGGGCGTCAAGGCGTGCCCGGGCCGTCATAGACTGAAGCGGTGACTGCTGAAACCACCTCCCCCGCCATTACGCTCCGCCCGGCCCGGACCACCGACGTCCAGGCAATCAAGGACCTGGTGGCGCCGCTGGCCGAACAGCGAATCCTGATCTCCAAGGAATCGGTCACCTATTACGAGTCCATCCAGGAATTCATCGTGGCCGAGATCGACGGCGTGATTGTCGGCTGCGGCGCCCTGCACGTCATGTGGGAGGACCTTGCGGAGATCCGGACCCTGGCCACCGCCCAGGAATGGCGCGGCCGCGGGGTGGGGCATGCCCTCGTTGAACGGCTGCTGGAACACGCCCGCAGGGTTGGCGTCAGCCGCGTGTTCTGCCTGACGTTCGAGGTGCCCTTCTTCATCCGGCACCACTTTGAGGTGATGGCGGACCAGAGTGCCGTGGACCCTGCCGTCTACATGGAACTGCTGCGCTCCGCCGACGAAGGCATCGCCGAGTTCCTGGACCTTGCCCGCGTCAAGCCGAACACCCTCGGCAACACGCGCATGATCCGCAGCCTCTAGGCACGGCGCGCCTGCCCCTACCAAGCGGCAACCCGGCCGGGTAGTGTTCAAGGCAGGGGGCACCCGCACTTCAGCTGCGCACGCCGCCCGGTTATGCTCACCGTTCGACCCGGAGGATGCCGTCATGAAAAAGCTCATCAATGATCCCAAGGACGTTGTGGATGAATCGGTGGAGGGGTTTGGCCTGGCGCACGCCCACCTCGTCACGGTCCACCCCGACCCGCTGTTTGTCTCGCGCAAGGTGCCCAAGGCCGGCAAGGTGGGGCTGCTGTCCGGCGGCGGCAGCGGGCACGAGCCCCTCCACGCCGGCTATGTCGGCTTTGGGATGCTCGACGCCGCCGTCCCCGGCGCTGTTTTCACCTCGCCCACCCCGGACGCCATCATTCCGGCGACCGCCGCCGCAAACTCGGGCGCCGGCGTCGTACACATCGTGAAAAACTACACCGGCGACGTCCTCAACTTTGAAACGGCCGCCGAGATGGCCCAGGCCGACGGCATTGAGGTGCGCACGGTCCTGGTGAACGATGACGTCGCCGTGGAAGACTCGCTGTACACCGCCGGGCGGCGCGGCGTGGGCGGCACCGTCCTCGTGGAGAAGATCGCCGGCGCCGCGGCCGAACGTGGCGACGGGCTCGACGCCGTTGCCGCCCTCGGCCAGCGGGTGGTGGACAATGTGCGCACCATGGGCGTGGCGCTGTCGGCCTGCACAGTCCCGCACGCAGGCGTGCCGAGCTTTGAGCTGGGCGGGGACGAGATTGAGATTGGGATCGGCATCCACGGCGAGCCGGGCCGGCACAGGATCCCCATGGAAAACGCCGACGGCATCACCGAGCGGCTGCTGGAGCCCGTCCTCACCGACCTCAAGCCGGCGGCAGGCGAGAAGATCCTCTTGTTCGTCAACGGCATGGGCGGCACCCCGTCCAGCGAGCTGTACATCGTCTACCGGCACGCGGTGAAGGTGCTGGAAGCGGCGGGGCTGGTGGTGGAGCGGTCACTCGTGGGCAACTACATCACTTCCCTGGAAATGCAGGGCTGCTCCATCTCAGTGCTGCGGCTGGACGACGAAATGACCGAATTGTGGGACGCGCCCGTCCACACGCCGGCCCTGCGATGGGGGATGTAAATGGCGGACAACGGCACGGCAGGAACACTGGATGTGGCCTGGGCCATCGACTGGCTGCGCCGCAGCGCGGCCGTGGTCGCGGAAAACCGGGTGGCGCTGATCGAGCTCGACCGGGCCATCGGCGACGGCGACCACGGCGAAAACCTGGACCGCGGCTTCACGGCCATCTTGGCGAAGCTTGACGAAGAACTGCCGGCCACACCCGGTGCGGCGTTCAAATTGGCCGCCCTGACGCTCATGTCAAAGGTGGGCGGGGCAGCCGGTCCGCTTTACGGCACCGCCTTCCTGCGGGCCGGCACCGCTGTAGGCGACGCCGCCGTGCTGGATTCGGCACTGCTGGTTGCGGCGCTGACGGCCGCACGGGATGGCGTGGTGGCGCGCGGAAAGGCCGAACTTGGCGACAAAACCATGATCGACGCCTGGACCCCCGCCGTGGACGCAGCCGCAGCAGCCGCTGACATGGGTGGTGCCGCAGGAGGCCCCTTTGCCGGCGCTGGCGGACCCGGCGGTGCTGCCGACGGTGGTGCAGGCAGTGGTTCCGACGGCGCATTCGGTGCTGACGTCGGTGGTCCGGCGGCCGTGCTGGCAGCCGCTGCGGAAGCAGCCGAGGCGGGTGCCGCGGCCACGGACCCGCTCATTGCGCACAAGGGCCGGGCCAGCTACCTGGGAGAGCGCGCCATCGGGCACCGGGATCCGGGTGCGGCGTCGTCTGCCCTGATCCTGCGCGCAGCAGCCGATGCCGCGGCTGCTGCGTCGCCGGCCGCGTCCGAGGCCGGCGCATGAGTGTTGGGCTGGTCATCGTTTCGCACAGTTCCCAACTGGCCGCGGGAGTTGTGGAGCTGGCAGCCCAAATGGCACGCGACGTGGTGCTGGTCCCCGCAGGTGGGACCGACGACGGCGGCATTGGGACCTCGCTGGACAAGGTCATGTCCGCACTGGGTGAAGCGGACGGAGGGGACGGCGTGGTGGTGCTGACGGACTTGGGATCGGCGGTCATGACGGCGGAATCTGCGCTGGAATTCATGGGTAACCCGGGAAATGTTGTCCTTGCTGACGCGCCGCTCGTGGAAGGTGCCGTGGCGGCCGCCGTGGCCGCCCAGTCCGGTGGCGCACTTGCCGTGGTACGGAAGGCTGCGGAGACGGCGCTGAATCTGCACGGCGCGGCTGCCGGTGCCACCGGTGGTGCAGCCGCCAGCATGGAAGGCGGTGAGCCCGGTGGTGCAGTCGCGGGGGTCGCGGCCGCCGGCGGCAGGGAGGCCATGGGCGGGGGACCAGGCCCGGGGACTGCGGACGGGGGACCAGGCCCGGGCACTGCGGACGGGGGTGCTGTGGGCGCACGATCCGCGGCCGGTAGCGCACCGGGGCCAGGCGCGGCCCCGGACGGCGCAGTGACAGCGGTCTTGACCCTGATCAACCCGCTCGGACTGCACGCCCGCCCGGCGGCCGCCCTGGCCGGCGCCCTGGGCGCCATGGACGTGGACATTGCCATCAACGGTGCCGACGCCCAATCGGTGTTCCTGCTCATGGCCTTGGGAGCCGGCAAGGGCACCAAGCTGAACGTCACTGCCACGGGACCCGACGCCCAACACGCCGTGGATCTGGTCCGCAGCGAAGTGGAAAACGGCTTCGGCGAGCTTTGAGCACCGGCAGGTCCACGCAGCTGACAGGCTGAGGCAGACCGCGAGCCTGCGCGGGTCCACATGATGGGGGCCGGTGCCCGGAACGCCAACCCCCGTCCCACGCCGTCGCACTGACCCCGTCGCACTGACCCCATCAGTGCGGCAGGTGGTAGCCATCCTCCGAGAGCTGGGCCAGGCCGTCGGTGACGAGGCCCGACAGGGCCCGTTGCAGCTGGGGTGCATGGGTGTTCAGGCCGTGCAGTTTGTCCAAGGCCGCCGTGACTTCGTCCCGATGCCCCGTCCGCGGTGCCGCGGCTGCAACCTCCGCCTCCGGGCCCCAGAGGAGTTCGGCGTGGACGGGGGAGTCCGATGCCCGAAGCACCGCCATGACGGCGCCGCGCACCTGCCTGTCAGTCCCGGCCCAGGGCTGGCCCTTGGGAATGTAGGTGGGCTCCGGCTGGCCGGCGGCGATCCAGGCACATTGGCCCATGACGGGGCAGAGCCCGCACTTGGGGCTGCGCGCCGTGCACACCAGGGCGCCCAGCTCCATGACGCCGGCATTCCACTCGACCGATTCGACCGGATCCCCGGGCAGCAGCTCCGCGGCCAGTGCCATCTCGGCGGCGGTCAGCGACGGGGCGGGCAGGGCCTGGCCAATGACCAGCCGTGCGTGGACGCGGCGGATGTTGGTGTCCACCACTGTTTCCCGCCGGCCAAAGGCAAACGCGGCCACGGCTGCAGCCGTGTACGTCCCAATGCCGGGAAGTGCCAAAAGTTCGTCATAGGTGTCCGGGACTGCGCCGTCGTGCCTTTGGACAATCTGTGCCGCAGCGGCATGCAACCTCAGCGCCCGGCGCGGATAGCCCAGCCGGCCCCAGGCACGCAGCACTTCGGCCTGGGACGCCGCGGCGAAGGCAGCGGGGCTTGGCCAGCGCGCCATCCACTCTTCCCAGACTGGCTGCACGCGGACCACGGGCGTCTGCTGGAGCATGATTTCACTGACCAGGACCCCCCACGGCTGGCAGTCGCCGCGCCACGGCAGGTCCCGGGCCGTTTCACGGAACCATTGCCGGATTTCCTGGTGCACCGTCTCTCCTTTGCAGCGTGTGTAAGCAGTACAACTGTAGCGAAAGCGGCGTGGTTGGCACGGCGGCGGCCCAGCCTTCGCTAGGGTTGATGCGTGGCTACATCAGGGACGAACAAGCAGGGCGGCAATGCGGCGCAGCCTGCCCGCCGGCCCAAGGTGTCGGCCAAGGTCTACCGGCGCCGCCGCCAGGTGGTGGGTGTTTTGGCGTTCATTGTGCTCGCCCTGCTGGTGGTGGGCGGCATCGGGATCGCGAACCTTTTTCGGGGTGCCGGTGCGTCCGACGCCGGAAACCCGGCGGCCGCCGTTTCATCCACGAGTGCCCCCTCGGACACCACGTCGACTGGTACAACTTCAGATGCCGCCAGCCCGGCCCCGTCGGCTGCACCACCGGCCACGCCGCCGTCGGGCGTGTGCAATGAAGCGGGCATCAAGGTCAGCGGAGCCGTGGACAAGACGTCATACGCTGCCGGCGTTGATCCGACACTGTCCCTGCGGGTTACGAACACCGGCCCTGCGCCTTGTGACATCAACGTGGGAACCAGCCAGATGGAATTCAAGGTCACGAGTGGCGCTGACATGGTCTTCAATTCCAAGGACTGCCAGGCCGACGCGTCCAACCTGGTCAAGAACCTGATGCCGGGCGCATCCGAGACGGCCAAGTTCACCTGGAAACGGAACCGGAGCACTGCCAACTGCGCCAAGGTCACGGGGACGCCCGTGGCCGGCACCTACGTGTTTGTGGCGACCCTGGGCAAATGGTCAAGCGAACCCGTCAGGTTCGACCTCCAATAGGAGTCCGCGCCTAGAGGAACTACAGGAAACGATCCAGCAGGCTGGCCTCGGCAATGCGCGACAGCCCCTCGCGCACCGTGCGGGCCCGCAATTCACCAATGCCGTCGACCGCCATGAGGTCGTCAATCGTGGCGGCCATCAGGTTCTGCAGCCCGCCAAAGTGGTCCACCAGGCGGCCGGCGACAGCACCTGGCACGGCCTTGAGTTCCGAGACCAGCCGGTAGCCCCGGGGTTGGATGATCGACTCGAGTGAATCAAGGGTGGACAAGCCCACCACGCCCGCAATCAGGTTGAGGTTGATCAGGCCGGCCTGGTCAATATCCTGCAGGGCGGCAACCGCCTGGGCGACATCGGTCGTCTCAGGGTCGGTGTAGTCGCGGATCACCATGTCGGCGCCCGACCCGCGGGTTGCCGTCAACTCGTCGAGCTGCAGCGACAGCAGGCGGCCGTCAACGCCGAGTTCAAGCACGTATTGGGCAATTTCCTCGGAAATTCGCCGCACCATTTCGTGCCGCTGCAGCGTCACAGCCACGTCGCGCACCGTGACCATTGCCTCAATTTCCAGCGCCGACAACGAGCTTGTCACCTGGTCAAGGCGTGCACGGTAGCGTTCCAGGGTGGCCAGGGCCTGGTTGGCCCTGGCCAGCACCTTTTCCGAGCCTTCGAGAACGTAGCGCAGGCCATCGACGTACAGGGCGATGATCTGCATCGACTGGCTGACTGAAACCACCGGAACACCGCTTTGGATGGCAACGCGCTCTGCGGTGCGGTGGCGTGTGCCCGACTCCTGGGTTTCGATGCTGGGGTCCGGAACCAGCTGGACGGCGGCCCTCAGGATCCTGGTGACGTCCTTGTCACACACGATGGCACCGTCCATTTTCGCCAGTTCGCGCAGCCGGGTCGGGGCGAAGTCGATGCCAATCTCGAACCCGCCGGAACACAGGCTGTCAATGGTTTTGTCCGAACCCAGGACGATCAGGGCTCCGGTGCGCCCCCGAAGAATCCGTTCGAGTCCGTCGCGCAGCGGGGTTCCCGGGGCAACTCGGGCGAGAGTGGCTTTCAGGGCCTCTTCGGGGCTGCGAAGCATTGACGAATCCTTTATTTCGAGCGCGGGAATCCGCACAAGTTCCATTGCCATAATAGTGTGAAGCGCGGCCTGGCGACGCGCCGTCGCAGAAACCTGGCGGCCCGCTAAAAGGGACACGGCTCCTCGGCTTGGACATGGATGTAGATGCGGCCCGTTGGCGTGGTGGTTTTCGTCCTGCCGGGCCCGTCCGGCTCGACAGTCCAGCCGGTGTCCGGCACGTCCTTGAGCTGATGGCAGAGCAGGTCCCGGGGGCGCAGGTTCTCCACGCTGGTCTCGCCCTTGGGCAGAAGGGTGCCGTCCGGGGCGTACCGGTCCAGCCAAAAGGGCACCGTGTGGTCGAGTTCGCAGGTGGCTGCCGGGTGGTCGCAGCCAATCCCCGTGCAAACGGGGTCCCTGCGGCGCACTTCCGCCGCGATGTCAGCCGGCGGGTGGTAGCGCTGCCGCCCCACGCTCAGCCTGGCCTGGGTGGCCGGGTCGGTCAGCAGGCGTTCCCACCAATACGAACCGGCGGCGAGTTCCCGGGCTTCCGATGGCGGGATGGGGCCGTAGCCTTCAAGGTATCCCGGCTCGTCCAACGCCCCCAGGAGGGTCAGTGCAGGCACGACCACCGAGACCTTGGCCGGAATCCTGGGCGTGAACCAGGACTCGGGCACCGGGCGGCCGGTGTTGTCTCCGGCATTTTCACCGGCGTTGCCGCCGGGAAGGGATGCGCTCCCGCCGCAGCCTGGGATGTCCGTGCTGCCGCGGGTGCCTGGGATGTCCGTGCTGCCGCGGGTGCCTGGGATGTCCGTGCTGCCGCTCCCGCTGCCGCTGCCGCTCCCGCTGCCGCTGCCGCTCCCGCTGCCGCTGCCGCTGCCGCTCCCGCTGCCGCTGCCGCTGCCGCTCCCGCTCCCGCTGCCGCCTGGGTCGGCCTTGCTGCCGCATTTGAGGCAGTAACCGGCCGGGTGCACGAATGCCTGGTGGATGAGGTCAAGGAAGGCATCGGCCCGGTAGTTGTCCAGCGACCGCGACGGGCGGCCAGTGGGAGTGGTCCCGGTGCTGGGCTCCCCGCCCGGCCTGGCCCCCTCACGCTGCGCCTGGCGGGCCCAGGAATCCAGGGAGTCGAAAAGGGATTTTGCCGGAACGGCATCCAGCACCGCGCTGAGCTGGGCCATGCCGTCCGGGAGCGGTGTGAACCAGACACGACGGTCCGTCCGGGCCCTGGTGTGCCGCTCCTCCAAGGGCTCGGGATTGTGCTTGAGTGCCAGCTTGCGGATCTTCCGGGTCAATGCCCTTGGGTTGGTCCGTGACGCGCCAGGCAGGAACATCGGCTCAATCAGCGATTGAATTTCCGCGGGGACGTTCTCCACGCCCGCCAGGATGGCCTTGATCCGGGTCGAATCGAGCAGGCCCTCGCGGTAGAGGCCCATGGTCCCGGGCAGGTTGTCCGCCAGGGTCTCGGCATTGTCCAGCATGAGATGGGCGGTGCCCACCCCGACGCAGTGCAGTGCCATGATCTCCGCAACGGCATACTTGGAACGGTAGGAGTCCTCCTCCAACTCTTCCAGGCGCGTTGCCGGCCGCTCACTGGCCAGGGGAGGCCTGCGGTTGGAGAACTCGGCCAGTGCTGCGTCTTCCATCGCCCGCGCAAAGGCTGCCAGGCGGTTGGCAGCGTGAATGTAGTCCAGGAGATCGTTCGCGCCAAGGCCGCGTGGATCAAGGCCGGCCAGGGCGTCGGCGCTGGAAACCGGCGACCAGGCGACATCCCGTGGGTTGTCCGGCCTTGGGGCGCCCGGCAAATCGGGGACCGCCGCCCGGATGGCCCGTACCCGGCCCAGGTCCCGTGGTCCCGTAAGCATCGATGGGGCGCCTGCCGGTTCTGGAAACGGCGGGACGGTGGGACCGCCCTCGGCGTGGGCGGACTGGGGAGTGCCGGAGCCGGGCCGGCAGTTGGCCGCGCCTGCGTCGTGGCCGCGCCACCTGTCGTTCAGGCTGGTACCGGGCCATCCGTCGCCGCCCCGCCACGTGCCGCCCATACTGGTACCGGGCCATCCGTCGTCGGGCATGGACGCAATGAGCCGTGTGATGTCCGCGTCGCTGGGCCAGGCACGTGAATCGTCGGGGATGGCCAGCTGACGTGCGCAGTCGGCGTCGGTGGTTTCCGGGGCGGCTTCGTCGGCGTAGGGATCGGAGGCGATCAGCGCGGCCAGGGCCGCCTCGGCCGTGACGTCGCCGTAGGAGACAGGGGTCGGTGGCGCGTACCCCTGGTCCTCCAACCGGTGGCTGGGGGTTTGATCCAAAAGAGGCGGTCCGGCGGGGGTGGAATTCCCGTAGCTGCCGGGCCGGTCCATCGTGCCCATGTTCCAATGATACCTAATAAACAGCAAAAAAGTAACAGTTTCTAGAAATTATATTCTAATAGTTTCGCAACGGAATCCCCAGGGTTGTGCGCCTACAGCTGAAGCAGGATTTCGGTGGCTTCGGCAATGTGTTCGATCTGCTTGACCACGAAATTCGGCGGGATGGTGCCGGGCCCGGCGGGACTGGCCGGCACCAGGGCGTGCGTGAACCCCAACCGGGCTGCCTCCTGGATGCGCTGGTTGATGCCCGGCACGGGGCGCACCTCGCCGGCCAGCCCCACCTCGCCGAAGGCCACCAGCTTGGGGTGCATGGGCCGGTTGATCTTGGCCGAGGCGATGGCCATGGCCACCGCCAGGTCCATGGCGGGCTCGGACAGGCGGGCGCCGCCGACGGTTGCCACGTAGCTGTCGTCGCCATCCAGGCGCAGTCCGGCCCGCTGCTGGAGCACGGCCAGGAGCATCCCGACGCGGGCGGAGTCCAGCCCGCTGACCGTCCTGCGTGGCTGCGAACCGGTGGAGGTGGTCAACAGGGACTGGACCTCGGCGAGCAGCGGCCGCCGCCCTTCCATCGTCACTGAGATGCAGGTGCCCGAAACGGGATGGCTGGTGCGGGTGGTGAACAGCCCGCTGGGATCCGCCAGCCCCTCGATGCCGTCGTCGGTCAGGTCAAAGCAGCCCACCTCGTCCGTTTGCCCGTATCTGTTCTTGATGGCGCGCAGCAGGCGCAGGCGGGAGTGGCGCTCGCCGTCGAACTGGCAGACCACGTCCACCAGGTGCTCCAGCAGGCGCGGCCCGGCGATGGAGCCGTCCTTGGTCACGTGGCCCACCAGCAGCGTGGTCATGTTCAGGCGCTTGGCCGCGGCAATGAGCGACGCCGCCACCTCGCGCACCTGCGACACCCCGCCGGCGCTGCCGTCCACCATGGCGCTGCTGAACGTCTGCACGGAGTCCACGATCAGGAGCACCGGCTGCACGGCCTCCACCTGGCCCAGAGCCGTGCCCAGGTCGGTTTCGGCGCCGAGGTAGAGGGTGTCGGCGACGGCACCAATGCGCTCCGCGCGCAGCTTCACCTGGGCGGCGGATTCCTCGCCGGTCAGGTACAGCACCTTTTGCGGTTTCCGGCCGTGTTCGTTGCGGGCAAATTTCGCCGCCACGTCCAGCAGCAGCGTGGACTTGCCCACGCCGGGTTCGCCGGCCAGCAGGATGACCGCGCCGGGCACCATGCCGCCGCCCAGCACGCGGTCCAGTTCGGGCACCCCGGTCAGGTTGTGGGCGGCCTTGGACGCGTCCACTTCCGAGATCAGCTGGGCGGGGCGCACCACGGTGGTGGCCGCCGTGGTGCGGACCGTGACGGTGCCGACTTCCTCCAGCGTCCCCCACTCCTGGCATTCGCCGCAGCGGCCCACCCACTTGACGGCCGTCCACCCGCATTCGGTGCAGCGGAAGTTCTGCCCCGTGGATTTGGGTGCCTTCGTAGTCTTTGTTGCCATGGAACAACCCTAGCGCCGGGCACTGACACCCGGTGCCGTGAGGGGGAGGGCTGTGGAGAACTACAGCTTGGGCAGCAGTGAGCGGGCGTCGGCCGGGTCCATTTTCGCCGTCTCCAGCAGGTCCACCATCAGCGTGCGGAAGAGAAGCACCAGGGCCTCGCCTTCCATCCGCGTGATTTCCA
Source organism: Arthrobacter sp. STN4 (assembly GCF_024539665.1). Taxonomy (NCBI): domain Bacteria; kingdom Bacillati; phylum Actinomycetota; class Actinomycetes; order Micrococcales; family Micrococcaceae; genus Arthrobacter; species Arthrobacter sp. STN4. The sequence goes on from NZ_JAKZGX010000001.1 coordinate 156,182, forward strand.
GCTTGCCGGGGTGCAGCCGGGTGGCGATGTCCGCCAGGGTGTCCCGTGCGTGGCCCAGGGAGGCCTGCCTGGGGTTCGACGGCGAGTGGGCCAGTGCCGCGCCCAGCTCGTCGAGGGCGGCGGCCGAGTCGCTAAGCACTTCGGCCAGGTGCATGCTGCCGGCCTCTGACAGGGCGGCGTTGGTGATGGCGCTGGCCAGCCTGCGGGCCAGGACACGGCTGGAACGCATGGCGTAGTCCAGCCGCTCCATCAGCCGCGCCATCCCCTCCACCTCCTCCAAATGCCGCCGGTACAGCGGCGAGAGCCTGGCAATTTCCACGGCGCCGTGGAGGCCCTGGCGCATGGCGTCGATGCGGGGCTGCTGGCTGCGGGCCCGCACCAAGGCGTGCCAGGCGGTGGTGGCGTCGTTGTAGGAGAGGGCGGAGGCGCATTCGCGCAACACCAGGGAGAGTTCCCCCAGCGTGACCTTGAGATCGTCCTTGGGCGCGCGGCGGGGGTCCCGGGGCACCAGGAGCGTTGCGGCCAAGGCAAAGCAGCCGCCCACGACTGCGTCAATGCTGCGCGTGAAGGGCCCGCCGGCGGGGAGGGGGAGCAGGACCACCAGAAGAGATTGCAGGGCGAGCTGTGTGGTGAAGATGGCCCCTGAATCCAGGAACCTGGCCAGCAGGATGGACAGGAAGACCACCAGGGCCGCCTGCCAGATGCCCGAACCCAGCCAGTGCAGCAGCGCGTCGCCAAGGATGATCCCGATGGTGCACCCGAGCCCTACCTCCAGGACCCGCCGCAGCCGGGGGTCCCGGGAAAATCCGAGGGCGATGATGGCACTCGTGGCGGCAAACAGGGGGCCGTGGTGGCCCAGCACCAGGGAGGAAAAATAGTACGCGCCCACGGCGCAGACGGTGATCAGCAGCGCCTGGAGGGAGGAATTCGCGCTGCGGCGCAGGCCCAGGCGGGCACGCCGTTTCAGGAATGTGAGGGTCTTGGGAGACCGGACCGGCGCAGGCATGGGACCCAGTCTATGCGGAACGGCCCGCCCCGGACGCTGCTGGCGCAGGTGGGGCGGGCCGGGCTTCAGTCGCGGTTTTCGTTCAGCCTGTCCAGCAGTTCAGCGAAGCGCCTGACTTCCCCCGTGTCCCATTCGGCGAGCCGGTCGTAGAGGACCTTGCGGGCCTGCGCCTGGGTCGCATCGAAGCGGGTGTGGGCCTGGTCCGTCATGGCCACCAGGTGGGCGCGCCCGTCACTGGGGTCCGGGGTGCGGGCCACCAGGCCCAGTTCCTCAAGCTGCTTGATGGACCGGCTCATCGCGGCCTTGTCGGCATCCACCTTGTGCGCCAGGGCGATCTGTTGGATGGGGCCCGACTGGGAGAGGATGGTGAGCACCTTGAAGCCCATGGGCTGCAGTTCGGGGTGGATCGCCGCCGCCCGGCTGATGATGCTCTTGCGGGTCTTGATGATCATGATCCCGAACTGCCGCTCGACGTCCCGGATGGCGTCCTGCAGGGCGGGATCGACGGCGTCCGACTGCGCCACCGGCGGCAGTTCCGGCGGCACGGCAAAGGGGTCGGTCATGCAGTCCATTTTAGCGCCGAACCACCGGCAGGTTCCCGGTCGCGGTGCCGGGGGCCACGGCCACGAGTGCTTCACTGACGTCGGCAAGGTTCTGCTCAGCGCTTTCCAGATCGAGGATCCCGGTGGCCGCGGCGTCGCTCTTCTCGCGCTGGTCGCGCGTCTGGCTGCTGAGTTCCAGGTTGGGCAGGAAAACAATGGCGAGGATTGTCAGGATGCTCAGGGGTGCGGCAATCATGAATACAAAGGCCACCGAGTCGCCGTAACTGGATTCAATGATGGACCGGACGGAGTCGGGCAGGCTGTGGACGGCCGGAATGCTCCCGCCGGCCAGGGCTGCGCCCAGCGCCTTGCCCTGTGCGCCGAGTGCCGCGATGGCCGCCTGCAGCTCGGCCGCCTTGCCGCCGAGCACATCCACCACCTTGGTGGCCATGAGTGCGCCGAGGACGGAGACGCCGATGGTGCCGCCGAGGGAGCGGAAGAAGGCAATGCCGGAACTTGCCACGCCAATCTCCGCCGGGGTGACGGCGTTCTGGACGATCAGGACCAGGTTCTGCATGACCATGCCCAGGCCGGCGCCGAGGACGAACATGTACAGGGAGACCAGCACAAAGTTGGTGTCGTAGTGGATGGTGCCCAGCATGAACAGGCCCGCCAGCTGCAGGACGGATCCGAGGACCATGACCATCTTCCATTTGCCAAACTTGGAGATCAGGGCCCCGGCGATGGTGGAGACGATGAGCAGGCCGGCCATCATGGGGATGGTCATCAGGCCGGACTGGGTGGCGTTGGCGCCACGGGCCAGCTGCATGTACTGGGCCAGGAACACCGAGGTGCCGAACATGGAGACGCCGACGGAAATTGAGGCGACGACGGACAGGGTGAAGGTGCGGTTCCTAAACATGGCCAGCGGGATGATCGGTTCGGAAGCCTTCAGCTCCACGATGACGAAGGCGACGAGGGCGGCGGCCGCGCCGCCCACCATCAGCGCGGTGGTGGTGCTGGCCCAGTCAAACTGGGTTCCGGCCAGGGACACCCAGACAAGCAGCAGCGAGACGCCGGCCGAAAGCAGGACAATGCCCGCGTAGTCGATCGACACCTTGCGCTTGGCCTGGACCGGCAGGTGGAGCGTTTTTTGGATCAGGATGATGGCGATGGCGGCGAAGGGGAGCGCCACGAAGAAGTTCCAGCGCCAGTTGATGGCGTCGGTGATGAAGCCGCCGATCAGCGGGCCGCCCACGGTGCCCAGGGCCATGACGGCACCAAACAGGCCCATGTACTTGCCGCGCTCACGGGGGGAGATGATGTCCGCCATGACGATCTGGCTCAGGGCGGTCAGGCCGCCGGCGCCCAGTCCCTGAAAGACGCGCATGGTGATGAGCATCGAGGTGTCCTGCGAGAAGCCGGCAATTGCGGAGGCGACCACGAAGACCACCAGGGCCAGCTGCAGCAGGACCTTGCGGTTGGAAAGGTCCGCGAGCTTGCCCCAGATCGGGGTTGAAATGGTGGTGGCCAGCAAGGTTGCCGTCACCACCCAGGTGTAGGCGGTCTGGTCGCCGTGCAGGTCCGAGAGGATGACGGGCAGCGAGGTGGACACCACGGTGCCGGCGAGGATGGAGACGAACATGCCCATCAGGAGTCCGGTGAGGGACTGGATCACCTGACGGTGCGTCATGCCGGAGTCGGACAATGCCGGATCCGGTCTGTTGGTTTTGGCTGTTTGCGACACGGGTGCTCCAAGAGTGGGATCAATAACGGTTGATTTATGACAACTATATAAGAATTGGTTGCCTTTTAGCAACCAATTCTTTCGTGGGCTGCATCTCACCCCGGCACATCCGGGCGGGCCGCGCAAGGTACCCCGGGCAGCCGGGGATGTGTCCGGCGTCGCACCCGAAAAACCAAGAATCCCATCAGCGTTAACCTTCCGTTCACTTGTGTTGGACCGTTGTGTCATGTCACCGCCGTAGCTTCAAGGGGTAAGGAACCCCTGAAACCCATCGAAGAGGTAATTCGCGTGAAGGCACTTCACATTGGCCGCGTGGCAGCAGTTCTCACCGTCGGCGCACTCGCACTGACTGCCTGTGGCACGGACAACGCCGTGACCCCCGGCAACGGCGGCTCCTCCACCAGCGCGGCCGGCACCTCCGTCACCGGCACGCTGACCGGCACGGGCGCCACCTCCATTTCCGCCGCCATGGATGCCTGGAAGGCCGGCTTTGAGTCAGCCAACTCCGGCGCACATGTCCAGTATTCGCCGGAAGGTTCCGGCGCAGGCCGCAAGGCGCTCATCGCCGGTGCCGTGCAGTTTGCCGGCTCAGACGCGTACATGAAGGATGCCGAGCTCGCCAGCGCGAAGGCCAAGTGCGGTCCCGCCGGCGCCATCGACGTCCCCTGGTACATCTCCCCGATCGCCGTGGCTTTCAACGTCCCTGGTGTGAAGAACCTCAAGCTCGACGCCGACACGGTCGCCAAGATCTTCCGCGGCGGGATCAAGAACTGGAACGACCCGGCCATCAAGGCCTCGAACCCCTCCGCCACGCTGCCGGACCTGGCCATCACGCCCGTGCACCGCTCGGACAACTCGGGCACCACCGAAAACTTCACCGACTACCTGGCGCAGGCCGCCAAGGGCGTCTGGACCGATGAGAAGTCCGGCGACTGGCCCTCCGCACTGCCGGGTGAAAACGCCAAGGGCACCTCCGGCGTCGTAAAGACCGTGACTGAGACGCCCGGCGCCGTCACCTACGCCGACGACTCCGCCGTCACCGGCACCCTGGGCAAGGTTGAGCTGAAGGTGGGCGATGCATACGTGCCCGTCACCGCCGAGGCCGCCGCCAAGGCCGTTGATGAGGCGAAGGCCGTACCGGGCCGCAACGCCAACGACCTCTCGCTGAAGCTGGACCGCACCACCACGACCGCCGGCGCCTACCCCGCCGTGCTGGTCTCCTACGCCGTGTTCTGCGGCAGCTACGCGGATGCCAATACCGTCGACCTGGTCAAGGCCTTCGGCAACTACGCGGTCAGCGACGCCGGCCAGAAGGCCGCCGCCGACGCTGCCAAGAGCGCCCCGTTGTCCGCCGCCCTCGCCGCGAAGGCAAAGGCCGCGATCGATTCCATCACCGTCGCCAAGTAGGCTGCGGCAAAGCAACATAAAAGGTACCAGGTTGTCCATTATTACCAAGCCCGCACCCAAGGCGGGAACAAGGCAGGCCGGCCCGGGCCGTGCCGGGGACAAGGTGTTCTCCGGCGCGGCGCTGGGTGCCGGCGTGCTGATTGTGGTGGTGCTGTTCGCCGTCGCCATGTTCCTGGTCATCCAGGCCCTGCCGACGTTCAGCGCTGCACCCGGCGATATCACGGGAGGGAAGGGGTTCGCCTCCTACATTTTCCCGATTGTCGTCGGCACGCTGATCGCAGCAGCCATTGCGCTGGTCATCGCCACGCCCATCGGCATTGCAGTGGCACTGTTCATCTCGCATTATGCGCCGCGCGGCATGGCACGGGGCCTGGGTTATGTGGTGGACCTCCTGGCAGCCATTCCGTCAGTCATCTACGGCGCCTGGGGTGCCACGTTTCTGGCGGCCCAGCTGAAGGTGCCGTACCAGTGGCTGGCGGACAACCTTGGCTGGATCCCCATTTTTGGCGGCCCGGCGTCCGGGACGGGCAAGACGATCCTGACGGCCGGCATCGTGCTGGCGGTCATGGTCCTGCCCATCATTGCCTCCCTTGCCCGCGAGATCTTTCTCCAGGCGCCCATGCTGCACCAGGAAGCTGCCCTGGCGCTGGGTGCCACCCGCTGGGAAATGATCCGGATGGCCGTGCTTCCCTTTGCCCGCGGCGGCATCATCAGCGCCGTCATGCTGGGATTGGGACGGGCTTTGGGCGAGACCATGGCAGTGGCTCTGGTCCTTTCCTCCGGACCGTTGATCGCCTCGCTGATCCGCTCCGGCAACCAGACCATCGCCGCCGAGATCGCCCTTGACTTCCCCGAGGCGTTTGGGCTGCGCCTCAGCGAACTGATAGCCGCGGGCCTGGTGCTGTTCCTCATCACCCTGCTGGTGAACATGGTGGCCCGCTGGATCATCAGCCGCCACAAAGAATTCTCGGGAGCCAACTGATGGCCGTGCCCATGACCGAACGGAAGCGTTCCGCCCTCACCCGCGGACGCCTGCCCACTTACACGCCCCATGTGGTGGCCGGCTCGGCCATTGTGGTGGCGGCGGCGCTGATGGCGCTCATCGGCTTCAACGCCTTTGGCTGGGGCGTGCTCTCCGCCGTGCTGTTTGCCGCGGGCAACGTGGCCAGTTCCGCCATCGTCGAAGGCCGCCGCAAGGCCGTGGACAAACTGGCCACCTCCGTCGTGGTGGGTGCATTCCTGGTGGCCCTGCTGCCGCTGGTCTCGGTGATCTGGACCGTATTGGTCAACGGCGTCCCGGGCCTGCTGGCCCCGGGCTTCCTGGGCACGTCCATGAACGGCGTCACGGGTGCTGTCGACAACGCCTCGGTCGCCAACCACACCCCGGTGCTCGGCGGCGTCTACCATGCCATGCTGGGCTCGGTGCTGATCACGCTGTGGGCCACCGTCATATCCGTGCCCGTGGGCCTGCTGACCTCCATCTACCTGGTGGAATACAGTGCAGACAACAAGTTCTCCAAGGTCATCACCTTCCTGGTGGACGTCATGACCGGCATCCCTTCCATCGTGGCGGGCCTGTTTGCCGCAGCGTTCTTCGGCCTGGTCATGGGGCCGGGGACCAAGACGGGGTTTGTGGCCGCCGTGGCCCTTTCGGTGCTGATGATCCCCGTCGTGGTGCGCTCCAGCGAGGAAATGCTGAAAATCGTCCCCAACGAACTGCGCGAGGCCGCCTACGCGCTCGGGGTCCGCAAGTGGCGCACCATCCTCAAGGTGGTCATTCCGACGGCGATCTCCGGCATTGCCTCCGGCGTCACCCTGGCCATTGCCCGGGTCATCGGCGAGACGGCGCCGCTGCTGGTCACGGCGGGCTTTGCCTCCCAGATCAACTCGAACGTGTTTGCCGGCTGGATGGCGTCCCTGCCCACGTTCATCTACACGCAGATCATGACGCCCACCTCGCCGTCCAACCCGGACCCGTCGGCGCAGCGCGCCTGGGCCGCGGCCCTGCTGCTGATCCTGCTGGTCATGCTCCTGAACCTGGGCGCCCGCCTGGTGGCCCGCATCTTTGCGCCGAAAACCGGCCGGTAGAACCTTAGTACCTTAGCAACCCAGAAACGGAAATTCTTCACCATGTCCAAACGTATTGATGTCAGTGACCTGAACGTCTACTACAGCGACTTCCTGGCCGTCGAGGATGTCAACATCACCCTCGATGCCAAGTCGGTCACCGCCTTCATCGGCCCCTCGGGCTGCGGGAAGTCCACGTTCCTGCGCACCCTGAACCGCATGCACGAGGTCATCCCCGGCGCCCGGGTAGAGGGCAAGGTGCTGCTGGACGGGGACAACCTCTATGCCGACGGCGTGGACCCGGTGACCGTCCGCAGCCAGATCGGCATGGTGTTCCAGCGCCCCAACCCGTTCCCCACCATGAGCATCCGCGACAACGTGCTGGCCGGCGTGAAGCTGAACAGCCGGCGCATGCCCAAGTCCGATGCCGACGAACTCGTGGAGAAGTCCCTGCGCGGCGCCAACCTGTGGAACGAGGTCAAGGACCGCCTGGGCAAGCCCGGTTCCGGCCTGTCCGGCGGCCAGCAGCAGCGCCTGTGCATTGCCCGGGCCATTGCCGTCTCACCCGAGGTGATCCTGATGGACGAGCCCTGCTCGGCCCTGGACCCCATCTCCACACTGGCCATTGAGGACCTCATCAACGAGCTCAAGGACGAATACACGGTGGTGATCGTCACGCACAACATGCAGCAGGCCGCGCGTGTTTCCGACAAGACGGCGTTCTTCAACATTGCCGGCACCGGCAAGCCGGGCAAGCTGATCGAGTTTGCCGAGACCGCCACCATCTTCAACAACCCGTCGCAGAAGTCCACCGAGGACTACGTCTCCGGCCGCTTCGGATAGGCGCCCGCTTCGGACAGGCGCCCGCGGCGCCCAGGCAAGCGGCGCCCAGGCGAGCGGCGCCCAGGCGAGCGGCGGCGCGCTCAGGCGAGCGGCGAGAGGGCCAGGAAGAACAGCGCGCCCAGGAAGGCGCAGGCAAAGGGCGTGGCCACCCACATCCACACGATCCGGCCCAGGATGCGGCCGTTGGCCACGGAAAAGCGCTGGTTCCGCCCGGCGCCGGCAATCGCGGCGGTGACGGTATGCGTGGTGGACAGCGGCAGCGCCAGGCCGATCGCACCGACAAACAACAGCACCGCGGCCACGATCTCGGCCACGAAGCCGCGCATCGGGTCCAGCCGGACCAGGCGGTGGCCCAGCGTGTAGGAGATCCGCCACCCGCCGGCCAGCGTTCCGGCCGTCAGCGCCACTGCCGTAAAGGCCGGCACCCACAGCGGAATATTGCCTTCCGCGCCCACCCCGGCGGCCAACAGCGCAAACAGGACAACCGCCGTCGTGCGCTGGCCGTCCTGCAGGCCGTGCCCGAAGGCCACGGCAGCGCCGGCCACGGACTGGATCTGGCGGGTGCGGCGGAAGGCCCGCCCCGGCGTCGTGTTCCGGAAGGCCCAGGACGTGGGGTGGACGGCCGCGAAGCCCAGCACAAAGGCGATCACGGGGGACAGCAGCAGCGGCAGCACCACCAGCGTCAGCAGCGTGCCGTTGATGCCCTGCAGGGGAGGGTGCCCCAGCGCCGCGGAGCCCAGCGAGGCCCCCACCAGCCCGCTGATGAGCGCATGCGTGGACGACGACGGATACCCCCGCCACCACTGGTACAACCCCCACAGGCAGGCGCCCGACAAGCCCGCCAGCAGCATGATCAGCCCCGTGCGGCCCGCCGGCACCGTGAACAGGTGGCCGGCAAACACAGCCACCGCGTACACGCTCAGCACGGCGCCCACGCAGTTGAACAGCCCGGCGAGGAGCACGGCCACGGTGGGTGTCAGCGCCCGGGTGCGCACGGAAAGTGCGACGGCGGTGGAGGCATCGCGGAAACCGTTCAGGAAGGCGAAAACCGCCGCCGCAACGAGCACGGCGCCAAGCAGGAACGGCACCAAGGTCAGGATTCCTTGACGATGATGCTGCCCACCTGCGTGGCCACCGCCTTCATCTTGGTGCTGGCCGCGGCAAACTGGTCGGCCACCGAACGGTACCTGGCGAAACTGGCGGGACTGTGGTTCTCCAGCAGCTCGGCCACCAGGATGCGGTGCGTGTGGTCCGCGCGCTTGGCCAGGCGCAGGATTTCCAGCCAGTAGTCCTCGAGCGAGTCGAGATCGTTCAACGCCTTCATGGCCGACGCCGTCAGCTCGGCCTGGCGGGACAGGATCTCCAGCACGTCCGCGCCGCGGGGCGGGATGCGCTCGAGCGTGTACAGCTCAACGAGTTCGGCCGCGCCCGTGAGCATCTCGCACGCCTCGTGCAGCAGCCGGCCCAGGGCGTACAGGTCTTCGCGGGGGAGCGGGTTGATGAAGCTGGTGCGCATGGTGGTCAGCAGGGTCGAAAACGCGGCGGTGGCGGTGCCTTCGTGCTGGCGCATGGTTTCGGCGAGGGCGGGGAAGTCGCCGCGGCGCGCGCCGAGCAGTTCGGCCAGGGTCTGGGTGCCCGCGACGAGTTGCTCCGCCATGAGTGCAAGGCTGTCCAGACCGGCACTTTCACGGGGGAAGAGGCGCAACTTCACGTTTGGGGCCTTTGTTTATGGGGCATAAAAGTGGTGTCGAACCGGGAGCGCCTCTCGGCACTGGGCCGCTCGAAGCGGCTATAAAATGGAGCCCGGGGGTTCCGCGGTTCGACACCACTTTTAGTGTTCTACGTTGCGTCCCTGCTGTCAACCGGACGCCGTGGGCGCCCTTAGTCCAGTTCGCCCTTCCGCCACGCCACGGCCGCGCCTTCGAGGTCCTCGGCCGTGCGCACCAGCTGGTGCGCCTTCTTGTTCAGGGACAGGGCGTGCTCCGGATGTGCGGCCTTCCGGTCGACGGCGACGGCGGCCTGTCCCAGCGCCACCACCCGGCAAAACGCGGCGGAGCGTTCCAGCGCCACGTCGAAGTCGCCGTCGAACGCGCCGGAGAGGATGGCGTCGGCCATGGTGGTGATTTCCTCCGCGCCGGGCGGCTCCGCGACGCCGGCCACGGCGTTGGCAACCTGCGCCCGGTGCTGGCCGGCCCGGAAGAAGACGCTGATGCCTTCCGGGTCCCGCAGCGTGGCGGCGCGCAGGGCATAGAGGCGCCACAGGGCGCCGGGCAGGGAACCGGCAGGGCTGGCGGCCCACATCTCCGCAATGGCCTCCAGGCCCTGGCGGTCCGCGAGCTTGACCAGCCGTTTGGTGATGGCGGGGTCGTTGCTCTCCCGGCCGCCGCGGACCAGCGCGCGGGCGGCAAGGTGCGCCGCCTCGGACACGCGGGCCGGGTCCGTCCCGCCGGCGAACGGCTCAAAGTCTGCCGGTGCAAACGGCAGTGGCTTGTGCGGTCGGGGTGCTCGGTTGCCTGGTCCATCGTTCATGATCTGACACTACGCCAGCTGCGCGGCGCGGTCGAGGAAGCGGCCCGGGCGGCCGTCCAACCAATGTCCGGTGCCGGGCCGCCGAGGCTGCGGAGCTTGCCGCCGGCCCGGGCGCGGAGGGGGCCCGAACGGGCGCCCGGGATGCGTTCCACGCCGGATTCCCGGCCGAAATTGCATTCCGGCGCATGCCGTGCGGTAGTCTGAATTCCGAGAACTTTTCCTTCTGCGGGAAGGTTGTCAACAGGTCGGGCCTTTAGCTCAGTTGGTAGAGCATCGGACTTTTAATCCGTGGGTCGCGGGTTCGAGCCCCGCAGGGCCCACCAAGTACAAAAATCCCCGTTCCTGCACGGCAGGGGCGGGGATTTTTTATGCCCGGCGCGCCCCAACACGCGCCGTGGCACCCTCCCGGCCCGGCAGGAAGCACAGGCGCGCCCGGCCGCGCGTCAGGGGTGCGGCGTGCCGCCGGCGTTGACGGCGGCCGCATCGGCGGCCCCGGGCAGCTCCAGCGCGGTCCTGGTGGCCCGGCCGATGCAGTCGCCGAACATCGTCGGGAACTTGTGCGGGAACAACCGGGTGACGGTGCCGCCGGAGAATTGGATCTCGGTGGCCAGCATGGCGTTGCGGCCCACCAGCTGCCCCGACGCCACCTGCAGGGTCATGTCCTGGTGGCGCTCCATCGCCTTGAGCCGGTCGGTGGTGTAGGAGATGTCCCGGGGCGTGTAGTTGCCCACCAGCGGCTGGATCCACTGCGCCACCGCGTGGCCCGTATGGGTGGCAGGGCCGCCCAGGGATTGGCTGACGCATTGGATGAGGTCTCCCATCCACTGCGTTGCGGCGGGCCCCGACATTGAGACCAGGCGCATGGTGTCGGAGTTGCCGTCCCTGCCGGTGAATTCCAGCACCGAAAACAAGGCGTCCCCGAGGAGGTTGGAGCGCGTGGTGCTGCTCATGGTGAGGTGGGCGTTGGAAACGCCGTTGATGAACCCCCGCATGGTGGCGGCGTTGCCGGCAATCATGTTCCCGGACCCGGCAAGGTGCCCGGCGCCGACGCTGGTGGAGCGGGCGAACATCTTCATGGCATGCTCCAGGCCGCCGACGATGGCCCCGGAGGTTTCCTGGTCGAAATGGCGTTCCAGTTCAACGACGCTGGCGGCGTGGACGCTCACGCAGGAGGAGTCCGTGCCGAAGGCCGATTCGTGCGGGCGGATGGACAGCGCTGAGAGTTCCTCGTCGATTCTGCGCGAGTACGTAAAATCAGTTTCATTGAAGGCCATTGCCCTGCGCCGGGCGTTGAGGCCCGTCAGCAGCACGGGGACGCCGATGGCGGCCAGAATCACGGCAGGGACAAGCCACCCGGCGGAGCTGCCGCCCAGGCCGAGGACAAGGAAGAACAACGCCAGTGCGTCCAGTATTGCTCCCCACAGGACATGGGTGGTGCGCAGCATGGTCTGTGCATGCTGCGAGTACGGTGCCTTGCGTTTCATTCCGGTGCTCCTTGCTTGCGGTGAAGTGGTTCCGCTGTGCTGTTAACTGCCGATGCTACGGGGAGGCACCCACATGGCCCGTCATGGCAAGTCATGGAGGTAGTGGCCGCTGCCGGGCCTTCTTCCGCCCCGGATGGCAGGATGGAGACATGACTTCAACAGCACCCGCCCTTGCCCTGGCCATTGCCGGCTCCGAGGCGACCGGCGGCGCCGGCGCCCAGGCCGACCTGAAGACGTTCCAGGAGCTGGGCGTCTTCGGCATTGTGAACCTTACCTGCATCGTCTCCTTTGATCCCCGGGACAACTGGAACCACCGTTTCGTGCCGGTGGACCAGCAGGTCATCGCGGACCAGCTGGAAGCCACCACCGCAGCGTACGGTGCCGGTTCCGGGGCAACCACGGTGCTGGAGACGGTGAAGATCGGCATGCTGGGCAGCCCCGCCACCATCACCACGGTGGAAACCGCCTTGAAGGGGGCGGGCTTCAAGAACGTGGTGCTGGACCCGGTGCTGATCTGCAAGGGCCAGGAGCCCGGCCACGCCCTCGACACCGACCAGGCACTGAAGGCGCAGATCCTGCCCCTGGCCACCTTTGTCACGCCCAACCACTTCGAGGCGGAATCACTCTCCGGGATGGAAATCCACAACGTTGGGGACCTGAAGGCAGCGGCGCGCAGGATCCACGGGATCAGCGGCGCCGCCGTGCTCGCCAAGGGCGGGGTGAGGCTGTCAGGCGCGGACGCCGTCGACGTTTTCTTTGACGGTGAAACGCTGGAGGTCCTCTCCGCCCCGAAGGTGGGCGACGTGGCTGTCTCCGGGGCCGGGTGCTCCCTCGCCGCGGCCGTCACGGCGGAGCTGGCCAAGGGTGCCACGCCGTTGGAAGCGGCCCGCTCGGCCAAGGCGTTTGTCACAGAAGGCATCCGGAACCGGGTGGTTTCCGGTGCCCCGTTCACCGCCCTGTGGCAGGGCGGCGCTGCCGGCTAAGGATCTGTTGCCAGCGTCCCGGCATTGTGCCAAGCTCAGTTCATGAGCGATGAAACTGCCGGGCGCGGCGACGCATTTGAAGCAGATGTGACCATGGTCCGCAACGATGCGCGGCACCGTTACGAGCTGCACGTTGGCGCGGAACTGGCCGTCATCATCATGTTCCGCGAGCTGCCCGGGCACATCGACCTCATCCACACCGAAACCCAGCCCGGCTTCGACGGCCGCGGCCTGGCGAAGGTGCTGGTGCGCTACGCGCTTGACGACGTGGTGGCCTCGGGCAAGCGCATCATTCCGCACTGCCCGTACGTGGCCCGGTTCGTGGAGAAGAACCCGGATCTTTACGCGCAGTACACCGACCTCCCCGCCGAGCTGTAGGTGCCGCCCACCGCGCTCATCACGGGAGCCACATCCGGGCTGGGGGCGGAATTTGCCCAGCAGCTGGCCCGCTCCCGGCACAGCCTGGTCCTGGTGGCACGCGACGTTGCCCGGCTCGAGGCGAAGGCGGCCCGCCTGCGCCAGGACTTTGGCGTGGACGTGGAGGTCCTGCCCGCGGACCTGTTGACGGACGACGGCGTTGCCCGCGTGGGTGCCCGGCTGGCGGACCGCGCCCGGCCCGTCGGCGTGCTGGTGAACAACGCCGGCTTTGGCCTGGTGACGGCGTTTGAGCACAGCAGCGTGAAGGAGGAGACGGACCAGCTGCGGATCCTGGTGCGCACGCCCATGCAGCTGATGCACGCGGCCCTTGAGGGGATGCTGGAACGCGGCAGCGGCCGGATCATCAACGTGGCGAGCGTGGCAGGGTTCATCCCGCGAGGCTCCTACGGTGCGGCCAAGGCGTGGGTCATCAGTTTCAGCCGCTTCGCGAACCTGCGGTACGGGCCGCGCGGCGTCCACGTGACGGCGGTCTGCCCGGGCTTTGTACACACGGAATTCCACCAGCGGATGGGTGCCAACATGGGGCGCATCCCGAAGTGGATGTGGCTGGACCCGGAACCGGTGGTGCGCGAAGGCCTGGCCGACTCCGCCCGCGGCAAGTCGGTGTCCATCCCCTCACGGCGATACTCCACGCTCATCGCGCTCAGCCGCCTGGTCCCGGACCGGGTGGCGGCGGCCGCCGGGAACCGCGGCCGGTAGCCGTGTCCGTGGAGGCCGAACCGGCCTCCACGGCATCCCGGGGGCGGCATCCCGCGGGGTTTTTGCGGGGGCGGCAGGCGCCCTATTCCGGGCGGCCCACCGTGATCGGAATGCCCGTGCCCGGCGTGGCCGGCTCGTAGGAGTCGTCGAACGGCAGGTAGTCCATGTCCAGCAGCGGGTTCTCATCCTGCGTGGCCACCAGTTCCTGCGCCTCCTCGATGGTTGCCACGCTTGGCATCGAACCGGGCAGCGGCTTCTGGGCCGATTCGCGCAGGAAGTAGATGGCCACCGCGCCGATGGCGGAGGTGAACATCAGGTAATAGGCCGGCATCATGTCATTGCCGCTCAGCGTGATCAGGCCCTGGATGATGAACGGTGCGGTGCCGCCAAAGATGGCCACGGCGAAGTTGTAGGCAATGCCCATTCCGCCATAGCGGCTGGAGGTGGGGAACAGGGCGGGCAGCGAGGAGGCCAGGTTGGCCACGTAGAACGTCACCGGGAAGGCGATCAGGGCCAGGCCCAGGAGCGTTGACCAGATCGCGCCGACGCCGATCAGCATGAAGGCAGGCAGGGACAGCACCACGGTGCTCAGCGCACCCACCCAGAGGACGGGGCGGCGGCCCACCTTGTCGGAGAGCCTGCCGGTCAGCGGGATGCACAGGGCCATGATGACCAGCACCGGGATGGTCAGCAGCGTCCCGTGGACGGGATCGTAGCCCTTGGAATCTGTCAGGTAGGTCGGCATGTACGACGTCAGCGCGTAGCCCACGGTGTTGGCGGCGGCCACCAGGACCATGGCCAGCACAATCTGGCGCCAGTACACCTTGACCAGGCGGACCGGGCCGTTGGCGGTGTCCTCGTCGCCGGCTGCGGCGGACTTGGCATTTTCCTCGTTGGCGTCGAGGGTGGCCTGGAACTGGGGCGACTCCTCGATCTTCATCCGGAAGTAGATGGCAATGGCGCCCAGCGGCCCGGCGGCCAGGAACGGCAGGCGCCAGCCCCACTGTTCCATGGCGTCCTGGCCGATGGTCAGCTGCAGCACGGAAACCAGTGCGGCTCCAATGGCAAAGCCGAGGTAGCTGCCCAGGTCAAGGATGCTGGCAAAGAAGCCGCGGCGGCTGTCGGGGGCGTACTCGCTGACGAAGGTCGTGGCGCCGGCATACTCGCCGCCGGTGGAGAAGCCCTGGACGAGCTTGAGCACCACGAGCAGCACGGCCGCCCAGATGCCGATCTGGGCGTAGCCGGGCAGCAGGCCCACGGCAAACGTGGAGGCGGCCATGATCAGCAGTGTTGTGGCCAGCACCTTCTGCCGGCCGATCCTGTCACCCAGCCAGCCAAACACGACGCCGCCCAGCGGGCGGGCCAGGAACGTGGCGGCGAAGGTGCCCAGCAGGAACAGTGTCTGCACGGCCGGATCGGCCTCGGGCAGGAACACCGGTCCCATGGTGGCGATCAGGTAGCCGAACACGCCGACGTCGTACCATTCCATCGTGTTGCCGACCACGGTGCCGCCAAGTGCTTTTTTGAGCATTGGCGTGTCCACGACATTGACGTGGCCGACGTCGAGCCGGCGTCGCTTGAGTTTTGGCAGGCGGGGCCTTTTGGGTGCGGCCTGCGGTCCTTCTGCGGTGTCCTCAACACCTTTTTCCGGTTGAATCATGCTTCGGTCCATGGGCATTTGTCCAGCTCCCTACGGAGGTCATTTGCTTGCGGCTTTTAGCGTCGTTGCTACGGGCAGACCGTCAATTCTAGCAGACGGGGCATTTTAGCCCCCGGAAGCGGGTTCTTTCAAGGGTTTTGTGCGCGCTGGCCGGGCCTGCCGAAACCGTGGTCCCGACAGGCCCGATCAGGGGTGCTCGCGCCCGTTCAGCCGGGTTTACAGGCCCAGTTCCGCCAGGACGGGCAGCCCGGCGCGGACCAGTTCGCGTGCCTCGGCGGCGGAGGAGGCGGCCACGGCCCGGCCCGCCAGTTCCCGGGCCTGCGCCGCGGTTACGGAGCGGAGCACGGCGCTGACGGCGGGGAGGGCGCGGGCCGTCATGGACAGGCTGCTGACGCCCAGGCCGGCCAGGACGACGGCGAGGGCCGGGTCCGCGGCCGACTCGCCGCACACCCCCACCGGCTTGGGCGCCGTCCCCGCGGCCGAGGCCTGGGCCGCGGCGCCGTCAACGGTGGCCTGGACCAGTGCCAGCACGGCTGGCTGCCAGGGGTCGTTGAGTGCGGCCAGCGGGCCCAGCTGCCGGTCGGCGGCCATGGTGTACTGGGTGAGGTCGTTGGTGCCCAGGCTGGCAAATTCGACCCGGTCCAGCAGGTGCCGGGAGGTGAGCGCGGCGGAGGGGACCTCCACCATGACGCCCGGCACCTGAAGCCCGGCATCGGCGCACAGCGCGGCAAAGGCGGCAGCCTCGGCGGCCGTGGCGATCATGGGGGCCATGACCCACACCTTGGCCCCGGAGGCGGCCGCGGCGTCGGCGATGGCGGCCAGCTGCCGGGCCAGCACCCCGGGGGAGGTGGTGTCCGTGCGGTAGCCGCGCACGCCCAGTGCGGGGTTGGGCTCGGAGGAGTCGGTCAGGAAGGGCAGCGGCTTGTCCGCGCCGGCGTCCAGCGTCCTGACCACCACCTTCCTGCCGGGGAAGGCGTCAAACACGCCCTTGTACGCGGCCACCTGTTCGTCGTGGCCGGGCTCGGTGTCGTGGCCCAGGAAGCAAAACTCGGTGCGGAGCAGTCCCACGCCCTGGGCCCCGGCGGCAGCCGCGGCCTGGGCATCCTTGGTGCCGCCCACGTTGGCCAACAGGTCAAGGCGCGTGCCGTCGCCCAGCTGCCCCACGCCGTCGAACGTGTCCAGCAGGGAGGCCTGCTCCCGCCATTTGGCGGCCGCGGCGTGCTCGGCGTCGCCGGGCTCGGAGCTGACCAGGCCCTTGGCCCCGTCAACGTAGACGACCGTGTTCTCGGCCAGTTCCTGCACCCCGGCGGCGGCCACCACGGCTGGCAGCCCCAGGTTGCGGGCAATGATGGCCGTGTGGGACTGGGGCCCGCCGCCGGCCGTGACCAGGGCGATGACCTTGGCCGGGTCCAGGGTGGCGGTGTCCGCGGGGGCCAGGTCCTCCGCCACCAGGATGAACGGTTCCGCGGAGTCCGGGATGACGGGGGCGGGGACGCCGCGCAGGGCGGCGACGATGCGGGAGCGCACGTCCAGGACGTCGTGGGAGCGTTCGGCCATGTAGCCGCCCAGGCCGGTGAGCATGGCCGCGACGTCGTTGCCGGCGTCCCAGATGGCCCGCTGCGCCGAGGAGCCGGCGTTGACCAGCTTCACGGCGGCCTTGAGCAGCATGGGGTCGGCGGCCATCTGCGCGGTGGCCTCCAGCACGGCCTTCCCGTCGCCGGAGGCCCGCGAGGCGCGGTCCGCCAGCTCGGCCTTGACCTGGGCCGCCGCGCCCTTCAGCGCGGCGGCGGCAGCCTCCTCCGGAGTGGTGCCCGACCCGTCGGCGGCGGGCAGCCGTTCCCCGGCGGGCGGCTCGGCCAGGGCCGGCGGCATGAGGCGCACGGGCCCCACCACGCGGCCGGGGGTGACGCCGACTCCAACATAGCTCTGCATGAGTTGCTCCTTCGAGTGGTTAGTAGCTGCCCTGGCGCACAAGCTCCGGTGCGGCCACACTATCAACGGGCTTGCGCACTGCCCAGCGCTTGAGGGCCACCACGGCGAGGGCGGCAACCACCGTGCCGACCAGGATTGAGCCGAAGAACATGCCCACGTTGCCGATGGCGAAGAAGACGAAGATTCCGCCGTGCGGCGCCTGCGAGGTGACGTGGAAGGCCATGGAGAGGGCACCGGTGACGGCACCGCCGAGCATGGTGGCCGGGATGACGCGGAACGGGTCCGCGGCGGCAAACGGGATGGCTCCTTCGGAGATGAACGATGCGCCCAGCAGCCAGGCGGCCTTGCCGTTTTCACGCTCGGCCAGGGAGAAGCGCTTCTTGTCCAGCACCGTGGCCAGGGCCATGGCCAGCGGCGGGACCATGCCGGCGGCCATGACGGCTGCCATGATCTCCCACGGGGCGTGGTTCAGGGCCGAGCCGGCACCCAGTCCGGCGACGGCGAACGCGTAGGCCACCTTGTTGACCGGGCCGCCAAGGTCGAAGCACATCATGAGGCCCAGGATGATTCCCAGCACGACGGCGGACGCGCCGGACATGCCTGTCAGCCAGTGGTTCAGGCCGTTGGAGAGCGCGGCGATGGGGCCGCCGAGGAACAACAGCATGGCTCCGGAGGCGATGATGGAGCCCAGCAGCGGGATGATGACCACGGGCATGAGGCCGCGCAGCCAGCGTGGCACCTGCCAGGTGCCGATCCAGTAGGCGGCGAGGCCGGCCAGCAGGCCGCCCACCAGGCCGCCAAGGAAGCCGGCGCCCATGAACACGGCCACGGCACCGGCGGTGAAGCCTGGTGCGATGCCGGGGCGGTCTGCGATGCCGAACGCGATGTAGCCTGCCAGCGCCGGGACCAGGAAGCCCATGGAGAGCCCGCCGATCTTGAACGCCACGGCACCCAAATACAACAGGAGGTTGCCGCCGTCGGGCAGGTTCAGCAGCGTGTTGTTGGCCAGGATGTGGTCCGCCTGGCCGTTCAGGCCCAGCCCGTAGCCGCCCAGCAGGAAGCCGAGGGCGATCAGCAGCCCGCCGCCGGCCACGAACGGGATCATGTAGCTGACGCCGGTCAGCAGGACCTTCTTGACCTTGGTGCCCAGGTGTTCGCCGGCCACTTCCGCATTGTGCTCGGCTGCCTCTTCGGCGCCAAAGTGCGGCACACGGTGCGCGTGCGGGTCCGTGGCGGCGGCGAGGGCTTCCTGGATCATCTTGGCGGGTTCGTCAATGCCGCGCTTGACCGGGGCGTTGATGACGGGCTTGCCGGCAAAGCGCTCCTTGCCGCGCACGTCCACGTCCACCGCGAAGATCACGGCGTCCGCCGCGGCGATCACGGCCGGGTCCAGCGGGGTCACGGCCCCGGAGCCCTGCGTTTCCACCTGCAGTTCGATGCCGGCCTCCCTGGCCGCCTCGACCAGCGAGTCCGCGGCCATGTAGGTGTGGGCGATGCCCGTGGGGCACGCCGTCACGGCGACGAGGCGCTTGGGTGCCGCGGCGGCCGGTGCCGGGGTGGCGGCGGCAGCTGCGGGGGCCGCCGCCGGGACGTCGGCCGGCTTCTCGGCCAGGGCGCCGTCCACGAGGGCCACAATCTCGGCCGGGGTGGCGGCCGCCCGCAGGGCCGCGGTGAAGTCCTTCTTAATGAGGGAGCGGGCCAGCTTGGACAGCAGCTTGAGGTGTTCGTTGTCCGCGCCGGCGGGGGCGGCGATGAAGAAGACGATGTCCGCCGGGCCGTCCTTGGCGCCGAAGTCCACGGCCGGGGCCAGCCGGGCCATGGCCAGGGTGGCTTCCAGGACGGACTCGGAGCGGCAGTGCGGGATGGCGATGCCGCCGGGCACACCCGTGGCGGTTTTTTGTTCGCGGGCCAGGGCGTCGGCGTACAGCCCGTCGACTCCGGTGGCCCGGCCGGCGCCGGCCACCATGCCGGCAAGGTTGCGGATCACGGCAGAGGTGTCGGCGCCGAGGTTGGCGTCCAGCACCACCAGGTCGGTGTTGATCAATGTGGTCATGAGAGTTCTCCAAGACGTGCGTCCAGGGCCGTCACGGTGACGGCGTCGGGGTGGGTTTGGTGCAATGCGGGAACCAGGGTTCCGGGGAGGGAAGCAGCGGCCGCCCCATGGGCCACTGCCTGCTGCAGGCATGCTTCGGGGGAGTCCCCGCGCAGCGTGCCCAACAGATATCCGGCGAGGGCGGAATCGCCTGCGCCGACGGTGCTTCGGGCAACGATTGCCGGCCCTGCGGCCAGCCAGCTGCCGGCGGCCGTGACCAGCACGGCCCCCTTTGATCCCAGTGTGGCCAGCACGGCGGCCGTGCCGCGGTCCACGAGGGCTTGCGCGGCGGCGGCCGCCAGGGAGGGATCCTCCTCCAGTGACGGACCGTCGCCAATTCCTGTCAGTTCGGCCAGCTCCTCGGCGTTGGGCTTGAGGAGGTCGGGGGCCGCGGCCACGCTGTCCGCCAGCGGTGCGCCGGAGGAGTCCACCGCGATGCGGGGCGCCGCTGCGCCGTACCGGGCACGGACGGCGGAAATCACCTGGGCGTAAAAACCGCTGGGCGCCCCCGGCGGGAGGGAACCGGCCAGCACCAGCCAGGCGGCGCCGTCGGACTTCTCCACGGCCAGGTCCAGCAGCGAGGCGAGCTGGATGGCGGAGAGCGCCGGGCCCGGCTCATTGACCTTCGTGGTGGTGCCGTCGGGCTCGGTGACGGCCACGTTGCTGCGCAGCGGCGCACCGATGGGCAGCGACACGTGCGGGATGTCCTCCCGCAGCAGGGCCAGCACCACGTCATCGCTCGCGTCCCCCGGCAGCAGGGCCAGGGAGTCGGCACCGGAGACGGTCAGGGCGCGGACAATGTTCACGCCCTTGCCGCCCGGGTGCGATGAGGCGGCAACGGCACGCTGCACCTCGCCGCGCTCGAGCCGGCCGGAAAGTTCGATGGTGCGGTCCAGGCTGGGGTTGGGGGTCAGGGTGAGAATCATGCCACGACCACCTCGACGCCGGCGGCTTCCAGTGCCGCGGCGAGATCGGGGGCGGGGGCTGCTGTGGTGATCAGGGTGTCGACCTCTTCAAGGGTGGCAAAGCGGACAAGGGTTTCGGCGCCGAGCTTGGACGCGTCGGCGAGAATGACAATTTGGCGCGCGGCCCGGACCATGGCTGTCTTCGTGGCGGCCTCGACGGGGTCCGGCGTGCTCAGGCCAAAGTCGGCGTGGACGCCGTTGGCGCCGAGGAACGCGATGTCGGGGCGGAGGGCGCCGAGCTGTTCGGTGGCACGCGCCCCGACCACGGCGCTGGTCAGCCCGCGGACGCGGCCGCCGAGGATGTCCAGCAGCAGGTGGCTGTTGTTGCCCAGCGTGGTGGCGATGGGCAACGAGTTGGTGATGGCCAGGAGTTCGTCGCCGCTGTTGGCGGGGGTCCAGCCGGCGAGCTTGTCGGCCAGGGCGGCCGTGGTGCTGCCGGAATCCAGCAGGATGGACACGGTCTCCGCGTGGGGGATCAGGGCCAGGGCGGCGTCCGCGATCCGCTGCTTTTCATCCAGCCGCCGGCTTTGGCGCTCGGTGAGGCTGGATTCGGAGCGGCTGAGCCGGTCCAGGGCCACGGCGCCGCCGTGCACGCGCCGCAGGATGCGGCCGTCCTCGAGGGTGGCCAGGTCGCGGCGGACGGTTTCCTGGGTGATGGAAAAAAGGCCGGCCAGCTCGTTGACGCCGACGCGGCCCTGCTCGTCGACAAGTTCGGCGATGCGCTGGTGCCGTTCTTCTGCAAACATGGCGCTCCTTCTTCCCTTCCCTGTCACGTGACGGGCATCACGTGATGTTGTTTCAGATCACTTTATCTGCGTTCATCTTTGTTTGTCAACATGAAACCACATAAACACAGATTCGGGTTTCTCGGGGTCGTTTCCGCCGAGGAAGGGGCCAACCGGTGAGGAAGGTGTGAAGCAACCCCTTTCTCGCGGGTTGTCCCCTGTTTCGCGGATCCGGTTGCTCATGCTCCAGGGCTACGGTTCCAGCGAGGCCCGCATGGCTGCGCTCTTCAATGCATGCCCCACGGCTTCAGTTCCGTCTCCCTCCTGGGCTTTTCGCAGGGCATGGCCATGGCCACCACGTTGATGCGGCCTGCCGCGTTCGCGGCCGGCGTGGGGCTTTCCGGCTTTGTGCTGCACAACGAACTGCTCGGCGCGCTGGAACCGCTCGAGCCGAAGGTCCCGTTTTACTGGGCCAGGGACACGGCGGAGCTGGTCATCAACCCCGACGCCACGGCGTTCACGGCAGAATGGCTGGCCGCCAACACGGAGCTTTCCCAGGCGCACTATCCCGGCCTGGGCCACAACACCGGCCCCGTGGAACTCCGCGATGCCGCCGCGTTCCTGGCCGGCCTCGTCCCCGGCCCGTTCGTGCCCCGCGGGTAGGGTGTGCGGCACGGCGGCTCAACCAAAAGGTGGATGGCCGGCGTCGGGCGCGTTCCTAAGGCTGGAAGCAAAGGCACGACCAGGGGCCCTCCAGCAAAGGACACCCCCATGAAGAAGCTCTTTTACGCATCGTTCGCCTGCCTGGCCCCCGGCATGCTCTCCGGCCTGTTTTACCGCGAATTCTCCATGGGGAAGGACGTCACCGGCTTCACGCAGCTTTCCGTGGTCCACACCCACCTGCCCACGCTTGGCTTCATCGTGCTGCTGGCAGTGCTCATCCTGGAGAAGCTGTTCACCCCGTCCGGATCGCACCTGTTCAGCTGGTTCTTCGCCACCTACAACGCCGGGCCCGTGCTGACCTGTGCCATGCCGCTGGTCCACGGCATGCTCCAGGTCGACGGCGCCGCAACCGTCTCCGCCGCCATCGCGGGCCTGGGCCACATCCTGCCCACCGCCGTGGTGCTGCTGTTCCCGGCCCTGCGCAGGCGCCTGTCCGGTGCCACCGTGAAGCACGACGCCGGAACCCCCGCCGCGCTCGCAGGCTGAGTCCCGAGGGGGCGGCCGGGGCGGCGGTCCGGCCCGTTCCCGACGTCCGCCAAGCATGGGCGGCTACGCTGGGAACACGTCAACAGTCAGGGGAACCCATGGCACGCAAGGATCTGGAAAGCGCCGGAAGGGGCAGCTCCGACGGGAAGCCGAATCCCGCCGTCGGGCTGGCCGCGGCGGCCGCCTTTGATGCAAAGGGCAGGCCGCGCCCGGCCGTGCACGGGATGCTGTTAAAGGCCGTCGAGGTCCAGCGGCCGCTCGTGCTGGCCAACCTGCGGCGGCTGCACGCCAGGCACCCGGACGCCACGGCCCATGAGCTCAGCCAGCGGCTCGGGCGGGAGTTTCTCAACGGGGTCGGCGCGGGCGGCGCGGCCATCGGCGCCACGGCCATCATCCCCGGCGTGGGCACCGTGGCGGCGCTGTCCATCTCCGCCGCGGCCACCGTGGTGTTCCTGGAGGCAACCGCCCTGTATGCCCAGTCCGTGGCCGAACTCCACGGGGTCCGGCTCGCCGACCCAGAACGGGCGCAACTGACCGTCATGGCGATCATCCTCGGCGACGAGGGCACGGCCCTGCTCTCCGGGCTGACCGGCCACGCCCTCGGCAACGGCAAGACGCCCATGCAGGCGTGGGGCAGGACGGTCAGCAAGTCCATGCCGCTCTCCGCCGTCAAGGGGGTCATCGCCTCGATGCAGAAGAAGTTCCTGAAGAAGATCGCGGTCAGGGGCGGCGCGTCCGTGGTGGGCAAGGCCCTGCCGTTTGGCATCGGCGCCGCCGTGGGCGGGGCGGGCAACTACATGATGGGCCGGGCCGTCATCCGGTCCACGGAGCGCGCGTTCGGCCCCGCCCCGCTGGAAATCCCGGCAGGGCTGCTGGCCGAGCTCGACACCGGCAGGCCGCGGAAGGCCCTGCGCCGGCGCTGACCCGCGTGCCGCAGCCGGCCTGTGCCGGCAACCAGGTCGCAGTAAATGCGGCGGAAAGCGGTTGCACTGGCCCGAATTCTGTAACTACTGCGACCCAGTTGGATCAGCGGAAAACCAGGGTCGCGACGGTGGAGATGGCCAGGCCCGCGAGGGAGCCCACCACGGTGCCGTTGATGCGGATGAACTGCAGGTCCTTGCCCACCTGCAGCTCGATTTTCTCGCTGGTTTCCACCGCGTCCCAGCGCTCCACGGTGTCCGTGATGATGGAGGCGATCTCGTGCTTGTAGGTGCGCACCAGGTAGGAGGCGGCGTCGGAAATCCACGCGTTGGCCTTGCCGGCCAGTTCCTCGTCGGTGGCCAGGCGGGTGCCGAACTCCTGCACGGCCGCGGTGAACTTCAACCGCAGCTCCGACGCCGGATCCTCGACGGCGTCAAACAGGGCCGTCTTGATGGTCTCCCACGTGCGCCCGGCGAGGTCGCGGACCTCGGGATCGCCCAGCACCTGCGCCTTGATGTTTTCGGCCCGGGCGATTATGGCCGGATCGTGCTGGAGTTCCTGCGCGAGCTCGGCCAGGTACTTGTCCAGCTGGACGCGCAGGTCGTGGTGGGGGTCATGCTGGACGGCCCGGGCAAACTTGTACAGCTCGGTGTAGATCTTGTCGCCCACCAGCCCGTCCACGAACTGCGGCACCCAGCTGGGGGACCGGTCGGAGACCAGTCCGGCGATGGTGTCGTGGTTGGCCTGGATCCACAGGGTGGAGCGGTCCACGAGCAGGTCCACGAGGGCGTGGTGGTGGCCGTCGGCGAAGACCCGCTCGGCCACCTTCCCGATGGGCGGGCCCCACGGCGGGTCGACCAGGTGCTTGCGGACCATGGATTCGATGATGTCGCGGACGTCGTCGTCCTTCAGGACTGCCATGGCGCCGCGCATCGCGGCCGCCCCCTCGGTGGCCACGCGCTGGGCGCTGGCGGGACGGGACAGCCAGGCGCCCGCCTTCTGGGCAATCTGCGTCTTGGCCAGCTTCTCCGCCACGACGGATTCGGAGAGGAAGTTTGTCTCCACGAATTCGCCCAGCGACGCGCCGATCTCATCCTTGCGGTTGGGGATGATGGCCGTGTGCGGGATCTTCAGGCCCATGGGGTACTTGAACAGCGCGGTGACGGCAAACCAGTCGGCCAGGGCGCCCACCATGCCGCCCTCGGTGGCCGCCTGCACATACGCCAGCCACGGGTAGTCGCGCCGGAAGGCGAAGGCCAGGCAAAAGACCACGGCCATGGCGACCAGCAGCCCCAGGGCAATGTTCTTCATCCGGCGCAGCGCGGCGGCCTTGACTGCGTCGGGGTCCGGAACCGGCGACGGGAGCGTGCCGGGCTGTTGTGTTTGCGCCATGCTGCAAGCGTAGCGTGATGCCATGGACGTGAAGATATTTGCCCACCGCGGAGCCAGCAGCACCTATGCCGAACACACCCGCGCCGCCTACCTCCAGGCCCTGGCCGACGGCGCCGACGGGGTGGAGTGCGATCTCCACCTCACCGCCGACGGCGCCTTGGTGCTGATCCACGACGACGATCTGGACCGCACCTCCAACGGCACCGGCCCCGTGGCGGACCGCACGCTGGCGGAGTTGCGCGAACTGGACTTTGCCTCCTGGAAGGGCGCCACCATCCCGCCCGAATACGGTGGCACCGCCGGGCAGCTGCTGACGCTGGACGAGCTGCTGGACATCCTGGCGGGCGCCGGCCGGGCGGTGCGGCTGGCCATAGAGTTCAAGTACGGGGCGTTCTTTGACGCCGGCCTGGTGGACGCCGCCCTGGACCGGCTGGCGGCCCGCGGCTGGAACGCCACGGATTCCGTGGCCGGCAACGTGGAGGTGTCCTTCATGAGCTTCCATCCCGAGGCCGTGAAGTACCTGGCCGAACGGGTCCCGGCGGCGCAGCTGTGCCAGCTGCTGGAGGAAGTGGAGGTGGCTGAGCTGCGCGAGGAGCTCGACGTCGGCCCCATCGCCGGGCACACCCTGGCCTTCATCCTGGGCCGTGCCCAGGCGGCGGGCGAGGGCCTGCTGGACGACGGCACGGCCGGGCTGGCCGGGCCCGGCGTGGACTACCTGCGCGCCAACCCGGAAAACGCGGCCCGCTGGCTGGCCGCGGGACGGACCCTGCGCGTGTGGACCGTGGACTCCGCCGAGGACCTCCGGCTGTGCCTGGCAGCCGGCGTGGCCGAGGTGACCACCAACCGTACGGCCGAAATGAGGGCCATGCTGGGGCGGGCGGTCGAGACCGCCTGAGCCGGGGCAGGCGCCCTGTTTGAACCGGGCCGCGTGTGGTTGCATGGACACATGGCCTCACGGATTGAAGACTACGCATTGCTTTCCGATCTCCACACCGGCGCCCTGGTGGGACGGGACGGCAGCCTGGACTGGCTGTGCTTTCCGCGCTTTGACTCCCCGGCGGTGTTCACGGCCCTGCTGGGGGATGAAAAAAACGGCCGCTGGCGGCTGGCCCCCACGAAGGGCAGGGTGGTCTCGCGCCACTATGTGGAGAACACCTTTGTGCTGGAAACGCTGTGGGAAAGCGCCACCGGCACCGCCGTGGTCACCGAATTCATGCCGATCGGGGACCGCCGCGCCTCCGTGGTGCGCCGGATCGACGGCATCACCGGGACCGTGGAATTCACCCAGGAGATCACCATCCGCCCGGGCTACGGCAAGGTGCTGCCCTGGGTGCGGCGCGTCCACCATGCCGCGGGCCGCTCCGTCATCGTTGCCGTGGCCGGACCGGACGCACTGCTGCTGCGCGGCCAGGAGCTGCCGCGCGCCGTCGACCACAAGCACGGCGGCAATTTCACGGTGGTTGCCGGCGAACGGGTGGAGCAGGAACTGGTCTGGTACCCCTCCCACCGGACCGTCCCGCGTGACATCAACCTGGACTCCGCCCTGGCCTCGACGCTTGACTACTGGAACGACTGGGCGGCCAAGTACAACCAGGACGGCAAGTATGCCCACCTCGTGAAACGTTCCATGCTGGTGCTGCGGGCACTGACACACGAGGACACCGGCGGGATTGTGGCGGCCCCCACCACCTCGCTTCCTGAGGACTTTGGCGGGCCCCGCAACTGGGACTACCGTTTTTGCTGGTTGCGCGACGCCGCCCTGACTCTGGAGGCCATGCTCACGCACGGCTACGAAAAAGTGGCCCTGAAGTGGCGCGACTGGCTGCTGCGCGCCGTGGCCGGGGACCCCGAGGACCTGCAGATCATGTACGGGGTGGGAGGGGAACGTGACTTGCCCGAGGCGGTCCTGGACCACCTGCCCGGCTACGAGGGCGCCGGCCCCGTCCGCATTGGCAACGGGGCCGTGGGGCAGTACCAGGCCGACGTCGTCGGTGAAGTCCTGGTGGCGCTGGAGAAGCTGCGGCGGGCCGGCGGCGAGGAAGACCACTTCTCCTGGCCCCTGCAACTGGCCATGCTGAAGTTTGTGGAGCGGCACCTGGCCGACAAGGACCATGGCATCTGGGAGATGCGCGGCGACCTCCAGCACTTCACCCATTCACGGGTCATGATGTGGGCGGCGTTTGACTGCGGCGTCCGCGCCGTCCGGGACCACGGGCTGACGGGGCCCGTGGAGCGGTGGGAGGAACTCTGCGGGCAGCTGCGGGCCGAAATCATGGAAAACGGCTTCAACGCCGAACTCAACAGCTTTACCCAGACCTACGGCGGCACGGCCACCGACGCCTCGCTGCTGGTCATTCCGCAGGTGGGGTTTGTGGCCTACGATTCGCCGGAGATGCTCGGCACCGTGGCGGCGTTGGAGAAGGAGCTCGTGGACAGCCACGGGATGATCCTGCGCTACGAGACGAAGTTTGGGCTGGACGGACTGGCCCCGGGGGAGCACCCCTTCCTGGCCTGCTCGTTCTGGCTCGTGGAACAGTATGCACACTCCGGCCGGAACGACGACGCCGTGGCCCTCATGGACAAGCTCGTGGGCCTGGCCAACGAGGTGGGCCTGTTGAGCGAGGAGTACTCGGTGGAGGACGGACGGATGGCCGGGAACTTCCCCCAGGCCTTCTCCCACCTGGCGCTGGTGCGGGCGGCCGATGCGCTGCACGGCACCGAGCAGCTGAGCATGGCGTCCGATGGCGGCGACGGCGCGCGGGAATCGGGCCGCCCGGCGCCGGCGCGGCAGGAGACGGCGTCCTGACGTGTAACCATGGAACGGTGAAAAAAAGAATTGTTGGGCGCCCTGCCGCCGGGCACAGGGCCCCGGGCGTCCGCCGGCCATGAGGCTCAGGGACTCACCCGCCGCGAAGATCGGCGCGTCCATTGCCATCGCCACGGGGCTGTACGGCATCTCCTTCGGGGCATTGTCGGTGGCGTCGGGGCTGGACTTTTGGCAGACCATGGCGCTGAGCCTGCTGCTGTTCAGCGGCGGCTCGCAGTTTGCCTTCATCGGGGTCGTGGCCGGCGGCGGCACGGGCCTTGCGGCCATGAGCGCCTCCGCGCTGCTGGGCATCCGCAACGGCGTGTACGGCATGCAGCTGAACGCGCTGATGCGCCCCACCGGGTGGCGCCGCTTTGCCGCCGCCCAGGTCACGATCGACGAATCCACGGCCACCGCCACCGGCCAAAGTGATCCGGCGGAGCAAAGGCGCGGCTTCTGGGTGGCCGGTCTGGGCATATACCTGCTATGGAATGTCTTTACGGCCGCGGGCGCCTTCCTGGGCGACGCCCTCGGCGACCCCAAGCAGTGGGGCCTGGACGGGGCCGCCGTGGCGGCGTTCCTGGGCCTGCTGTGGCCGCGGATCCGCGCGTTCCAGCCGGCGGCGATCGCGGCGGTCTGCGCCGTGGTGACGCTGCTGGCCGTGCCGTTTGTTGCCCCGGGCGTGCCGATCCTGGTCGCGGCGCTGGTGGCCGGGCTGATCGGCTGGTTCCGGCGCGGGGGCACCCCCGGCCATGCCCCAGGGCATGTTGGCGACGGCATGGAACCGGACATTGAGCCGTACCGGCACGCCGCGAACCGTGGTGGCGAAAGCGATGGGCTCGCGGCCGGCGCACCGGCCGGCAAACCGGCCGGCGGGGCAGGGGGTGCGCAGTGAACCTGTGGCTGTGGCTGCTGGTGGCCGTTGTCCTGGCCTATGCCACCAAGCTCCTGGGCTACCTGGTGCCGGCCAAGGTGCTGGCCAACCCCCGGATGTCGCGCGTGGCGGGGACCCTGACCATCGGGCTGCTGGCGTCGCTGACCGTGGTCAACGCGGCGGCGAGCGGGACCGCCGTCGTCCTGGATGCGCGCGCGGGGGCGCTGGTGGCGGCGGCCGTGGCGCTGTGGCTCAAGGCGCCGTTCCTCGTGGTGGTGATCGTCGGCGCCCTGGCCGCCGCCGGGCTGCGGCTGCTCGGCTGGCCCTGAGGCAGGGCCCGGCCCTGGGACACGGGCGCCGGATGCCGGCCGGGGCAATAATGGAGGGAACACCCAATGTTGAGGAGAAACCCATGATCGTGGCATTTTCAGTGGCACCCAGCGGCACGCCAGGGGACACGCCGGCCGGCACGGGCGATGACGCCTCGGTCCACACGGCCGTGGCCGCCGCCGTCAAGGTGGTGCGTGAGTCCGGCCTGCCCAACCGCACCAGTTCGATGTTCACCGAGATCGAAGGGGAGTGGGACGAGGTCATGGACGTGGTCAAGCGCGCCACCGAGGCGGCGGGCCGCTTCGGCAGCCGCGTGTCCCTGGTGCTGAAGGCGGACATCCGCCCCGGCCACACGGGCGAGCTCACCGGCAAGGTGGCGCGGCTGGAAAACGCGCTGGGATCGCTGCGGGGCTAGCCGGCGCAGACCGTCCCGCAGCGGCCGGGACCTGTCCGAACGGCGCCC
The DNA here is from genome assembly GCF_024539665.1 of Arthrobacter sp. STN4. Classification (NCBI taxonomy): domain Bacteria; kingdom Bacillati; phylum Actinomycetota; class Actinomycetes; order Micrococcales; family Micrococcaceae; genus Arthrobacter; species Arthrobacter sp. STN4. Next base: position 185,296 of record NZ_JAKZGX010000001.1, read on the forward strand.
GGGGGCCTACGCTGGGACCATGGTTGAGCATCAGCGCGGCCCCGGCTGGGCCGAGGTCGAGGAATACCTGTCCACCACGCTCGTGCGGGGCGGCGAAGGCATGGAGGCGGTGATTTCCAGCATCGACGCCGCCGGCATGCCCCGGATCGAGGTGGCGCCCACGGCCGGGAAGCTGCTCATGCTGCTGGCCCGGATCCAGGGCGCCCGGCGCGTGCTGGAGATCGGCACGCTGGCCGGGTTCAGCACCATCTGGCTGGCCCGCGGGCTGCCCGCCGACGGCCACGTCACCACCTGCGAGTTCCTGCCCGGGCACGCCGCCGTGGCCCGCAAAAACCTCGACGCCGCCGGGGTGGGCGCCATGGTGGACATCCGGGTGGGCCCGGCGCTGGAGACCCTGCCCACGCTGGCGGGCGGGGAGCCGTACGATTTTGTGTTCATCGACGCGGACAAGGGCAACGACACGGCGTATTTGCAATGGGCGCTGAAGCTGACCCGCCCCGGCAGCGTCATCGTCATGGACAACGTCGTCTGGGAGGGCACCATCCTGGACCCCGGCGATGACCCGGACGCCGCCGCCATCCGCGCCGCGCTCGACTTCATGGGCGCCAACGCGTCCCTGGAGGCCACCGCCATCCAGACCGCGGGCTCGAAGGGCTGGGACGGCTTCGCGATTGCCGTGGTGAAGTAGCCGCTGCACTACGCTGGCAGAATGAGCATCGAGCTGCGCCCCGCCACCACCGACGATGCCGAAGCCGCCATGCGCCTGCACCTGCGCTGCCACGAGGAGGCGTACGGCCGGCGCCTGCCGCCGGAGTTCTTTGCCCGGCGCCGCCAGACGCTGCCCGGGCGCGTGGACAACCTCCGCAAGGCGATCGCGGAGGGACGCGCCCCCGTGCTGGCCGACGGCGTCCGCGACGTGTTGGGTGCCGACTGGCACCACCTCGCCGAGATCCGCATGGTCCGGCCCGCGGTGGAGGGCTGATGGGCCGCAAGCGCGCCCCGCGCACTGCAACGGCCCCCGTGGATGCCTCCCTGGCCGGGCCCGTTGCGGGCCTGCATGCCACCGACACCGGTACGGCGGAGCTGGTCCCTGACGGCGACAACCCCCACGGCTGGCTGCTGATGCTCAACGGCGTGCAAAGCTCGCACGTGGACCTGGCGGACCCGCTGCGCCTGGAATTTGAGTACATGCGCTGGATCATGGCGTTGGTCCAGGACCGCTGGCCCCCGGAGGCGAAGCTGCGGACGCTGAGCCTTGGCGGCGCGGCCTGCTCCATGCCCCGCTTCCTGGTGGCCGCCTACCCGGGCTCCCGCAATGTGGTGGTGGAGATTGACGGGAAGCTGGCCGCCCTGGTCCGCGACTGGTTTGGGCTGCCCCGGGCGCCGCTGTTGAAGATCCGGGTGGGCGAGGCCCGGCAGGTCACCGAATCCTTGACGGCCGGCAGCCGGGACCTCATCATCCGGGACGTGTTTGCCGGAGCGACAACACCGCACGCCCTGACCACCGCCGAGTTCACCGCCGCAGCGAAAAACGTGCTCAGCCCCGGTGGCGTCTACGTGGTCAACTGCGGGGACTCGCCGGCGCTCGCCACGGCCCGGCGCGAGGCTGCCACGATTGCGGCCGCCTTTGCCCACACGGCGATCATCGCGGACCCGCCCATGCTCAAGGGCCGCCGCTCCGGCAACATCATCATCGCCGGCAGCGACGCACCCCTGGGCGGCGGTGCCGGCCTGCCCCGGGCCCTGCTGCGCGGCGCCATGCCCGCCCGGCTCTGGGACGACGCCCAGGTGCGCCAATTCGGCCACAGCTCCGTGGTCCTCACCGACGCCGCCGGGTGACGCGGACCAGGCCCTGCCGTTAGCGGTACGCGGCAGTGCCCGCGTCCAGGCCGGCCACGGCGGCGGGCGCGGTTTCGTCGGGAAGGAGGGTCCGGCGTCGTCCGTCGCCGCGGACCCACAGGCGGAACGCCAGGACCAGCACGGCCAGCCAGGCCCCGCCCACCCACAGGGCCACGCGGGTGTCCGGGAAAGCGCCCAGCACCACCACGATCGCTGCCATGAACACGATGGTCAGGGCGGAGGCGAGGGGCCAGAGCGGAACCGGGAAGGCGGAGGGGGCCAGGGAGCCGCGGGCGATTTCGCGCTTCATCGCCACGTGCGACGCCAGGATCATGACCCACACCCAGACGGTGGCAAAGGTGGCGATCGAGGCGATGACCACGAACACCTCCTGCGGGATGACGGCGTTGAGCACCACGCCCACCAGCAGCACGCCGGTCATCATCACCACGGTCATCCACGGCACGCCCGTGCGTGAAATCCGCCCGAAGACGGCCGGTGCGTGGCCCTGGCGGGACAGGCCGAAGAGGATGCGGCCGGCGCCAAAGATGTCACTGTTGACGGCGGAGAGGGCGGCGGTGATGACCACGCCGTTCAGGATGTTGCCGGCCGCCGGGATGCCCAGGGAGGAGAAGATCTGCACGAACGGGCTGGTCTCGCCCGTGATGCGGTCCCATGGGAACAGGCTCATGAGCACGCCGATGGTCAGCACGTAGAACAGCAGCACACGCACCGGGACGGTGTTCACGGCCGACGGGATGGACCTGGCCGGGTCCGCCGCCTCGCCGGCTGTCACCCCGATCGTCTCGATCCCGCCGAAGGCAAACATGACGACGGCGAACGCGGCCATGAGCCCGCCCCAGCCGTGCGGCAGGAAACCGCCGTGCGCCACCAGGTTCCCCAGGCCCGGGGCGGACTGCGCGGCCTCGACGTGGAAGCCAAAGACGATGATGGCGGCGCCGCCGGCGATCATGGCGATGATCGCCGCCACCTTGATCAGCGAGAACCAAAATTCCAGTTCGCCGAACACCTTCACGCTGAGCAGGTTCAGGGCGGCCAGGAAGAAGATGATGGCCAGCACCCAGATCCAGCGGGGCACCCCGTGGAACCAGAATCCCATGTAGATGCTGAACGCGGTGACATCGGCAATGGCGACAATGGCCATTTCAAACACGTATGTCCAGCCGGTGATGAACCCGGCCAGGGGCCCCAGGTACCGGCCGGCGTACTGGCCAAAGGAGCCGGAGACCGGATGGCGCACGGCCATCTCGCCCAGGGCCCGCATCACCATGAAAACGGCCGCCCCGGCGACGATGTAGGCCAGCAGCACGGCCGGTCCGGCCTTTTGGATCGCGGAGGCGGAGCCGTAAAAGAGGCCCGTTCCGATGGCCGAGCCGAGTGCCATGAAGCGGATGTGGCGGGCGTTGAGCCCGCGGGTCAGCGAGAAGCCTGCGCTTTGCATGCAAAAACCTTTGGTGTGGGGGCCTGGCGGTCCAGGAGTGGCCTCCAGCACATCACGCCGCGAGCCGCCGTGACGCGCCTCACCAGGTGCTGCTGTCTCGGATTGGAGACCGCCCGCAAAAAGCCGGTAATCTGGTATTAGAGACTCGAATGTTCCACAGCGGCCCCGCTGCGCCGGCCGGATCGGCCAGTGTAGAGGAAGCAATGGACGCAGATCGCCGGCGAGGAACCATGACAGATGCAATGCAGGCCCCGCCCACCAGGCGGTCCCCCTCCAAGGTTCCCGCGGCGGACAACACGCTGCGCATCCTCAAGCTGCTCTCCGCCAAACGCGGGCCGCTGGCCGCATCCACCATCGCCACCACCCTGGACCTGCCGCGCTCCAGCGTGTACCACCTGTTGGGGGTCATGGAGGCCTCCGGCTTTGTCATGCACCTGCCGGAGGAACAGCGCTACGGCCTGGGCATTGCCGCCTTCGAGCTCAGCAGCGCCTACTCGCGGCAGGAGCCGCTGTCCCGGCTGGGCCGGCCGCTGCTGGCCGCGCTCGTTGACCGGATAGGCGAGAGCGCCCACCTGGCCGTGCTGCACGGGCGCGACGTGCTGTACATCGTGGAGGAGCGGGCCAAGCACCGCCCGTCCCTCGTGACCGACGTCGGCGTCCGCCTCCCCAGCCACCTCACCGCCAGCGGCCGCGCCATTTTGGCGGCGCTGCCCAAGTCGCAGGTCCGGGCCCTGTACCCCAACGCCGCCGCGTTCACCTCGCGCACCGAGGTCCCGGACCCCATCGGCAAGTACTCCACCCTCTCCGCCCACCTGGAGCAGGTCCGCCAGCGCGGCTACTCGACGGAAAACGGCGAGATCACCGAGGGCTTCGGCTCCGTCGCCGCGGCCGTGACGGACCACGTGGGCTGGCCCGTGGCGGCCGTGGCCGTGACGTTCCTGGCCGAGAAGGTGCCGCCGGGGGAGTGGCCGGCCCTGGCCCGGCGTGTCACCAAGGTTGCCGGCGAACTGTCCGTGCGGATCTACGGCCGCCGCGAAGGCTGAACCAGGCGCCGCAGCCGGCCCGCGCCGGGGCCCCGGCCGACTGTCTGGAATCCCGGACACTGCGGCGGCCGGGGGCCGGATTTCCCTGCCGTTAAGCGGAATAGTGGAAAGCGAGACCACTGCACAGCAAAGGAACCCGCCATGAGCACCGCCGTATTGAACCAAGAAGTACTCCTCTCCTCCTCGGGGGTAAAACCCGAAGACGTCATCGCCGTGGCCCGCCACAATGCCAAGGTGGTGCTCAGCGCGGAGGCGCTGGCCGGCGTCGAACGCGTGCGCGAACACATTGAAAAGCTGGCGCACTCCGACTTCCCGGCCTACGGCATCTCCACGGGCTTCGGCGCCCTGGCGAACCGGCACATCCACGAGGACATGCGCACGCAGCTGCAGAAGTCGCTCATCCGCTCGCACTCCGCCGGCATGGGCCCGGCCGTGGAGCGCGAGGTGGTGCGCGCCCTGATGTTCCTGCGCGCCAAGACCCTGGCGAGCGGGCGGACCGGCGTGCGCCCCGTCGTCGTGCAGACCATGGTGGACGTGCTCAACGCCGGCATCACCCCCGTGGTGCGCGAATTCGGCTCGCTCGGCTGCTCCGGCGACCTTGCGCCCCTCTCGCACTGCGCACTCGTGCTCATGGGCGAGGGCGAGGCGGCGGGCCCGGACGGCACCGTCCGCCCCGTGCCCGAACTGCTCGCCGAGGCCGGCATCACGCCCATTGAGCTCGCCGAGAAGGAGGGCCTGGCGCTGGTCAACGGCACCGACGGCATGCTCGGGATGCTGCTCATGGCCATCGCCGACCTTCGTCTATTGCTCACGACGTCGGACATCACAGCGGCGCTGAGCGTGGAGGGCCTGCTGGGCACCGACCAGGTGTTCCTGCCCGAACTGCACATGGAGCTGCGCCCGCACCCGGGCCAGGCCCTCAGCGCCGACAACATGCTGCGCGTGCTCGCCAACTCGCCCATTGTGGCCTCGCACCGGGTGGGGGATTCCCGCGTCCAGGACGCCTACTCGCTGCGCTGCGCCCCGCAGGTGGCCGGCGCCGCGCGCGACACCGTGGACCACGCGCTCATGGTGGCCACCCGCGAGCTGGCCGCCGCCATTGACAACCCCGTGGTGCTGCCCGACGGCCGCGTCTCCTCCAACGGCAACTTCCACGGCGCCCCCGTGGCGTACGTGCTGGACTTTTTGGCCATCGTGTCCGCCGACGTCGCCTCCATCGCCGAACGCCGCACCGACAGGATGCTCGACCCCGCCCGCAGCCACGGCCTGCCCGCCTTTCTGGCCGGCGACCCGGGCGTGGACTCCGGCCTCATGATCGCCCAGTACACGCAGGCCGGGCTCGTCTCCGACTCCAAGCGGCTGGCCGTGCCCGCCTCCGTGGACTCCATCCCCAGCTCCGCCATGCAGGAGGACCACGTGTCCATGGGCTGGCACGCCGCCCGCAAGCTGCGCCGCTCCGTGGAAAACCTGCGCCGCGTCCTCGCCATCGAGCTGGTCACGGCCACCCGCGCCATTGACATGCGCACGTCCCTGTCCGACGGCGCACTGGTCCCCGGCCCGGCCGGCGCCGCCGTGCTTGAGCTGCTCCGCGCCACGGTCCCGGGTCCCGGCAGCGACCGCTTCCTCTCGCCGGAACTTGAGGAGGCCGACCGCCTCGTGGGCTCCGGCGCCATCCGCGCGGCGGCGGAGAAGGCCACCGGCCCGCTGAACTGACGGTCCCGCCGCCGGGCGTGGCAGCCCGGCGGTGGCCGAGTGTGGCGAGACCCGCGGCCCGGCTGCCGGAACCTACCGCAGCAGCGTGTCGATGAGCCGGGCGGCGACCTTGGCCGTGCGGTTGTCGATGTCGAACTCTGGGTTCAGCTCGGCGACGTCGAAGTGGAACAGCTTGCCGCTCGCCGCCACCTGCCGGCACACGCCCGCGATGACCGGCAGCGGCACGCCGTACGCGGCCGGGGCGCTGACGCCGGGCGCCACGGCCGCGGGCAGCACGTCCAGGTCGATCGTCAGGTAGACGACGTCCACCGTCTCCAGGAAGGCGGAGACAAACGCCGCCGTGCGCTCCGCCGAGCAGTCCTCATCCAGCAGGTACTTCACGTCCAGCTGGTGCGCCGTGTCAAAGAGGGTGCGGGTGTTGTTCGGCTCACTGATGCCGACGACGGCGTAGTTGAGTTCGCGCCCCGCGGCGGCTTCCGCGCGGGCCATCTGCAGGAACGGTGTTCCGGAGCTGGGCACGGGGGCCTCGCGCAGGTCAAAGTGGGCGTCCAGGTTCAGCACGCCCAGCCGGGCGCCGTTCGACACGGCCGCGGTGCCCGCAACGCCCAGGTAGCTGGCAAATGCGGTCTCGTGCCCGCCGCCCAGGACAAAGGTGAGCTGTCCGGCGTCGAGCATGGCCGTGAGGGCGCGGCCGGCGCGCGCCTGGCCGTCCTCCAGCGCCCCGCCGGCCACCACCACGTCGCCCACGTCCGTGACCGCGCGGGAGCCGTGGAAGGCCAGCGAGCCGAGTGCGGCGCGGATCGCGGCCGGGGCTGCCGTGGCACCGGTGCGCCCCTTGTTGCGCCGCACGCCTTCGTCGGAGCAGAAGCCCAGCAGTGCGGCGGGGCCGGCGGCTGCCGCGGAGGAGTCCGGCACGGCCGTCGGCGGAGTGGCCACCGCCTGCCACCAGCGCCGGTGGGCCGGTCCGTCGCCGTCGTCCCTTCCGGACCACGGTGCAGGGGCAGTGTCAACGGTGAGGGAAGTGAAGTCCATGCTTCCAGACAACAGCAGCGGGGCCGCAAATGCCAGCCGCAGGGCACAGGCGGCGTCTGGCATGGCAGACGCCGCCCCCTTAACGCGCGAACGGGCACCTGGCGGCAATGCCGTGCGACATTGCCGCCAGGTGCCCGTCCGGGAGGGTGTTATTTGATGCCGAAGAGCTGCTCGATCGGGCCGATGCCGAAGAAGATGACGAACGCGGCGGCCACGGCCCACATGAGCGGGTGGATGTCCTTCGCGCGGCCCTGGAACAGGCGGATCAGCACGAAGGCGATGAAGCCGGCACCCAGGCCGTTGGCGATCGAGTACGTGAACGGCATGAGCGTGAACGTCAGGAACGCCGGGATGCCGATGCCCCAGTCGGACCAGTCGATCTTGCCGACCTGGGAGACCATCATGAAGCCGACCACCACGAGTGCGGGCGCAACGGCCTCAAACGGGACCAGGGAGATCAGGGGCGTGAAGAACATGGCCACGATCAGCAGCAGTCCGGTGACGATGGACGCCAGGCCGGTGCGGGCGCCCTCGCCGATGCCGGCGCCGGACTCGACAAAGATCTGGTTGGAGGACACCGAGGTGCCGCCGCCGGCGATGGCGCCGAATGCGTCAACGAGCAGCACCCGGTCCACGTTCGGGATGTTGCCGTCCTTGTCAACGGTGCCGGCCTCGTTGGCCAGGCCCACCATGGTGCCCATGGCGTCGAAGAAGATGCTCAGCAGGATGCTGAAGGCCAGCAGCGTTGCGGCCAGCCCGCCCAGGTTCGCAAAGGCGCCGAACAGGTTGAACCGGCCGAACAGGCCGAGGTCCGGCGGGGTCAGCCCGGAGAAGTGCGGGACCACGAGGGACCAGCCTTCGGGGTTGGCGGTCTTGCCGTCAAAGCTGGGGCCGATGTTGAACACTGCCTGCAGGATGTTGGCCAGAACGGTGGCGGCGATGATGCCGATGAGGATGGCGCCCTTGACCTTGCGGACCACCAGGGCAATCGTCAGCACGAGGCCCGCGACGAATACCAGGGTGGGCCAGCCGAGCAGCTTGCCGTCAAAGCCAAGGCCCACCGGGACGGTGGTGCCGGCGACGTCGGGGATGCGGCGCACAAAGCCGGCGTTGACCAGGCCGATCAGGGCAATGAACAGCCCGATGCCCACCACGATGGCGGTTTTCAGCCCCGCCGGCACCGCGTTGAACACGGCGGTGCGGAAGCCCGTCAGCACCAGGATGAACATCGTGATGCCGGAGAGCACCACCAGGCCCATCATGTCCGGCCAGGTCAGGCCCGGGTGGGAGGCCACCGTGACGGCCACGAACGCGTTGACACCCAGTCCGGTGGCCAGGGCGAACGGGTGCTTGGCCCAGGCGCCCATGATGATGGTCAGCAGGCCTGCCACGAGCGCGGTCATGGCGGCCACGCGGGCCGGGCCCAGGATGCCGCCGGTCGAATCCGCGCCGCCGAGGATCAGCGGGTTGAGGACCACGATGTAGCTCATGGCGAAGAACGTGGCGAAGCCGCCGCGGATCTCGCGGGAGTAGGTCGAGCCGCGTTCGGTGATCTTGAAGTATTTGTCTACCGCGGACAGGCGGGTAGCCGTCGTGGTTGCCATAGGGGGCCCTCCGGGCGATGAAAAAGGGGGATATCCAGTCGAGACGATACTAGCCGGTTTTCGGGAGGCGGGGTCCTGGGCATGTGGCCATTTATGGCCCGTTTATTAGGTGCGACGCCGTTCCCCGCCGCAGGTGTTCGGCGCACCGGCCACTGGGGGAAATTTCCCGCAGTCTCGAGGGATTCTCCCACCATCCTGCACTAAGGTGGGCTGGACCACCCTTTCCCTGACCTAAGGAAGCAGAACCGTGATTCCCCCTGTCCCGCCGCGTGCCGATGAGACGAACATGACACCGCGGGGACTTGCCGCAGGGCAAAAACCGGTCCGCGTGGTCCGCCATCGCGGAGCCGCCTGGCGGGCCCTGGCGGGCGCCGCCGTCGTGCTTCTGGCCCTGCTGGGAGGACCGGCCGCGGCGCAGGCACACGATCAGCTCGATGCCACCTCGCCGGTGCAGGGGTCCACGGTGGCCGCGGTGCCGCAGGCCGTGACGCTGGCCATGTCCCACACGCCGGCAGCCATCGGGGCGGAGGTCAAGGTGCTGGATGCCGGCGGCACCAACTGGGCCTCGGGTCCGGTTTCCGTGCTGGACAACGTGGCAACGCAGCCGCTGAAGTCCGGGGCCCCGGCGGGGAAATACACCGTGGAGTGGCGGCTGGTCTCCTCCGATTCGCACCCTGTGGAGGGGACGTTCACGTTCACGGCAAGGGCCGGGTCCAGCGCGGGCGCCGTGGCCGGGCCGGCCCATTCGGCGCAGCAGGTCACCGAGGCCGTCGCGCAGCCCGCGGCGGACAGCGGCGGCATTCCGTGGAGCGTCTTTGGCCTGATCGGCGTCCTGGCGGTCGTGGTCATCGCGATGGTCGTGGTGGCGCGCCGCAGGCTCAACCAGGCCGACTGACGCCTGGCCGAAGGGTCCCTCAGGCGAGGCCGGGGAGGGTGCCGGCCTGCCTCGACGCCGCCCGGGCCGAGATGCACTGGCCGGCATGCTTGGCCTGGTGCAGTATCTCCTGCGTGGAAGGGGTGAGCAGCTCTCCCACGCCCACCAGGTACAGGCCCAGCGCCTGCATGGCGCTGCCCAGGCCCTGGCCCGTGCCGATGCCGACACCGTGCAGCATGCGCCGCAGCTGGTTAAGGGCGCCACGGGTGAAGACAATGCTGTGGGCGGTCAGGATGCCCGTGGCCGTCCGGATCTCCCACAGCCGGCCCGCCGGGGTGGCCTTGCTTTCAATGTGGAGGGCGGCGGTGGCCGGCCGGATGTCCAGTTCATGCCGGCGGGCATAGTGCTCCAGAAGCCGCATGATTTCGGTCCGGCGGTCCATGGCGTCCAGGCTGACGCCGCCGGTGGCGGGGGAGCCCTGGCTGGCGGGAGGGGCGGGGCAGTCAACCACGATTGCCTTGATGCCCTGGCGGTTGAGCTCCGCCGCCATGGCCAGTCCAGAGAAGCCGGAACCGATCACAACGGTGTTGGTGGCTTCGATGCCCGGTGCGCCGGGGCTGGCGGCCCCGGCGCCCGGTCTGCTTGCGGGCGCGGTTTGTGGCGCAGCCGTCACGGCAATGCCTCCTCGAACGGTGGGAGAAATTTTTCAGGCGGCAACAGTCCGGGAGCGGGCGGTGTCGTCAGGGTGGGGCCGGGCACACGATCCTCGTTGGCACGGTGAAACACGCGGTGTGATCCGGCTTCCTTTGGAACCCTACCGAACAATGCAGGGTATGGATAGGGTCAGCCAAAGTCCTGCGAATGGAGAAAATGCCCTGCGTCGCGCCGGGGCCGTCCGGTGCCGGTGCCGCCGGCTGGCCGGCCGGTGCGGCTTCCCTGGTGCAGTCGCCGCCGCCGGCGCTTCTGCAGCCGCCATTCGGGCCCTGCCGTGCCTGCACCAATGCCCCCTGGGAGTGGATTTTGCCGCCCATGGGCGGTTGCGCCGCAACCTGGGCACGCCCCCGCGCGTGTCACTTGACGCACTACCTGGGAACGACAATAGTCACAGGTATAGGCCTCGAGGGGGAGGCGGGCAGCAGTGCTCGACGCCCCCTGGCGGCCACCTATATAAGGAGGCGCAGCATGAGCAGTCCTGACCAAGCATCCCCGGTTGCCCAGCCCGACCCCATTCCCGCACCGACCGGAATTGTTGTGGGCGTGGACGGTTCCGACCAGAGCAACTATGCCGTGGTGTGGGCCGCCCGAGAGGCCAAGCTCCGCAGGTCGCCCCTGCACCTTGTCACCGCCTACACCGTGCCCATCTTTGCCGCCTCCGGGCTCGACGGCGGGTACGCCACCGTGGACGACGACGTCATCCGCCAGGGCGCGGAGGCCGTCCTTCGCGAGGCGGCAGCCAAGGTGGCGCACCTGGACGTGGAAGTCGATGCCCGGGTGGAAAACGGCGACGCTGCCGGGGTCCTGCTGGAGTTGAGCGAGACGGCCGAGCTGCTGGTCTTTGGCACGCGCGGCCGCGGCGGTTTCCTCGGCCGGCTGCTCGGCAGCGTGAGTTCGGCCCTGCCGGCACACTCCAAGTGCCCCACGGTCACGGTTCCGCTGAGCTGCGCCACGCGCCTGGGCGAGGACCCGGGCCGGGAAGCGCAGGCCCCCGTGATCGAGAAGGTTGTCACCGTGGGCGTCGACGGCTCCGACCAGGCCCGCTATGCGGTTCTGGTCGCCGCGGAGCAGGCCCAACGGTCCGGATCCGCCCTGCGCATCATCTGCGCCATCCAGCCGTACACCGGCTCCCTGTCATGGATGCCGGCCCCCGTGGACCGCGAGGAACTGTTCGCGGAGATCCAGACACAGCTCGACGCCGGTGAAAAGTGGCTGAGGCACCATTTTCCGCAGCTCCCCATTGAGGTCAAGCTCGTGGAGGGATCTGCCGTGGATGTCCTGGTCAAGGCCTCGGAAACGTCGGAGCTGCTGGTCATGGGCACCCGCGGCCGCGGCGGTTTCGCCGGCATGATGCTCGGTTCCACCACAGACGGCGTGCGGCACCACGCCAAGGGGCCCATCATGGTGGTCCGGGACCGTGAAGACCCCCGCCAGGACGACCGTTCGGCGTTCGGCCCGCTCCTGCAGGCCTGACCGGTCCGGCACCGGACCGCGGGCCCGCCCCGCCCGCTCGAGAGTACGGCTCTGGCGGCTTCCCCCCACGGGGAAGCCGCCAGAGCCGTACGTTCGTGGAGTTCCGGTGGTCAGTACCGGGCGGCGTACGGGTAAAGCTGCATGCCGCCCAGCGCCATGTCGGAGAGCGAATAGACGCCGACGGGATAGCCAGGGGCCAGGGCCTGCACCACCTGGTCGTTGCCGATGTAAATGGCAATGTGCTCGAACTGGCCCGAGCCGGCGGGGGATTCGTTGAAGACGAGCAGGTCACCGTAGCGCATCTGGGACAGCGGCACGCGGGTCGGCGCCCCCCAGAATTGGGCCGTTCCGGTGCGCGGCACGGAGACGCCGGCAGCGGCAAACGAGGTCATGACCAGCCCGGAGCAGTCAAAGCCCGGATTTCCGGTGCCGCCCCACTGGTAGGACTTGCCGCTTTGGGCCATGGCGTAGTTGACCATGACCTGGATGTAGGACCCGGACGGGGCAGGAGCCGGTGCCGGTGCAGGCGCGGGGGCCGGAGCCGGGGCCGGAGCAGGCGCTGGTGCCGGTGCGGGAGCAGGTGCGGGGACCGGAGCTGGTGCCGGTCGGACCGGTGCGGGGGCAGGCGCCGGTGCGGGAGCAGGCGCTGCAATCGGTGCCGGTGCCGGGGCGGCAGGCTGCTGCGGCTGGCTGGCCGGGTTCAAGGGTGTCACCGAGGAGGCTGCCGGAACCACCGGTGCAGGGGCGGCCGCCGAATTCCTGATTTCCTGGGCGAGGGCCGCTTCACGTGCCTGGCGCGCCAGGCCGTCCACGCGGGCTCCTTCCAGGGCCACGGTGGTGTTGTGCAAGGTGGCCAGCTGTCGGAGGAGGGTGCTGCGCTGGGCCTGGTTTTCCTTGACCACGGCCGTCAGGGCATCCGTGGCGGACTGTGCTGCCTGCCGGGAGGCCTCGGCCGCCGTTGCTGCCTGGTCCGCCGCCTGCTGGGCCGCGGCGGCCTGCGCCTGAAGGGCCGTGGACGTTGCGGAGGCTGCTGCAGCGGAGTCAAAGGTGTTGGCCCGCTCGTCGGACAGCGCCTGCAGCGTGGAGGCCTGGTACATGGTGTCGCTGGCGTTGGAACTGGTGAGGAAGGCCTGCACGCTCAGGTTGAGCCCGCCGTTTTTGTAGAGATTGCCGGCAAGCTGGCCCAATTGCGACTTGGCGGACTTGTACTCGGCAGCGGCTGCGTCCGCCTTGGCCTTGGCGGTCTGCGCGTCCGCCTTGCGCTTGTCAAGGGTGACGAGTGCGTTGGTATAGGCGTTGTTGGCGCTCACCGTGCCCGTGAGGGAGCCTTGCAGGCGCTCGTTGGCCGCGCTGAGCATGCCGTCGATCTTGGCCGACTCCGCCTTTGTTGCGGCCTCGGATTTTTTGGCGTTGGCGATGTCGCCGGTGCTGGGCACGGCCGGGGCAGTGGCCAGGTGGCCAAGGAACGACGCCGGAACAGGCCCGGCAGTCAACGCACCGGGGGCGGGTGCCGCGGCGGCAGGGGAGAGCACGGCGGTGGTCGCCAACGCCGCGCATGCGAAGGCGGTCGTCCCGCGTACCAGGAAGGGAATGCGCATCCTCAAGACCTCATTGCAGTTTGGTTAGGTAAATCTCGGGCGCGAGTCCGTGCCCGGTGCGCCGATAAAGACGCACATATTTACACAGCACAGCTGACATTACGGCCCCATTGATCTCTTTGGCAACACCAGTAACACCAGCAACATAAACTACAAAGTTGTAACCACAGCGGTGTTATTTCAAGGCAATAGTGGCTTTTGCTGATCAGGCTGCGTTTATCGGGCCGTGTTTATCCGGCTTGCGCCGCCCGGGCACGGTTCAGGTCCACATGCCGGGCAGGGACGCCGCGGCGGTCATCCCCAGCCCAATTCGTGCAGCCTCTCGTCGCTGATGCCGAAGTGGTGCGCAATCTCGTGGACCACGGTCACGGCGACTTCATGGATGACCTCTTCGCGCGTGGAGCAGATGCCCAGGATGGGCCGGCGGAAGATGGTGATGCGGTCGGGCAGGGAACCGGAGCCCCACCAGGAGCCACGCTCGGTCAACGGCGTCCCCTCGTACAGGCCCAGCAGCAGGGTGTCCGGATGCCCGCCCGCACGCGGCACATGGTCGTCCTCGACAAAGACCGCCACATTGTCCATTTGCGCCCTGATGTCAGCGGGGATTCGGGCCAGGGCCGCCTCCACGGCGGCATCAAATTCCGCCGCATCCATCCTGAACGGGCCAAAGGAGGGAATGGACGCCAGCGGGTCGCGGTTCATGCCCTCCAGCCTAGTGTCCAACCGCCGCGGTGTGTCCTGCCGCACAGCCGCCGCCCCCGTTTTGTGTTCTGGACAAATAGGCCCTATAGTTTTTCAAGTCCACTGCGGACGGCGCGCGGGAAACCGTGGGCTGGACGTGAGTGACGATGCCCCCATCGTCTAGCGGCCTAGGACACCGCCCTTTCACGGCGGCGGCACGGGTTCGAATCCCGTTGGGGGTACTTTGCGGGAAAAGTGGTAATTCCGGCCGGAAAAGGCTGGTAAGCTATTACTCGTGAATTTCGCGTGAATGCGCGATAAGAATGAAAGAATAAAAAAATAGTATGGCCCTGTAGCGCAGTTGGTTAGCGCGCCGCCCTGTCACGGCGGAGGTCGCGGGTTCAAGTCCCGTCAGGGTCGCTTAGGTTTCCTGAAATTCATTTCGGGGGATCTGGTGACAAAGGCTTGTGCAGTTCACCAAGGCTCTGTAGCTCAGTTGGTAGAGCGTTCGACTGAAAATCGAAAGGTCACCGGATCGACGCCGGTCGGAGCCACCACATAAAACCCCTTAGCAATAAGGGGTTTTTGCTTTAACTGTCATGGCGTTGCCCCTCATCTTGTCGGTGCATAGGCTTACCGTAAGTAATAACGGGACAAGGAGCTTTCATGGACGGGCGAGACCAGCCGCAGGCAATCCACTCACCAGGGCTGCCCCTGGACCAGGCACAGGGCCGCACCGTCATCTCTGACAACGCGGTGGCCAAGGTGGTGGGCGTTGCCGCCCGCGGGGTGGCAGGGGTCCATGCCCTGGGCTCCGGCGCCTCGCGGTCCATTGGCGCCATCCGGGACGTGGTGGGTGCCACGGACCTGACCCAGGGCGTCCGCGTCGAGGTGGGGGAATCGCAGGTGGCGGTCGACCTGGTGCTGGTGGCCATCTACGGCTACCCGCTCCAGCAGCTGGCAGACGCCGTCCGGGCCGCCGTCTACGGTGCCGTGGAGGGCCTGGTGGGCCGCGACGTCATTGAGGTGAACATCGAAATTACGGACGTCTTCATCCCGTCCGCCGAACCGGAGCGCCAGCAGCCCCGGACCAAGCTGTCCGAGCGCCTCGGTGCGCCCGTGCGCCCGGCAGCGCCGAACCCGTCCGCAGCCCCTGTGGGCCATGAGAAGGGCCAGCCGTGAACCTGACCGTAGTGTGTGCAGCATTTGGCGCCTTCCTGGCCTACATGGCCTTTAGGTTCGGCTTCTGGGGCTTCATCATTGGCGCCGTGTTCATCGCCATCGGCGCGTTTGTGGGCCGGGCCGCCGGAGGCAAGCTGGACTGGCGCGGGGTGCTCGACGCCCTCACCGGCCGGCGTTCGTCGCGGTGACGGGTATCGCCGTGGACTCCGGGCGCGGGCTGTCCGGACATACCCGCATCAGCACCCAGGCACTGACGTCCGTGGCCCGGGCGGCCGCTGCCGCGGTTTTTGGCGTCGCACCCGCCGCCGTGCGTGTGTCCTGGTCGGACGACGCCGGATCCCTGGCCTTGAATGTCTCCTCACCCATCAGCGTGCCCTCCCTGGCGGCGGTGCGCCGGCAGCCAGGGCGCGTTGCCAACACCGGGGGCACGGTGGCGGACCGTGCCACGGCGGCCAAGCGGGGCATCCTGGAGCAGGTGGAGCACCTGACGGGATCGCAGCTGAGCCGGGTCGATGTCCGGATCTCCGGCATCCAGTCCACCAATGAAGGGCGGGTGCAATGAGCGAGCTGATCGGGCGCATCCTCAAGCGGGAGCGCCATTCCTCCAGGGCGCCGTTGTCTGTTGCGGCCGCCATGGTCATCGGGCTGCTGGCTGTCTACGGGCTCTTGGAGGCCGTGCTGCGGGCGGTGGGCCAGCGGCCCTGGCTGATTGACCCGCTCACGGCAGCCCGGCGCCTGGCGCGCCTGCCCGAGGGGATTTCGCCGGTCCTGCTCGGCGCCATTGGCGTCCTGCTGGCCTTGCTGGGGCTGGTCTGCCTGGGGCACGCATTCCTGCCCGGCCGCCGCGCCCGCCACACCATTGCCGATCCGCGCCTGGCCATTGTGGTGGACGATGAAGTCATCGCCTCGGCCTTGGCACGCCGTGCACGGCTCGCGGCTGGCGTGACCCGTGAGCAGGTCATTGTGGTGGTGTCCACCAAGGCGGTGCAGGTCAATGTCCGCCCGACGTCGGGCATCCCCCTGGACGAGTCCCACATCCGGGCCGCCGTTGAAGACGAATTGGAGCAGATGGCGCTGGAACCGGCGCCGGACGTCACCGTCAACCTGTCCGGATCCGGGGTGATTGGCGTATGAACGGCACCCCCCGCGCAGTGAACAGGGTGGTGCTGGCCATCGCCGGCCTGGTGCTGCTGGCACTGGGCGCGGCCTTGGCAGCCCTGGCCGTCGTCCCCGCGGCCGGACGTCTCTGGCAGGACTGGGCCGGCCCGCAGATGGGCCGCCTTAGCGGCCTTGCCGCCAGGACGCGCCTGGCACCCGGCGGCGGCAGCTGGATCTGGCTGGTGGTGGCCGCCTGCCTGCTGGTGCTGGTGATCTTCATGGTGTCGTGGGTGGCCAACCAAGGCAAGGGGCGCACCAACGTCCTCTTTCAGCGCCAGGGGACTGCCGCCGACGACGGTGCCGCGGGCAAGGTGGTGCTCAGTACCGCGGTGGCGGAGCAGTCACTCAAGGCGGCGCTGCTGGAGCGCGGGGACCTGCTGGGCGTCTCTGTGACGAGTTATGCCTTCCGTGGCCAGCCGGCCGTCAGGGTCCGGGTCCTGCCCCGGCAGGGTGTGGCACCGCACGAAGTTGCCGCGGACATCGCGTCCCTCGTGGATGCCCTGGATGCGTTGCTCGGGGTGCAGGTCCCGGTGCTTGTCAGCCTCGGGTCCGGGACCAGGGCGCGCTTCACGAAAGCCGAACGCGTCCGCTAGTCTTGGGTCCCATCACCCACGGGTGCAATTCACGCCTGGGGGCGCGCAACCACTGCGAAAGGGAGAAGCACATGAGTGAGAACGACTCGGGGAACCCGCTGGATTCGGCCAAGGACCTGGCCGCAGACGCAGCAGAAAAGGCCAAGGACCTGGCCGGCGACGCGGCTGCCAAGGCGAAGGAATTTGCCGGCGAGGGCGGTGAAAACCTCAAGGAATTTGCCGGCGGGGCCGCCGAAAACGTCAAGCACTTTGCGGAGGACGCCTCGGAAAACGTCAAGCACTTTGCCGAGGACGCCTCGGAAAACGTCAAGCACTTTGCCGAGGACGCCTCGGAAAGCGTCAAGGGGCTCGGCGCCAAGATCGCCGGCCTGTTCAAGCACGACAAATAGCTCGCTGCGCCGCGGCCCGGGAGGTGCCGCGGAACCGTTCCGTGACAGTAAAAAGGGAGGGTGGCCCGTCCAGTTTCTGGACGGGCCACCCTCCCTGTTTGCTGCCTGCCCGCCCCGAGGCACGGAAACGGCTGTCCGGGCTTTCGATAAGGAAATGGTCACAATCGTGCGTAAGCGCTTGCACTCCGGCCCGGTCCCTGCTTAGAGTGATCCACATCACCACAGGGCCCGGCGCATGCCTGGGCCCGCCAATTTCATGATTGAACTTCATGATTGAACGTTTTCACTGACGGGAAAGAGCGTGGAATGAAACATTCAAGGAAGTTTGCAGCCCTGGCGGCAGCCTCGGTCCTGGCGATGACATTGGCCGCCTGCGGCGGCGGGGGAAGCGGCGGCGGTGGCGGCGGAAACTCCGGCGGCCTCAGCGGCGATGCGGCCGCCAACCTGGACGCGCGCGGACCCATCACCTACGTCCAGGGCAAGGACAACTCGAACGTGGTCCGGCCCCTCGTGGACAAGTGGAACGCGTCGCACCCGAATGAGAAGGTCACCTTCAAGGAGCAGTCGGACAAGGCGGACCAGCAGCACGACGACCTCGTCCAGAACTTCCAGGCCAAAAACGCCAGCTACGACGTCGTCGACGTGGACGTTGTCTGGACGGCGGAGTTTGCGGCCAAGGGCTGGCTGCAGCCGCTGAAGGGCAAGACGGCCTTTGACACCACCGGCTTCCTGCCGGCCACCGTCGCCACGGCGACCTACAAGGACACGCTGTACGCGGCCCCGCAAACCTCCGACGGCGGCATCCTGTACTACCGCAAGGACCTGGTCCCCACCCCGCCCAAGACCTGGGACGAGATGATGGGCATGTGCCCCATCGCCAAGAAGAACAACATGGACTGCTACGCAGGCCAGTTTGCCCAGTATGAGGGCCTGACGGTCAACGCGGCCGAGGCCATCAACACCGCCGGCGGCGTCATCGTCGGCAAGGACGGCAAGCCGGCCGTCAACACCCCCGAAGCCAAGGCCGGGCTGAACAACCTGGTCCAGGCATTCAAGGACGGCAACATCCCCAAGCAGGCCATCACGTACCAGGAAGAGCAGGGCCGCCAGTCGTTTGAAGCCGGCAAGCTGCTGTTCCTGCGCAACTGGCCCTACGTGTACAACCTGGCGAAGACCGACGGCTCCTCCGTGGTGAAGGACAAGTTCGGCATCGCCCCGCTGCCCGGCAAGGACGGCCCCGGCGCCTCCTCCCTGGGCGGGCACAACATCGCCATGAGCGTCTACAGCAAGCACAAGGCGACGGCCATGGACTTCATGAAGTTCATGACAAGCCAGGAAACCGAGAAGTTCTACGCCACGCAGGGTTCGCTGGCACCGGTCCGTGCCGACCTCTACGCCGACGCCGACCTCGTCAAGCAGCTGCCCTACCTGCCGGTCCTGCTGACCTCCATCAAGAACGCCGTGCCGCGTCCGGTCTCGCCGTTCTACCCGGCCGTGACCCAGGCCGTGCAGGTCAACGCCTACGCCGCCCTGAAGGGTGACAAGACAGTTGACCAGGCCCTGACCGACATGCAGGCGGCCCTGGGGGCGGCCGGCTCCCAGTAGGCCCGGCCCCGCCGGGGCCACCGGCCACGGCAACCACGGACGACGGCGGCCCGCGCACCTGGGTGCCCGGGCCGCCGTCGTCCCCGCCAAACACCCATGCAGCCGACACCCGAGGAAAGGACCAGGGAATGTCAATGCAAGTGGAGCCGCAGACCCGCCGCGGCAAGAAGGGCACAGGCGCGGGGCTTGAGAACAAGGAAGTGGGCCAGGACCGGAAGCAGAAGACGCAGGGCAAGGTGGCGCTGCTGCTCATTGTGCCCTCGCTGATTGTGCTGGGCATCGTGATTGTCTACCCCGTCATCGACGCCATCGTCATGTCGCTGCAAAAGGACGCCGGCCTGGACCCCGTGACGGGATCCTTCGTGGCGGGCGGCTTTGCCGGGCTGTACAACTACATCCACTGGATCTTCGAGCAGTGCAACACGCCCAACGGACAGGCGTCCTGCCCGGCCGGCACGCTCGGCTCGCAGTTCTGGTCCGCCACCGGGACCACCTTCCTGCTCACCGTCATCACGGTGGCGCTGGAGACGGTGATTGGCTTTTGGATGGCGATCATCATGTCCCGCACGTTCCGCGGGCGCAGCGCACTGCGCGCGGCCGTGCTGGTGCCGTGGGCCATTCCGACGGCGGTGACGGCCAAGCTGTGGTTCTTCATCTTTGCCTTCGACGGCATCGCCAATACGCTGTTCCACACCTCGATCCTGTGGACGGGGTCCGAAGTCCCGGCGCGGACGGCCATCATCATTGCCGACGTCTGGAAAACGACGCCGTTCATGGCACTGCTGATCCTGGCAGGGCTGCAGATGATCCCGGACGACGTGTACGAGGCGGCCAAGGTGGACGGTGCCACGGCCTGGCAGCGGTTCACCCAGATCACGCTGCCGCTGGTCAAGCCGGCCCTGATGGTGGCGATCCTGTTCCGCACCCTGGACGCCTTGCGCATGTACGACCTCCCGGCCATCATGACGGCGGGCGCCAACGGAACCACCACGCTTTCGATCCTGGTGGTGAACCAGATCCGGATCGGCTTCAACTCGGCCGCCGCGCTGTCCACCATCACGTTCCTGATCATCTTCATTGTGGCGTTCATCTTTGTCCGCTTCCTGGGGGCGAACGCCGTCGAATCGGCCACCAACTCGGGGAAGGCGAAGTGAAATGAGCGTTGCAACCCTTGATCCGGCGGCTGCAAAGTCCGTGGCCCGGCGGCGCGAGCGCTGGGCCAGCTCGCGCACCTACGTCAGTGCCGCCGTCATCCTCATCTGGTGCCTGCTGCCGTTCTATTGGATGCTGGTCACGGCGTTCCGGGACGTCGGCTACACCTTTGACCCGACGCCCTGGTTCACGCACGTCACCTGGGACAACTTCAGCACCGTGTTCTCCACCAGCCTGGGCAACCACTTTGCGCAGAACCTGCTGAACTCGCTGATTGTTTCCGGCGTCACCACCGCCGTGGCCCTGCTGTTTGGCGTGTTTGCCGCCTATGCCCTGGCCCGGCTGGAGTTCCGCTTCAAGTTCCTGGTGCTTGGCTTTGTGCTCGGCGCCTCGATGTTCCCCGGCGTCGCCATCGTCACCCCGCTGTTCCAGCTGTTCACCAACATCGGCTGGATGGGCACCTACCAGGCGCTGATCATCCCGAACATCTCCTTCGTGCTGCCGCTGACCGTCTACACGCTGACGTCCTTCTTCCGCGAAATGCCGTGGGAGCTGGAGGAGGCGGCCCGGATCGACGGCTGCACCCAGGGGGAGGCGTTCCGCAAGGTCATCATGCCGCTGGCCGCCCCGGCCGTCTTCACCACGGCCATCCTGGCCTTCATCGGCGCCTGGAACGAGTTCCTGATCGCCAGCCAGCTCTCCAGCGACGCCACCAAGACCGTCACGGTGGCCATCGCCTACTTTGCCGGTTCGCAGCCGCACCAGGAACCGTACACGGCCGTCATGGCCGCCGGAACCGTGGTGACCATTCCGCTCGTGATCCTGGTGCTGGTGTTCCAGCGCAAGATCGTGGCCGGCCTGACGGCGGGGGCGGTGAAGTAGGTGCGGGGCCGCCAACCGAAGGGTTCGGGGCTGCACGCCCCCGCGTCCCGGCAGCGCAGTGCGGAGGACTTTGACCTGATCATCGGCTTCCTCGGGTTCTGGGCGCTGGTGGTCCTTGGCATCACCGTCTGGCTGGAGGTGACCGGGCAGCCCGCGCTCCTGTGGGCCCTGGGCCTGTTGGCGCTGGTGCTGGGGCTCTGGGGCATGGTCCGGCTCCGCCGGAAACTGCCGGCCCGCATCGCACGGCGGCCCCGCTGAGGGGCGCCACGGCAGAATCGTAGGCGCAGCCAAGGGGGGAGAGAGCGAACATGGGCGTCAGCATTGACGATGTTGCCGCGCAGGCACACGTTTCAACGGCCACCGTGTCACGTGCACTCAGGGGGCTGCCGCGCGTCAGCGAGGCGACCCGGGCGAAGGTGTTCTCGGTGGCTGCGGAGCTGGGCTACGTGCCGTCGCGCTCGGCCAGCGGGCTCGCCACCGGGCGCACCCGGACCGTGGGGGTGTTGGTGCCGTTTGTGGACCGCTGGTACTTTGGGCACGCCATTGAGGGGATTGACCAGGTGCTGCGGGAGAACGGCTACAACCTGCTGCTGTTCAGCCTGGGCGGCTACCTCCACGGCCAGAAACGCAGCTTCACCGAAAGCATGGTGCGCAAGCAGATCGACGCGCTGCTGGTGTTGTCCCTGGGCCTCTCCGAGGAGGAACTGCGCCAGCTCCACCACACCGACATCCCGCTGCTCTCGGTGGGTGGTCCCGTGAACGGCTGCCGCGGCGTCTACATTGACGACGTCGCCGCCGCCACGGCCGCCATGGACCATCTGATCGGGCTGGGGCACCGCCGGATCGGGCACCTGCGCGGCGGCGTCCAGGATGAGCAGACCTTCAGGGTCCCCGCCCTTCGCACGGTGGCGTTTGAGGCGGCCATGGCACGCGCCGGGCTGGAGCCCCGCCCGGGGTGGAACGCGGCCGGGGAATTCACCGTTTCCGACGGCATGCAGGCGGCGGCGCGGATATTTGAAGCGCCCGGCGAGCGGCCCACGGCCCTTTTCTGCGGCTCCGACGAAATGGCACTGGGCGCCATGTTTGAGGCGCAGCGCCGCGGGATCCGCATCCCGGAAGAGCTCTCGCTCATCGGGATCGACGACCACGATTTTTCAGCCCCGGCCGGCCTGACCACCATCGCCCAGCAGCCCTGGGAGCACGGCCGTGCGGCGGCCGGCATGCTGCTGGCAGAACTCGGCGGAACCGCAGGCGCCGTGCGGGATGTGACCATGCCGTTCGAGCTGAAGGTCCGGCGCAGCACCGCCCCGCCGCCGCGCGAGGCTTGATTTCGGCAGGCTCAATCGGCGGCGGCGGCCGGGCTGCACGGCTAGTTCGCGCGGGCCAGTTGGCGGATGGGCATCCAGCGTCGGGCCAGCCGGCGGTAGGCTGCCGCGGCGCCGGTCAGGTCGCCCTCGGCCAGGCATTGCAGGCCGGCGTGGACGTCCGCCGGGGAGTCGTCGGGGTGCACGCGGTTGGCCACGGGTCCGTAGTCAAGTTCCACCATGCCCTCGTTGCTGAAGGCGTCCAGCCAGCCGTGCAGCTCGTCGAGTTCCTCAAAGAGGTCCAGCTCGGGGGCCATCTCGGCCAGCATCTTCAGCGTCTGCCCGGACCGTTCCACCGCCAGGGGCAGCGGCACCTGGATGCGCACGGTCAGCACGCGGCCGTTGGCCTCCACCACCTCCATGCGGTCATTGGCGTAAACCAGGGTGAACCAGCTGAACGGGATGCCCCACGTGGACGTGCGGGTCTGCAGGGTCGTGCCGGGCACCGGAACCGTCGCCATTTTTTCCAGGTGGAGGTCCCATTCGGTGTCCGGCACCACCAGCCGGGCGAGGGGGGCCAGCGGGCCGCTGAGCAGTTCGGTGGTGGCGGACAGGGAGCGTGCCACCACCTGGTTCGGGGCGTAGAGCAGCGGGGCGCCCTCGCCGGCCTGGAACACGCGCACCCGGTCCACGGCCGGCGTCGGCAGCGGGTTGGGGGAGGAGCGGCTGACGCGCCCCAGCGAATCGGCCAGCTCCTGGGCATCAACCGTGACCGGGTTCTGCTCCTCCTCGAGACGGCCGCGCAGGTAGCTGAACTGTTCGTCCGTGTAGGACTCGCGCGGCAGGTAAACGCGCAGGCTGGAGACGAAGGGCAGCTGGAGCCCGCCCAGATACAGCCCGTTGCGCATGGCCTAGCCCAGCTCCACGATCACCGGTGCATGGTCCGAGGCGCCCTTGCCCTTGCGCTCCTCACGGTCAATTTCCGCACCCGTCACCCGCGCAGCCAGGGCCGGGGAGGCCATGACAAAGTCGATGCGCATCCCTTCCTTCTTCGGGAAGCGCAGCTGCGTGTAGTCCCAGTAGGTGTAGGTGCCGGGCCCCGGGTGCAGGGGGCGCACGACGTCGGAGAAGCCTGCGTTTTCAAACGCTGCAAAGGCGGCGCGCTCGGGCGGGCTGACGTGGGTCAGGCCCTGCTCGATGAAGAAGTCCATGTCCCAGACGTCCTCGTCCCGGGGTGCGATGTTCCAGTCGCCCATCAGCGCGATCTGCGCCTGGGGGTCGTCCGCCAGCCAGCCTGCCGCCTGGTCCTTCAGCTCGGCCAGCCACTGCAGCTTGTAGGGCATGTGCTCGTCGTCGAGGGCCCGGCCGTTGGGCACGTACAGGCTCCAGATCCGCACCCCGTTGCAGGTGGCGGCAATGGCGCGGGCTTCCTGGACGGGGTCCTTGCCGCCCTTGCCAAAGGCCGGCTGGCCGGAAAACGTGCGTTCGACGTCGGTCAGCCCCACCTTGGAGGCGATCGCCACGCCGTTCCACTGGCTGAAACCAAAGTGCGCCACCTCGTAGCCGTTGCTCTCAAAGAGCTCCCATGGAAAGTTTTCGTCCTTGCACTTGGTCTCCTGGATCGCCAGGACGTCGGCACCGGCGCGGCGCAGCCAGTCCTCCACGCGGTCGGCACGGGCGCGCAGCGAGTTCACATTCCAGGTAGCTATCTTCACGTATCCCAAGCTATCAAGTTAAGCCGTGCAAAGGGCGGCGCCGCCGCGCCCCGGGTCAGCCTGCGTCGGCAGCGGGGAACTCCGAATCGGCGTACTCGCGGCCCAGGCCGGCCGCGGCGGGGGTGCCCGACGCCTGGCCGGAACCGTCGCCGTGGCGTGCCTCCTCGTTGGCCCGCAGCTCCACGCGGCGGATTTTCCCGGAAATGGTCTTGGGCAGCTCGGCAAATTCCAGGCGGCGGATCCGCTTGTACGCCGGCAGGTGCTCGCGGCAGAAGGCAAAGAGCTCCCCGGCCAGTTCGTCGCTGGGCTCATAGGCCGCCGCCAGCACCACGTACGCCTTGGGCACGTTCAGGCGCAGGGCGTCTGGGGAGGGCACCACGGCCGCCTCCGCCACGGCCGGGTGTTCAATCAGCACGCTTTCCAGCTCAAAGGGGGAGAGCCGGTAGTCGGAGGACTTGAACACGTCGTCGCTGCGGCCCACGTAGGTCAGGACCCCGTTTTCGTCCCGGCTGGCCACGTCGCCCGTGTGGTAGAAGCCGCCACGGAAGGCCTCGGCCGTCTTGGCGGGGTCGCCGAAGTAGCCCTTGGTGAGCCCCACGGGGGCGGGGTCCAGGCGCAGGCACAGTTCGCCGTCGTCCGTTTCCTCCCCGGTCACAAGGTCCAACAGGACCACGTCGTAGCCGGGCAGCGGCCGGCCCATGGAGCCGATCTTGATCGGCTGGCCCGGCGTGTTAGCGACCTGGACGGTGGTTTCCGTCTGGCCGAAGCCGTCCCGGATCAGCTGTCCCCAGGCACGCTCCACCTGGTCGATCACCTCGGCGTTGAGCGGCTCGCCGGCCGAAACCACCTTGGTGGGCGGGTTTTTCAGCAGCGTGAGGTCCGCCTGGATGAGCATGCGCCACACGGTGGGCGGGGCGCAGAAGCTCGTGACATGCTCGGCATCCATCTGCGCCATGAGGGCCTTGGCGTCGAAGCGCGTGTAGTTGTAGATGAACACACAGGCCTCGGCGATCCACGGTGTGAACACGTTGGACCAGGCGTGCTTGGCCCAGCCCGGCGAGGCGACGTTGAGGTGGACGTCACCGGGCTCCAGGCCGATCCAGAACATGGTGGAGAGGTGGCCCACGGGGTAGGAGGTGTGCGTGTGCTCCACCAGCTTCGCCTTGGAGGTGGTGCCTGAGGTGAAGTACAGCAGCATGGTTTCATCCGCCCGGGTGGGCGCGTCCGGCGTGAAGTCCTCCGGGGCGCCGTCCGCGTCGGCGTAGTCGAGGACGGGCCGGCCCGCAGCTGCGGCCGCCGCGGGATCGGGGCCGATGCCCACCAGCGTGTAGTCGCCCGGGACATCGGCAAACTTGGCCAGGTTGTCCGCCCGCACGCCGATCCAGCGGGCTGCGCCGCGCGCCACCCGGTCGCGGAGGTCCGCCGGCCCCATCATGGTGGTGGTGGGGATCATGACCACGCCGAGCTTGATGCAGGCGAGCATGAGTTCCCACAGCTCCACCTGGTTGCCGAGCATGATGACCATGTGGTCGCCGCGGCGGATGCCCTTGTGCCGCAGCCAGTTCGCCACCTGGTTCGAACGCAGGGACAGGTCCTTGAAGCTGCGGCGGGTGGCGGAACCGTCCTGTTCCACGATCACCAGTGCCGGGTTGTTGCCGGTGGCCGGGTCCTGCGCGATTTGGTCGATCCAGTCCAGGGCAAAGTTGAATTCGGTGAACGCCGGCCAGGTGAATTCGCGCTGGGCGCGGGCGTTGTCCAGGCGCATCTCCAGCAGGCGGTTGCGTGCCTCACGGAATTCTTCAGTGACGGTCATGGGGCCACCTTTCGGCTTCGTTGCCAGGATGATCGGCCCGGGGAACAACAGGCCTCACTGTGAAATATACGCGACGGCGGTGCGGCCGGGCCCTACTTCCACCACGTGTCCAGCAGCGACACCGGCGTGGTGCGCTTGTGCCGGGTCGCCAGGTACCGCCGCTCGATGCCCGACGCCGGGACCTCGCCGATCTCCCGGCCCTCCAGGTAGTCGTCAATTTCCTCGTAGCTGATGCCGAGCTCGTCCTCGTCGGTGCGCCCCGGCCTGCCGTCCAGCAGGTCGGCGGTGGGCACCTTGGCCCAGAGTTTTTCGGGTGCGCCCAGGTGCTGGAGCAGTTGGCGGTTTTGGCGCTTGTTCAGCGTGAACAGCGGCAGGATGTCCGCCCCGCCGTCGCCGAACTTGGTGAAGAATCCCGTCACGGATTCGGCCGCGTGGTCGGTGCCGACCACCAGCAGGTTGTCGTGGCCGGCCAGCGCGTACTGGGCGATCATGCGGGAGCGGGCCTTGATGTTGCCCTTGTTGAAGTCGCTGACGTCCTCCGTGGCGGTCCTGGCAAACTCCGCCTCGAAGCCGTCCACGGCGGCGGCGATGTTGAAGGTGCGTTCGGTCTTGGCACGGATGAAGTCCAGGGCCGCCTGTGCGTCGTCCTCGTCGTGCTGGATGCCATAGGGCAGGCGGACGGCGATGAAGTCGGCCTCAATGCCTTCCCGGGCCAGGCTTTCCACGGCGAGCTGGGCCAGCCTGCCGGCGAGGGTGGAGTCGATGCCGCCGCTGATGCCCAGCACATAGCCCCTCGTGCCCGTGGCCTTGAGGTAGTCCTTGAGGAATTCCACGCGGCGGGTGATTTCCGCCGCCGGGTCAATGGTGGGCCTGACGCCCAGTTCTGCAATGATCTGTGCCTGGAGTTCGCGCATGGATCCAAGGCTAGCGCCTCGGTGTAACAAGGGTGTTACGCGGACCGGTGCTACGGCGCCGGTTTGGGGAGGCCGGTTTCCCAGATGACACCCATCTCATCCATGGACTGTTCCACGATCCGTGTCATGGCGGCCTGCGCCGCATCGCCGTCGCGCCGCTGGATGGCGTTGGCAACGTCCACGTGAAACCGCATGGCCTCGTGGTTGGGGCTGCGCGGCATGAGCCCATGGTCTATGCGGCCCTTGAGGACCTCCGTGACGAGGGAGTTGAGCTGGGCAAACATTTCGTTGCCGGAGCATTCGAGCATTTTCGCGTGGAAGAGCACATCGAGCTTGAGGAATTCGGCGATGTCGGAATCATGGCCCCTGGCCCACATCTGCGCGGACAGGTACACCAGTTCACTGGCGTCGGCGAAGCTGGCGCGTTGGGCCGCCAGTTTTGCTGCCTGGGGTTCGATGGCGGAGCGCAGCTCACTGAGGCTGCGAAGCTGGTCTATGCGGTCGTCCGAGGCGAGCCGCCATCGGATGACATGGGGGTCGTAGAGGTTCCAGGCGGTGGCCGGCTGGACGACCGTTCCCAAACGACGCCTTGAGGCGAGCAGCCCGAGCGACGACAGCACCCGGATGACCTCGCGGATGACGGAGCGCGAAACGCCATAGCGCACTTCCAGTTCCTCGATGCTCAGCACGGCGTGGGGCGGAAATTCCCTGGTCACAACGGCCAGCCCGAGTTTGTCAACGAGGGCGGAGTGCAGGTACTCGCGCGGAAGGCCGGCGGACGGCACGCCGCCAGCGGTGCCCGCGCCGTGGTCGGGGGCGGGTGGCGGCGGTCCAGCTGTCCGGGAGGCGGTCATGGATGCATCATACCGATTTGGTCTCAACCATTGATAAGTATGTTTTATGTGATTAGCATCTCCAATACGGCATATGTGTTTCGGTGCCGCATTGTCATTCGGAACCCTGTGGTTCCTGCCAAAAAGAAAAGGAAGTCGTAATGAAGCGACGCTCAGTACTCCAGCTCCTGGCTGTTGCAGTAGTGGTTCCATTCGGTGTTGCGGCCTGCGGTGGCGGCGGCGGGGGAAAGGCGTCCAACACGGTGCGCGTCACGCTCGCCAACCACGTGTGGACCGACGGCATCAAGGCTGCCATCCCTGAATTTGAAAAAGCGTCGGGGCTCAAGGTCGAGCTGACCCAGCTTGGCGAAGACCAGCTTTCCGACCAGTACAACGTCAAGCTCAACGCGGGCAGCGACGAAATTGACGTGATGATGTACCGCCCGCTCCAGGAAGGCAAGCAGTTTGCCAAAAACACCTACCTGGCCGACCTGACCGCGCATGTCACCTCGGACGCGTCCTGGGACTGGAAGGACTTCCAGCCGGGACCGGTCACGGCCAGCACCTTTGAGGGCAAGGTGGTGGGCGTGCCGATCATCACCGAGCGCGAGGTGCTCTACTACCGCAAGGACCTGCTCGAAGCGGCCGGCGTGGCGGTTCCCAAGACCATGGCGGAGCTCGAGGCGGCGGCCAAGAAGATTTCCGGGGCCAACAAGGGCATTGCCGGCTTCGTGGCCCGCACCAACAAGTCCGCGGCCGTCACACAGTTCTCCAGCTTCCTGTACAGCTTCGGCGGGGATTTCATGGACGAATCCGGCAAATCGAGCATCGCAACGCCTGAAGCCAAGGCCGCCTACGCCTTCTACGGCGGCCTGATCAACAAGTACGGCCCCGCCAACGTCAGCACCGACATGAGCTGGCCGGAGGCCATGGCCATCTTCACGCAGGGCAACGCGGCTTTCTACACCGAGGCCGACTCCCTGTACAAGAACGCCACCGACGCGGCGAAATCCAAGGTTGCCGACAAGGTGGGCTTCGCAGCGCTGCCGGCAGGCCCCGCCGGCGCCAAGCCCTACAACATCCCGTCATGGGGCCTTGCCATCAACTCGGCCTCGGGCAACCAGGAAAACGCCTGGAAGTTCATCCAGTGGGCCACGTCCAAGGAACGGACCCTGGCGGCGCAGAAGGCCGGTGTCCCGGGCCCGCGCAGTTCCGTGTGGGCGGACGCCGACGGCACCTCGACGTACCCGAAGGACCTGGCCCAGGCCATTGCCTTCAGCGCCGAGCACGGCGTGGGCCACGACCGGCCCCTCGTGATTGCCGTGGGCAAGGCGCGGGAGATTGTGGGCGGGCCGATTGTCACCGCCATCACCGGCGGCGATTCCGCCGCGGCCGCCACGGCAGCCAACGACGCCTTCCAAAAGTTCCTGGCAAGCGACAAGTAATGCCCCTTCCGGGCGGCAGGGACGGCAGCGGCCGTCCCGGCCGCCCGGTCCCCGGCCGCCCGGTCCCCGGCCGCGCCGGCCGCGTGCAGCTCCGGCGCGAAGAATGCCCCCTTTCGATTCCCTAGGTGAACCATGTCTGTTTCCGTAAAGACCCCGGCCGTACGCCGGACGGCACCCCCGCCACGATCGTTCTCCGACTGGGCCAACCAGCACAGAAAATGGCTGTTTGCCTCACCGGCCATGATCTTTGTGGGCCTGCTGATCATTTTCCCGCTCGCCTGGACCGTCTACCTGAGCCTGACCGACTCCCACGGGTCGGTGCGCGCGCCGTCTGACTTCATCGGGCTGAAAAACTACCTGACGGTGCTCTCGGACACCGACCGCTTCTGGCCCGCCGTGGGGCGGACGGCGTACTTCACGTTCACCGCGCTCGCCGTCGAAATGGTCCTGGGCATGGCCATCGCCCTGCTACTGTGGCGCCCGTTCCGCGGCGAAAAGTGGGTCCGCGTCGCCATTCTCCTGCCGCTCGTGGCCACGCCCGTTGCCGTCGGCATGATGTGGCGGCTGATCTTTGACCCCAACATCGGCTTCGCCAACCAGATGCTCGGCTGGGTGGGCATCCCCCCGCAGCCGTGGCTGTCGGGGCAGTACACGGCCCTGCCCACCACCATCTTCATGGACATTTGGCAGTGGACGCCCATGGTGGTGCTGATCCTGCTGGCCGGGCTGACCTCGCTGTCCGACGAACCCGACGAGGCCGCACGCGTTGACGGGGCCAACGCCTGGCAGCGCTTCTTTTACATCACCCTGCCGCTGATGATGCCCACCGTCATCGTCGCCATCCTGCTGCGCAGCATTGACGCGTTGAAGACCTTTGACATCCTCTACGCCACGAAGGGCAAGGGCGGGGGGTCCTTCCATGAAGTGGAGACGCTGAATGTGTACGCGTACGGGCTCAGCTTCGATTACAACGAATACGGCCTTGCCTCGGCCGTGCTCATCATCTTCTTCCTCATCATCATCGCGTTCATGTGGATTCTGACCCGCCGCAGGAAAGGTGCAAGCCAATGACCCCGTCACTTCTGCCCGCCGGGGCCGCCCGGGCGGCCCGGTCGGACGCCCCGGTGCCGGCCCGCCGCAAGCCGCTGTCCGTGCGCGCCTACACCTGGTTCCGCTTTGCTGCGCTCACCGTGGTGGTGCTGGCCCTGCTGGCACCCCTGGCCTGGCTTTTCGCGTCGTCGCTGAAAACCAATGTGGACATTTACGACGCCACCAAGACGATCATCTTCACCCCCACGTTGGAGAACTACGTCAACGTCATCACCCGCAACAACTACTTCGTGTACATCTTCAACAGCTTCTGGGTGGCGTTTGTCTCCACCGTGCTGTCCCTGGTGCTGGGTGTCCCCGCCGCCTATGCCATGAGCCGGTTCACGATGCACCGTTCCGCCCTCGTGGTGTTGATGGCCCGCGTCATCCCCGGCATTTCCCTGCTGGTGCCGTGGTACTACGTGTTCTCCAACATGCACATGGTGGGCGGCTTCACCGTCCTGATCCTCAGCCACATGTTTGTGGCGCTGCCGCTGATTGTGTACATCATGATGAGCTACTTCGATTCCATGCCGCTGGAGCTTGAGGAATCCGCGCAGGTTGACGGGCTGACCCCCATCGGCGCCTTCCGGAAAATCACGCTGCCGCTTTCCGCGGGCGGGATGGCCACGGCAGGCATCCTGGCGTTCATCTTTTCCTGGAACAACTTCATGTTCGCCCTGGTGCTCTCCGGCGCCGACACCAAGACGCTGCCCGTGGCCATTTTTGACTTCGTCTCCTACGCCAGCATCGACTGGGGCGGGCTCATGGCAGCGGCAACCGTGGTCACCGTTCCCATCATGGTCATTGCCCTGTTCACGCAAAAATACATCGTCTCCGGCATGACTGCCGGCGCAACCAAGGGATAGGCGCACCGTCATGACCCGTATTGTCAAGGTTGAAACCTTCCTGGTCCCGCCACGCTGGCTGTTTGTGCGCATCGAGACGGCCGGCGGGATTGTGGGGTGGGGGGAGGCCACCTGTGAGGGCCGGAGCGAAACGGTGCGCACCGCCGTCGAACAACTCTCCGAAGTCCTCATCGGCGCCGACGCGCTGCGCATTGAGGACCACTGGCAGGTCATGACCAAGGGCTCGTTCTACCGGGGCGGCCCCATCCTCGCCAGCGCAGTGTCCGGCCTGGACCAGGCGCTCTGGGACATAGCCGGCAAGCACTTCAACGCCCCTGTCCACCAACTCCTCGGAGGGCCCGTCCGCGACCGCATCCGGGCCTACGGCTGGGTGGGCGGCGACGAGCCGGGGGAGGTGGCCGAGTCCATCCAGGCCCAGCTGGACGTGGGGCTGACGGCGGTGAAGATGAACGCCAGCGGGCGAATGTCCCCCGTGGCGTCCGTCGCGGAGATCGACGGCGTGGTGCGCCGCGTGGCGGCCGCCCGCGAGGTCCTCGGCGAGCACCGCGACGTGGCCGTCGACTTCCACGGCCGGTTCACGCTCGCCAATGCGCGCCGTGTGGCCCCGCTGCTGGAACCGTACCGGCCGTTTTTCCTCGAGGAACCGGTGGTCCCGGAAAACACGCACCTGCTGCGTGAATTCACCCGGTCCACCACCACGCCCGTCTCCACGGGGGAGCGGCTGTACTGCAGGCAGGAGTTCCTGCCGGCGCTGCAGGCAGGCATTGCCGTGGCGCAGCCGGACCTTTCCCATGCCGGCGGCATCACAGAGGTGCGCAAGATCGCCGCCCTGGCCGAGGTCTACGATGTCCAGCTGGCCCCGCACTGCCCCCTCGGTCCGCTGGCGCTCGCCGCCTGCCTGCAGGTGGGGTTCGCAACCCCGAACTACCTGATCCAGGAGCAAAGCATCGGCATCCACTACAACCAGGGGGCCGAGGTGCTGGACTATGTGCTGGACAAGGGCCCGCTGAAATTTGTGGACGGGCACTTCGAGCGGCTGCCGGGCCCGGGCCTGGGCATCGACATTGACGAGCGTGCCGTGCGCGAGGCCGACAAGCGCGGGCATGCCTGGCGCGGCCCCGTGTGGCGGCACGCCGACGGCTCCTTTGCGGAATGGTGAGGCTGCCATGAACCAGGCACCGGAGGAGTTCCTGGCCGGGGTGCGGGCCGCCAAGCTCATCGCCATTGTGCGCGGCACCAGCAGCACGGCCGCGGCGGCCGCCGCCCTGGCACTGATGGAGGAGGGGTTCCGCTACGTTGAGGTGGCCCTGACGACGCCGGACGCGCCCGGTGCCATTGCGGCCGTCCGTGCCGCGGCGCCCCCTGGTGCGCTGGTGGGGGCGGGCACGGTGCTGACCGCCGCCGACGTCAGGGAGGTCGAAGCGGCAGGGGCCCAGTTCATTGTCACCCCTGCCCTCGCGGAGTCCATCCGTGTGGCGGCAGGGCGCGGCCTGCCGGTCCTGGCGGGCGCCCTGACACCGACCGAGGTGCTCGAGGGCATGAACCGCGGCGCCACCCTGGTCAAGCTCTTCCCGGCATTCATCGGCGGGCCGCGCTACCTCAAGGCGCTGCTGGATCCGTTCCCGGCCGTCCCGTTGGTGGCGGTCGGCGGGGTGGGCGCGGCAGACGCCGCCGACTACTGGGATGCCGGGGCCGCCGCCGTCGGGCCCGGCAGCCCGCTGGTGGGCGACGCGGCCTCGGCCGGAGGGGACCTGGCAGCGATGCGGTCCCGTGCCCGCGATTACCTGCGCACGGCGGCGGACCATTCCCGCCGGCAGGGCTGAGCGCGGGATGGTTTCCGTGGACGTGTTGACCTTCGGCGAGACCATGGTGTCCCTGCGCTCGGCAGGCCCGCTGGCCCAGGGCGGCTCCCTGGCCATGCACGCGGCCGGCGCGGAGTCGAACGTGGCCGTGGGCCTGGCCCGCCTGGGCCACCCGGTGCGGTGGGCCGGCCGCCTGGGCTGCGACCCGCACGGCGACTTCGTTGAACGGGCGCTGCGCGCCGAGGGCGTGGACCTGGCAGTGGGCCGCGACCCCGTACGGCCCACAGGCGTGATGTTCCTGGAGCGGCGCACCGCCGACGTCAACAGGGCCTGGTACTACCGCTCCGGCTCGGCCGGCTCCGGCCTCAGCCGGGCGGACGTTGAAGGCCCGCTCGAGGACGGGGCGCGGATCCTGCACCTGACCGGGATTACGCCGGCGCTCTCGGCCAAGGCCCTGGACGCCTTTGCCTTCGCCGCCGAAACAGCCGCCGCGCGCGGCATTGTGGTGTCTCTGGACGTGAACTACCGCGGCAAGCTGTGGTCCCGGGAGGAAGCCCGGGCGGCCCTTGCCCCGGTGGCCCGGCATGCCGCCGTCGTCATCGCCTCGGACGACGAACTGGACCTGCTGGTCCCGCGGCGCGCCACGGACGGTGTTGCCGGCACGGCCGCGGAGCTGCTCGGGCTCGGCGTGCGCGACGTCGTCGTCAAGCTGGGTGCCCGGGGCGCCGAGGCGTACACGGCGGCCGGGACCAGCCGTGCCGGGGCCGTCGCCGTGGATGCGGTGGACACCGTGGGTGCCGGGGACGCGTTCTCGGCCGGCTACCTCTCGGGGCTGCTTGAGGGCGGTGATGTTGCCGCGCGGCTGCGGCGTGGGGCCTTGATGGGCGCCTTCGCCGTGAGCACCGCCGGTGACTGGGAGGGGCTGCCGCAACGGCACGAGCTGGGGCTCCTGGACGCGACGGAAAGCGGCGCGACGGACCGCTAGGCCTGTGCGCTAGGCGATCGTGTAGGAGTTCAGCGGGCGGCCCGTGGTCCCGTAGCTGAGGTCAAGGACCACCAGGCCCTTGCGCTCCAACGCCCCGAGGTAGCGCTGGGCCGTGGGCCGGCTGACGCCGAGGGTGTCGGCGATTTCCGCGGCGCCGACGGGCCCGCCGGCGGTCCTGACGGCGTCGAGCACCTTCTGCATGGTCGGTTGCAGGCGGGGCGCGGGGGCCGCGGCACGCACGGCAGCGGAGCGGGTGTTGTACAGGCTGTCCACCACGGCCTGGCTGGCCGACGGCGCCGAGTCAAGTTCCTGCCGCCAGCGGTGGTAGGCCTCCAGCTGGGTGCGCAGCTGCTCAAAGCTGAAGGGCTTGACCAGGTAATAGACGGCGCCGCTGCTCATGGCCGAGCGCACCGTGGCCAGGTCCCGGGCGGCGGTGATGATGATGCAGTCAACCTCGGTTCCGGCGGCCTGCAGCGACCGCAGCAGCGAGAGCCCGTCCTCGTCCGGCAGGTGCACGTCCAGCAGCAGCAGGTCCGGGGACAGCCGGGCAATGGCCTCCCGCGCGGACGCGGCGCTGTACACCTCGCCGACGCATTCAAAGCCGTCGACCCGGGCCACCCGGGCGGCATGGATGCGGGCCACCCTGAAGTCGTCGTCAACCACCAACGTCCTGATCACTGCGTGTCCCTCGCTTCCGTGCCTGCCGTGCCCGACGTGCCCGCCACGTCTGCCTGCGCCGGCAGCCACACCTCAAAGTTACCTCCCGGACCCGGGAAAACGTCGAGGGTGCCCCCTGCCCGGTGCACGATCCGGCGCACCAGGGCCAGGCCGATCCCGCGGCGCATCCCGGGCCGGGTGTCCTTCGTGGAGTACCCGTCAACCACCACGGCGTCGATCCTGTCCGCCGGCACGCCGGGGCCGTTGTCCCGGACGGCGATGAACACCCCGTCCGCGTCGTCCAGCTGGACCGTCACAGTGCGGGGCCGGGGAGACCCGGCCAGGGCGTCCACGGCATTGTCCAGGAGGTTGCCCACCACGGTGAGCAGTTCGGCTGCGTCCACCAGGGGCCGTTCCAGCCGGGACTCGGCCGTGACCTTGATCTGCACGTCCTGTTCGGCCGCGACCGTGATCTTGGCCAGCAGCAGCGCAGCCAGTTCCGGCGGGGCAATCCGCGAACGCAGCCCCTCGCCCAGGGAACGCGAGGACTCCGAGATTTGCGAGACGTACGTGCGGGCCTGGGCCACATCGCCAAGCTCCAGCAGCCCGTCCACCACGTACAGGCGGTTGGCATATTCATGCTCCAGGGCCCGCATCGCCTCCATCAGGCCCTGGACGGAATGCAGGTCCCGCACCAGCCCCTCGATCTCGGTGCGGTCCCGCAGCGTCACCACCGAGCCGATGCTCCGCCCGCCAATGGAAACGGGCATGCGGTTGACCACCAGCAGGGCGTCCTCCGTCAGCGCCACCTGGTCGACGCCGTCGAGCCTGCCGGTGAGCAGCTGGCGCAGCCGGCCGTCGGGAACCAGTTCCGCCACCGGCATGCCCAGGGCGGTCCCTTCCACCTTCAGCAGCCGCCGCGCCTCCTCGTTGATGACGGTCACCCGGCCGTCGTCGTCAAGTCCGATGACGGCCTCCCGGATCCCGTGAAGCAGCGCCTCCCGCTCCTGCAACAGGAAGGCGATCTCCGACGGTTCCAGGTTGAACGTGACGCGCTTGATGCGCCGGGACAGCAGCAGTGACCCGGCGATGCTCAGGAGCAGCACCAGCGCCGAAAAGCCGGCAATGAGCCAAATGTTCGCCGCCTGTTCGTCCCGTTCCCGGGTGTCCAGGATGCCCACCGAGACCTCGCCGATCACGGCGCCGTCCGCGGAGAAGATCGGGGCCTTGGCGTTGGCCGACAGCCCCAGGCTGCCCGGGTCAAAGCCAAGGTGGGTCTTCCCGTCCAGGACGGCCACCGGTTCCTCCAGCTTCTTGCCGATGAGGGCGGGGTTCGGGTGGGAGTAGCGGATCCCGTTGCGGTCGGTGACCACCACGTAGGAGGGATTGGCCGTGGCCACAATCTCCCTGGCCAGGGCCGCGATGGTGTGGTGGGGGTCCTTGGCCTCCAATGCGGAGCGCACCTCGGGCATCGCGGCCGTGGTGGTGGCGATGCCCAGCGCACGGAGCTGGTACTGCCGGTCCAGCGTCTGGTTGCTGACAACCGTGAACAGGAACGCGCCCAGGACCACGGCGAGCAGCAGCAGGGAGAGCATGCTGAGCAGGATCTGCGTGGTCAGGGTCATCGACCGGTGCCGCACCCGGCGGGCGCGTGCCGGCGGAATTCGGCTCACCGGACCCGGCCCCCGGACCGGTGCGGATGCCCATTGCAGAAAACGCACAAAACGTGCATTTTTGCGGTTAAGTTGCACAACTTACTGAAGTCTTTTGGCACTGGCTGTCACTTTCTAAGCTCGTCTTAGCTTATGTGATCCGACTCACGCATGCGAACCAAATCCAGGAAGGGAAACAGTGACAACGGTGTCAGAATTACACAGAAGGGGCGGCTCGCCCACGGACCACGGTGGAGGTGGGGGAGACAACGGCGGACGCATCGAAATCCACGGCCTGACCAAGCGCTACCTCACCCCGAAGGGCGAGACGTTCACGGCCATCCGCGACGTGTCGCTCACCGTCGAACCGGGCCAGTTTTGCGCGATCGTGGGACCGACGGGCTGCGGCAAGTCCACCACGCTGGCCCAGGTCTCCGGACTGGAACACCCGAGTGCCGGCTCCGTGACCGTTGGCGGCCGCACCGTCGAAGGCATCACCAACGGCGTCAGCTACATGTTCCAGGCGGACGCGCTGTTCCCCTGGAAAACCGTGCTCAACAACGTGCTGATCGGCCCCGTCCTCCTCGGCACGCCCAAGCGCGAGGCCACCGAGCTCGCCATGGACTGGCTGCGCCGCGTGGGCCTGGCCGGCTTCGAGGACCGCTACCCCCACCAGCTTTCCGGCGGCATGCGCAAGCGCGTCGCCATGGCGGCGGCACTGATCAACAACCCGCGGATCCTGCTCATGGATGAGCCGTTCGGTGCACTCGATGTGCAGACCAAGGCCATCATGCAGAACGAGCTGCTCCAGCTCTGGGAGGGCCTGCGGCCTTCGGTCCTGTTCATCACCCACGACCTCGACGAGGCCGTGGCGCTCGCAGACAAGGTGGTCATCATGACCAGCAGTCCCGGCTCCATCAAAAACGTCTTCGACATCGACCTGCCCAGGCCGCGCGGGGACGTCCAGCAAATCCGGCACGAGGAACGCTTCCTTGAACTGCAGGGGCAGATCTGGTCCTCCCTGAAGGACGAAGTCACCCGGGCCTACAAGCAGACGGCAGGGGTGCCGGCATGACATCGATAACGCACAAGGCACCGCTGGTCCACGAGGAGGAGGCCCAACTCAAGGCCGACGCGCACCGAGCCATGACGCTGCGCAAGACCTGGATCTGGGTCGGCCGGGCGCTGCTCGCCGTCGTCGTCATCGGCGGCTGGCAGTGGTTCACCGCCGTCGGGCTCGTGGACAAGTTCTTCTTCGGCCAGCCGACGGAAGTCTGGAACAGCCTGGTCCGGCTCTTCACGGAAGGCACCGCCTTCGGCACCATCTGGGAAAACCTCTGGATCACGGTGCAGGAGGCGCTGGGCGGATTCGTGGTCGGCACGCTCGCCGGCGTCATCCTCGGCATCCTCCTGGGGTCAAACCGCTACCTCTCCGACGTGGTGGGACCCTACATCCGGATCGTCAACTCCATTCCACGCATCGTGCTCGGCTCAATCTTCATCGTGGCCTTCGGCCTCGGGATGGGCCCGAAGGTGCTGCTCGCGGCAGTCCTGGTGTTCTTCGTGGTCTTCTTCAACGCCTTCCAGGGCGTCCGTGAGGTGGACCAGAACCTCATCTCCAATGTGCGGGTCCTGGGGGCCTCACCGCTTCAGGTGGCCATGCACGTGACCATCCCGTCGGCGATGACCTGGATCATCGCCAGCCTGCACACGGCCTTCGGCTTCGCGATCATCGGCGCGCTGGTGGCAGAGGTGCTCGGGGCCCAGCACGGCGTCGGGCTGATCATCACCCAGGCGCAGGGGACCTTCGACCCGAATACGGTCTTCGCCTGCATGGTGATCATCGCGGTGGTCACCCTCGGCGCCGAATACCTCATCAGCCTCCTGGAGCACTCCCTGCTCAAGTGGCGGCCGCCGAGCCGCTCGGAAGCACAGGCCATCTAGGAACCTTCCTTCCATTCACTGAATTAGGCAAACGCCCGGTTTTCGGGACAAACACAAAAGGAAAAATCATGATCAAGCACAAGATCTACGCGGCTGCGGCCACCGGGGCCATCGTCCTCAGCCTCGCAGCCTGTGGGGGCACTGGCACCGCGGGTAGCGGCAGCAGCGCCGGGGCCAATGGCGGCGCCGCGTCCATGCCGACCGTCACGATGATGGTGGGCGGCATCGACAAGCAAATCTACCTGCCCTACGAACTGGCCCAACAACTGGGCTTCTACAAGAAGTACGGCGTGAACATGCAGCTCTCCACGGAGCAAAACGGCGGTGTGGGAGCCGAGGACGCCATGGCCTCCGGGCAGGTCGACATGGCCGGCGCCTGGTACGTCCACACGGTTGACTTCCAGGCCAAGGGCAAGGACGTCATCAACCTGGTCCAGCTCTCCGGTGCACCGGGCGAACGCATCATGTGCGGCACGGACAGCGGGGTCCACTCGCCGGCGGACTTCAAGGGCAAGACGATGGGCGTCACCGACCTTGGCTCCGGCACCGACGAGCTGACCCAGTTCGTCGCCTCGCAGGCCGGCGTCACGAAGAAGGACTACCACACCCTCGCCGTCGGGGCAGGGGCCACCGCCATCGCCGCCATCCAGCGCAAGTCCGCTGACTGCGTCATGACCACCCAGCCCACCGTCGGGGCGCTGGAAAGCAAAAAGCTCGCCTACACCGCCGTCGACCTGGCAACGGCCGCCGGCGCCACAAAGACGCTCGGCGGCGACTGGCCCGCAGCCGGTGTCCTGGCCAACGCCAGCTGGGTGAAGACGCACGAGGACGCCGCCCAGAAGGTGGTGGACGCGCTCGTCGCGACGATGCACTGGATCAACACGCACTCCGCAGCGGACATCGCCAACAAGCTGCCGTCGTCGTACGTGCAGAACAGCACCATCAGCAAGGACCAGTACATCGCCGGGCTGACCACCGACAAGGGCCAGTTCCTGCCGGACGGGATCATGCCTGCCGGCGGCCCGAAGGTCATCTTCGCCATGGAGAAGGGCAACGGCGTGGAC
The DNA here is from genome assembly GCF_024539665.1 of Arthrobacter sp. STN4. Lineage (NCBI taxonomy): Bacteria > Bacillati > Actinomycetota > Actinomycetes > Micrococcales > Micrococcaceae > Arthrobacter > Arthrobacter sp. STN4. The sequence goes on from NZ_JAKZGX010000001.1 coordinate 224,376, forward strand.
ACCTCCAAGGTCAGCATTGCCGGCACCTTCACCAACAAGTACGCCCTCGCGGCCAACAAGCTCGAAGGCTTCGCCACCACCACGACGCCCGCCGGCGCCGACGGCTGACACAGCCGGTACCGCACTGCGCACCACCCCACCGGGGTGGTGCGCAGCGCCGCGCCCAACGGAAGGTGTGCAGAACCGGACGCCGGGCAAAGCATTTAGAATGGAGGCCATGACCCAGACTCCCGCTGCCGACCGCGCCCGCCTGCTCGAACTCATCAAGGAACTGGCCGTGGTCCGCGGCAAGGTGATCCTGTCCTCCGGCAAGGAAGCCGACTACTACATCGACCTGCGCCGCATCACGCTCCACCACGAGGCCTCCCGCCTGGCCGGCCGCGTCATGCTGGCCATGCTGGACGACGCCGGGATTGAGTTTGAGACGGCCGGCGGCCTGACCATGGGGGCGGACCCCGTCGGCACCGCCCTCATGCATGCCGCCGCCGACGCCGGCCGGGCCATCGACGCGTTCGTGGTGCGCAAGGCCCAAAAGTCCTATGGCATGGGCCGCCAGGTGGAAGGCCCCGGGGTGGACGGGCGCGACGTTGTGGTGCTGGAGGACACCTCCACGACGGGCGGCTCAGCGCTGACCGCCGTCGAAGGCGTGCGCAGGGCCGGTGGCAACATCAAGGCCGTCGCCGTGATCGTGGACCGGGACACGGGCGCCAAGGAACGCATCGAAAGCGAAGCCGGCGTCCCCTACCTGTTCGCCTTCGGCAAGGACGAGCTCGGCCTCGACTGACGCCTGCGGCCGGCCGTGGTGCCGGACACCTTAATTCTTGAAAGGTCCCTTTTGTCCAAGCTTTACTTCCGTCATGGTGCCATGAACTCCGGCAAGTCCACGGCCCTGCTGCAGGTGGCGTTCAACTATGAGGAGCGCGGGCAGCGGGTGCTGCTGGCCAAGCCGGGCATCGACACCAAGGGCGCCGGCGAAATTGTGTCCCGGCTGGGGATGACGCGCAGCGTTGACTTCCTCATCCAGCCCGGCGACGACGCCCGCGCGGTCTTTGCCGCCCACGCCGCCGGCGACGACCCGGATGCCCTGCTGGAGCATGTCCAGGTGGCGCCGGTGGCCTGCCTGCTCGTGGACGAGGCCCAGTTCCTGACCCCTGCGCAGGTGGACGGCCTCTTCCGCATCGCCGTCCTGGACCGCGTGCCGGTCATCGCGTACGGGCTGCGCACCGACTTCCGCACCCGCGCCTTCCCGGGCGCGGCACGGCTGTTGGAGATGGCCCATTCCCTGGAAGAGCTGAAGACCATCTGCCGGTGCGGCCGGAAGGCGCTGTTCAACACCCGCCGGGTCGGGGCGGACATCGTGTTCGACGGCGACCAGGTCGCCATCGACGGCGCCGACGTCTGGTACGAGTCCCTGTGCGGAAACTGCTACCTCGAAGCCTCCGGCGGCCGGCTGCCCGGGCGCTAGATCTGCTCCAGCAGGTCCGCCACGGAACCCAGCGCCTGGTCCGGGCGGAACGGGTAGGCGTCAATGTCCTCCGGCCGCGTGATGCCGGTGAACACCAGCACGGTGTGCAGCCCGGCCTCCATGCCGGCGATGATGTCGGTGTCCATGCGGTCCCCGATCATCGCGGTGGTCTCCGAGTGGGCCTCAATGCGGTTCATGGCCGAACGGAACATCATCGGGTTTGGCTTGCCCACCACATACGGTTCCCGGTTCGTGGCCTTCGTGATCAGTGCGGCAATGGCGCCGGTGGCCGGCAGGGGGCCCTCGGCGGACGGGCCGGTGGCGTCGGGGTTGGTGGCTATGAAGCGCGCGCCGTCACCGATGAGCCGGATGGCGCGCGTGATGGCCTCGAAGGAATACGTGCGTGTTTCGCCGAGCACCACATAGTCCGGGTCCTGGTCGGTGAGGATGAAGCCGGCCTCGTGCAGCGCCGTCGTCAGCCCCGCCTCGCCAATGACAAAGGCCCGCCCGTGGGGCATCTGCGACTTCAGGAACTGCGCCGTGGCCAGGGCCGACGTCCACAGGTTTTCCTCCGGCACCTCCAGCCCGGAGGCGCGCAGCCGTGCGGCGAGGTCCCGCGGGGTGAAGATGGAATTGTTGGTCAGCACCAAAAAGCGCCGGGACGTGTCCACCCAGCGCTGGATCAGTTCGGCGGCGCCGGGCACGGCCTGGTTTTCATGGACCAGCACGCCGTCCATGTCGGTGAGCCAGCATTCAATGTCGGCGGGCTTGCGGTGGGTCGCCTTGGTCACAGTGCCTCCTGGGGCTGGATGTTCCTTCGTGTCCCAGTCTGGCAGATGGGCGCGCGCCGGTGGGCGTGCGGCACCCACCGCCGCGGCCGGACCGCTAAAATTGGACGGTGACCACTCCCGCCAACGCCCCCGCCCCGGAATCCACCGACCACCCGGAGCTGCACCACGAGGTGGGCGTCGGCCCCTGGGAGGGGGCATGGCCGGACGGCGGGCACTGGGACCCGGAACTGCTGGCCGCGGGCGACCGGCGCAACGTCCTGGACCAGTACCGCTACTGGAAGATGGACGCCATCGTCGCCGAGCTGGACACGCGCCGGCACGACTTCCACATCGCCATTGAAAACTGGCAGCACGACATGAACATCGGCACCGTGGTGCGCACCGCCAATGCGTTCCTGGCCAAGGAAGTGCACATCATCGGACGACGCCGGTGGAACCGCCGGGGTGCGATGGTCACCGACCGCTACCAACACGTCCGCCACCACCCCACCGTGGACGACTTTGTCGCGTGGGCCACGGACGAGGGCCTGGCGATCATCGGGATCGACATCTTCCCCGACTCCCAGAAACTGGAAACGTTTGAACTGCCGCGCAACTGCGTGCTGGTGTTCGGCCAGGAGGGGCCGGGCCTGAGCGCCGAGGTGCACGCCGCGGCCCAGGCCACCCTGTCCATTGAGCAGTTCGGCTCCACCCGCTCCATCAACGCGGCTGCGGCGGCCGGGATTGCCATGCACGCCTGGATCCGCCGCCACGTCTTCAACCAGCACGTGGCCTGAGCAACTTCCTGCGGATATTCCACAGGAAACCGGCGACCGGCCAGCGTCCGGCACCCGGCCAGGGCCCGCCGTCGTGCGTGTCAAGGGTCCGCTGCAGAGACAGGGCTTCATCTACTTCGCCACAATGGCGCCCATCGCTAAGATGGAGGTAGCCATGCTGGAGGCGGCCAACAGCGCTGCCACCTTGTACCGTATAGCCCCAAGGAGCTTTTCATGCCCATTGCAACACCGGACAAGTATGCCGAAATGATTGATCGTGCGAAGGCTGGGGGGTTTGCCTATCCTGCGGTCAACGTGACGTCTTCGCAGACGTTGAATGCGACGCTGCAGGGTTTTGCCGATGCCGGCACCGATGGCATTATCCAGGTTTCCACCGGTGGTGCCGCGTATTGGTCCGGTGCGGGGGTGAAGGACATGGTGGCCGGTTCGCTGGGGTTTGCCGCGTTCGCCCGTGAGGTGGCGAAGAAGTACCCGGTCAACGTGGCACTGCACACCGACCACTGCCCGAAGGACAAGCTGGACGGTTTTGTGTTGCCTCTGCTGGCGGCGTCGGAGGCGGAGGTGAAGGCGGGCCGGGACCCGATCTTCAACTCGCACATGTGGGACGGTTCGGCGGAGACGCTGGCGGAAAACCTGCGGATCGGCCGTGAGCTGCTGGCCCGCACGCACGCCGCGCACATCATCCTCGAGGTGGAGATCGGGGCCGTGGGCGGCGAGGAGGACGGTGTGGAGAACGCCATCAACGACAAGCTGTATTCCACGGTGGCCGATGGCCTGGCCACGGTGGAGGCGCTGGGTTCCGGTGAGAATGGCCGGTACATCACGGCGCTGACGTTTGGCAATGTGCATGGGGTCTACAAGCCGGGCAATGTGAAGCTGCGTCCGGAGATCCTGAAGGAAATCCAGGCCGCGGTGGGTGCGAAGGTGGGCAAGGACAGCCCGTTCGACCTCGTTTTCCATGGCGGTTCGGGCTCTTCCGCGCAGGAAATTGCCGATGCCGTTTCCTACGGTGTCATCAAGATGAACATCGACACGGACACCCAGTATGCGTACACGCGCCCGGTGGCCGGGCACATGTTTGCCAACTATGACGGTGTGCTCAAGGTGGACGGCGACGTCGGGAACAAGAAGACCTACGACCCCCGTGTCTGGGGTGCCGCTGCCGAAAAGGGGCTGGCGGCCCGTGTGGTGGAAGCCGCGCAGCAGCTCGGTTCCGCCGGCAAGACGTTCAAGTAGATGTCTGATTCATTCCGTAAAAACCTCCTTGGCCCCGAGCCCACGCTGCTCCCGGCCGAGGAGGATGTCCAGGCGCGCCTGGATGCCGGGGATGAGGCGGTTGACCTCGCGGCCGTCCATCCGACGTCGTCGCTGTTGTGGGCCATCCTGGCCGACGAGGCCTACGTGGAGGGCCGGACCATCGAGTCCTACGCCTATGCGCGCACGGGCTACCACCGCGGCCTGGACGCGCTGCGCCGCAACGGCTGGCGTGGGACCGGGCCCGTGCCGTGGTCGCATGAGGGCAACCGCGGTTTCCTGCGTGCGCTTTATGCGCTGGGACGGGCCGCGGGTGCCATTGGCGAGGCCGACGAGGCCGCCCGCATCTCGACGTTCCTCAACGATTCGGACCCGGCCGCCGCGGCCGCGATCGAAGCGGCGCTCTAGCAGCAACTAGGTCGCAGTTGTTACCGTTTTCCCGCGATTTTCCGGGGTTTTTCGGTAACAACTGCGACCTAGTTGGGGCTTGGAGGGTCAGTTGCGGACCATGCTCAGCTTCCAGGTCTCCGGGCCGTTCTCCACATAGTCGACGGCGAACTTGCCGGCGGCGCGCTGTTCCAGCTGGGCCAGGAGCGGCAGCGGGTTGTGGTTGGCAATGAGCAGGATGCCCTTGCCGGAGGACAGGCCCTCAAGTGCGCCAAAGATGGTGGCGTGGCGGATGGCGTGCGGGATGACCCGGGTGTCCAGCTCGGACAGGCCGGGCTCGTCATGGCCGCCGCAGGCGCAGCCGCCCGTGGCCGGTGCCGCGGCCGCAGGTGCGGAGGCGCGCTCGGGGAGGATGCCGGACAGGGTGAATGCCGGGTTTTGGGCCAGGGCCGGAACCACCAGCGCGGTGGCCTGGTCCAGGAACGCCGCGCCGGCTTCCTGGAGGCGCGCACCGGCGTGGATGATCCGGGCCGGCGCATCCTGTTCCTCCAGGGCCTTGGCGGCCTCGGCCAGCCGCGCACTGTGCCCGGCGGCCAGCGTGGCCACCACGGCGTCCTTGCCGGTGGCGCCGGAGAGCGCCTGTGCAAAGGCTGCGGCCAGCGGCTGCAGTTCCGTTTCGGTGAATTCCACCAGCTTTGCCTGGTCCCCGCCGGCCAGTTCACCGCCCGCGTTCGATGCGGCGGACAGCAGGTTTTTGCCCAGCGTGCCCAGCGTTCCACCGGCTTCCGCCAGACGGTTGTTGACTTCTTCCAATGCGGCGGCCTCGGCGGAAGAGGAAGCAAGGACCAGGTTGTTCACGGCATTTTTCCTTTTGACGGTGGATGGAATGGCGATTCTGAGCTTATATTACTACAATAAATTCCGTGGAAAATAATATTTCGGGACCACCGCTGCGCGGGCCCAAACCGGGCGGCACGGAGCCCGTCGCCCCCATTTCCAAGGCGCGCGCAGCGGTGCTCGAACGTCTCCGCTCCTCCGCCGTCCCGCTCACCGTGGACGCCCTGGCCGCCGAAACCGGCCAGCACCCCAACACGGCCCGTGAGCACCTGGACGCCCTGGTGGCCGCCGGCTTTGCCACCAGGACGACGGCGCACCGTTCCGGCCGCGGGCGGCCCGCCTCCCTTTATGCCCCCGCCGTGCCCGAGCAGCGGCCTGCCGGCTACGCCGCCCTGGCCGCAGCGCTGGCCCGCCACATTGCCTCCACGAGCGACGACCCAGCCGCCGCCGGAGACCTTGCCGGCAGGCAGTGGGCCCATGTCCTGTCCGGCCGCGCCGGGGCCGGAACTGCAGGATCTGCCGGAACTGCAGGAACGGGCGCGGCCAGCACCTGCCGCACAGTGCCCGGTCCCGCCCGGCGGCGCAGGACGCGCCTGAACGTTGCGGCATCGCTGCGGGACGCCGGCTTTGGCATCCAGGGCAATGCCGACGCCACCGACTTCACCCTGACCACCTGCCCCATCGTGGCGGCGGCCCGGGAAAACCCGGCCGTGGTCTGTGCCGTGCACCTGGGGCTGGTCAAGGGCCTGTTGGAAGGCAGCGGCGTCCCGGAGGACGGGGTTGAGCTGGTCCCCTTTGCCGCCCCGGGGATCTGCACCCTGCGCCTGCCGTTGGCTGCCGCCACGTGAGTGCCGGACGCCGGCCGGGCGCCCCGCAGGAGACCGGAGCCGCGGTGCCCGCCGCTGTGCCGCCGGGAAGCCGGCCGCCGAAACCCCGAAAGTCGAAGGCCGGCCGGGAACGCCGGACCCGGGCGTTTCTGCGCCGGCCCGGCTTCAGGATGCTCTTCCTGCTGCCCGCCGGGGCGGCCTTGCTGGTGGGGTTGAACGCCGGCCTGCAGCTGATGGGCGCCGACGCGCCGCTGAAGCTGGACAGGTTCCCGGAAATCCACGGCATGCTGCTGGTCCTGGGCTTTGTGGGCACCGTGATTGCCCTGGAACGCTCCGTGGCGCTGGGCCGGGCCGCCGGTTACCTCTCCCCGGCGCTGCTGGGCCTGTCCGGGTTGTTCATGATCTCCCCGCTGCCCCTGCCCGTGGGCAAGCTGGTGCTGTTGGCCGGCACCATCGCCATGCTGCTGGTGTATGTCCCGCTGTGGCGGCGCCAGCGCGACAACGTGGTGCTGATCCAGGTCCTTGGCGGGGTGGCGGCCGTCGGTGCGGCGGCGCTGTGGGTGCGCGTGCCCGACGTCGCAGTCCTGCTGCCGTTTTTGATCAGCTTCGTGGTGCTGACCATTGCCGGGGAACGGCTGGAACTGGCCAGGATCGGCATCACCAGTCCGTGGGCCGAACCCATCCTGACGCTGCTGGCGTTCGCCATGACCATCTCCACGGTGGCCGCGCTGTTGTGGCCCGCCGCAGGTTACCCGCTCTTCGGGCTCTCGCTGCTGGCCATCGTGGCCTGGCTGGCGGGCTATGACGCCGCCCGCAAGACCATCCGCGGCCAGGGCCTGCCGCGCTACATTGCCGCGTGCCTGCTGGCGGGCTACGGCTGGTTGGCGATTGCCGGCGTCGTGCTGGCGCTCCATGACCGGACGCTGGACGGCGCCGCCTATGACGCGGTGCTCCACGCGGTGTTCCTCGGCTTCACCATTTCCATGATCATGGCCCACGCGTCCGTGATCCTGCCGGCCGTGTTGCGCAAGCCGCTGCCGTACACCGAGCTGTTCTGGGTCCCGGCGGTGCTGCTGCAGGCATCGCTGCTGTTGCGGCTGGGCCTGGGCGACGCCGCCGGCATCCACGGCGCGTGGGTCGCCGGCGGCGTGCTCAATGTCATCTCCCTCCTGCTTTTCGCCGTCATGGCGGTCTGGCAGGCCACCCACCCTCCGAAAGCTGTTGCGTGAACATCTTCCTGACACCGCCGGGGAAACCCGCAGCCACGCAAGGTCCCGGCGGCATGAACCGGGCCGGCTGGCACCTGCGCGCCAACGCCCCTGCCGTGTTTTGGCTGGTGGCGCTGGTGGTGGTGGTCCTCATCCACCGCAACGTCCCGGATTCAGGCTGGCTCATGGTGCACCTGCTGTTCCTGGGCGCCGTCACCAACTCGATCCTCGTGTGGAGCTGGCACTTCGCCCAGGCCTTGCTGCGCGGGCCCACCCCGGACTCCCGCGGCATGGCCGCGCGGCTGGTGCTGCTCAACGTGGCGGTGCTGGCCGTAGTGGTGTCCATGGTGGCGGACATCTGGCTGCTGACGCTGCTGGGCAGCATCCTGGTCGGCGCCGTGGTGGCCGCGCACGCCGTGGTGCTGGGCCTGCGCGCCCGCCGGGCCCTGCCGTCCCGCTTCGGCGCCACCGTCTGGTATTACGTTGCCGCCTGCCTGCTGCTGCCCGTCGGCGCAGGCGTGGGTGCCGCGCTGGCCGCGAACGTTGCCGGCGAGGCCCACACACGGCTGCTGCTGGTCCACCTCTCCGTGAACGTGCTCGGCTTTGTGGGCCTCACCGTCATGGGCACGCTGATGACGCTGCTGCCCACCATGCTGCGCACCCGCGTGGCCGACGGCGCCGACCAGGTGGCCCGCCACGGCGCCTTCCCGCTGCTGGCCGGGGTGCTCCTGACGGCCGCCGGGGCCGCCGCCGGCGTCATGTTCCTGTGCACCGTGGGCCTGCTGGCCTACCTGGGCGGGGTGGTCTACGTGTGCATTCCGCTGGCGAAGGCCGTGCGCGGCAAGCCGCCGGTCAACTTCGCCCCGCTGTCCGCCATCGCCGCGATCGTGTGGCTGGCGGTCTCGCTCACCCGGCTGGCCGGGCTGACGGCAACCGCGGGGTCCTGGACGGCGCTGCACCAGGGCATCGAATCCGTGGCGCCCGTGCTGGCGGCGGGCTTTGCCGCCCAGGTGCTCGGGGCGGCCCTGAGCTACCTGCTCCCGGTGGTTTTGGGCGGCGGCCCGGCGCGGGTCAGGCAGCGCACCGCCATCCTGGACAAGGCGGCCGTGTTCCGCGTGGTCCTGGTCAACGTGGCGCTGGTGGCGTCCCTGCTGCCCGTGCCCAGCCTGGTCCGGGTGGGCACCACCTTCCTGGTCCTGGCGGGCCTGGCCTGGTTCCTGCCGCTGCTGGGCGTGGCGCTGCTGGCGAAACCTTTGGAAAGTTCGACGCCGGGTGCCCGGCCGGCCGCCCCGGCCGCCGGTGCCGGCGCCCCTTCCCCGCGCGCCGCCTGGAACCCGGCCCCCGGCCGCCGGTGGGGGATGGCAGCCGCCGGGCTGGCCGTCGTCGTACTGGTGGTGGTGGCCGGAATCGTGGCCGACCCATCGTCCCTGCCCGGGCCCAGCCAGGCGGGCACGCAGGCCGCCGTCCACGCCACGGGCCAGACCACCACGGTGGAAATGACCATGAAGGACATGCGCTTCCACCCGTCCACGGTGGACGTGCCGGCGGGCAACAGGCTGGTCATCCACGTCACGAACGTGGACAGCATGGTGCACGACCTCGTCACGGCGGGCGGTGCGGAATCCGGGCGGCTGTATCCCGGGGAGAAGGCCACCGTGGACGCAGGCGTGATTGCTGCCAACCTGGACGGCTGGTGCAGCATTGTGGGGCACCGGCAGCAGGGCATGGTGTTCAGAATCGTCGCCACGGGCGCGGCTCCGGCGGCCACGGCCATGCCGGGCATGGACCACGGGGCGTCCGGCGGGACATCCGGCACGGCTCCCGGTGCAGCGTCTCCCGGTGCGGCGTCGCTGCTGGACTTCATGAAGCAGCCTGCGGCCGGCTTCAAGGCACACAATGCCGTGATCCCGCCGCTGCCTGCCGGCACCGTGCACAACGTGGCGCTGAAGGTCACCGACCAGCTGACGGAGGTGGCCGCCGGGGTGAAGCAGACGCTGTGGACGTACAACGGCACGGCGCCGGGGCCCACGCTGCGGGGGAAGGTCGGCGACAAATTCAACGTCACGCTCACCAACGACGCCACGATGGGCCACTCGATCGACTTCCACGCCGGCTCCCTGGCCCCCGACCAGCCCATGCGCACCGTCAACCCGGGCGAGTCGCTGACATACACGTTCACGGCCACGCGCGCAGGCATCTGGATGTACCACTGCAGCACCATGCCCATGAGCGAGCACATCGCCAACGGCATGTTCGGCGCGGTCATCATCGACCCGCCGAAGCTGCCGCCGGTGGACAAGGAATACGTGCTCATCCAGTCCGAGCTGTACCTGGGCCCGCAGGACGGCGTCGCAGACCTGGCGAAAATCCAGGCGGACAAGCCGGACGCAGTGGTGTTCAACGGCTACGCCAACCAGTACGGCTTCCGCCCGCTGACGGCCAAGGTGGGCGAAAAGGTGCGCATCTGGGTGCTCGACGCCGGGCCGAACCGGGCCACGTCCTTCCACGTGGTGGGCGGGCAGTTCAGCACGGTGTGGAGCGAGGGCCGCTACCTGCTGGACGGCTCCGACCCGACGGCGGGCTCGCAGGCCCTGGCGCTGGCCCCCGCACAGGGCGGGTTCGTGGACCTCACCTTCCCGCAGGCCGGCAGCTATCCGTTCGTCTCGCACTACATGGTCGACGCCGAGCGCGGCGCCCGCGGCGTGTTCAAGGTGGCCGGCTGACCCTGGCACCGTTCCCGTGGGCCGGGAATGTCGGCGGTGCAGCTCGTGTGGCGTTCAGGGACGCCAGGCCACTTTGGCTGCACCGCCAGTTCCGGCCAGGCTGCCCCGCCCCGCGGCCCCCTCGACGGCGGGGGCTGCGTCGGGCATGATTCAGGGATGGAACAACTTGTGCCGTCACCGGCCGCCGCCATTGACGCCCTCGCCGCGGACGTTGCCCATGCCGGCGTCACGGTCGGCACAGTGTTTGGCGCCGTGTCGCTGATGGTGGGCGGCAAGGCACTTGGCTGCCTCCACGGCGATGCCGTCGCGTTCAAGCTTGGCCGGGACCCGGCGGGGCACGCGCAGGCGCTCGCGGCAGGCTGATGCAAAAACCCGTCGGGGAGGAGGGACCGGATGGAGCCGTACCGGACCCAGGTGGCCATTGCCGGGGCGGGGCCCGTCGGACTGATGCTCGCCTGTGAACTGGCCGCCGCCGGGGTGGCCGTGACGGTCCTGGAGCGTGCCCTTGAGCCCGATGCCATGCCCAAGGGCAACGGCCTGGTCGGCGGGATCGTGCCCCTGCTGGCGAAGCGGGGGCTGTTGCGCGGCCAGCAGGGCGTGCACGCCATCCCCGTGCCCCGCTACTCCTTCGGGGCGCTGCCGCTGCGGCTGAACCCGCTGCGGCCCAACGCCCTGCGGATCCTGCCCATCCCGCAGCGCCGGCTGGAGGCGCTGCTGGAGGAACGGGCCCGGGCCGCGGGCGTGGACATCCGCCGCGGGCACGCCGTCACCGGATTTCACGACGACGGCCGGCGGGTGGCCGTGGACGTCGCCTTCGACGGCGGGGCCTGCTCCCTTGACGCCGGATTCCTGGTGGGGTGCGACGGCGCGCACAGCTTCGTCCGCCACCATCTCGGCGTCGGCTTCCCGGGAACCACGGGCAGCCAACTGGTGCGGATCGGCCGCGTCACGATCCCGCCCGGCGCACTGCGCCGGCGCAGGAACGCCGTGGAACTTCCCGGCGGCCGGCGGCTGGCGCTCTTCCAGGCCAACCACACGGCGGCCGGTTCCCTCACGATCGCCCCGGTGTCGGCGCTGGACCGCGGCGCGCCCAAGGACCTGTACGTCATCGCCACGCACGAGCCCCGGGGCAGCCAGGCGGCGGAGGCGCAAATGCCACTGCAGGAGCTGAAGGACAGCATCCGCCGTGTGCTGGGCGGGGCACTGCCGATCAGCGGCGGCCAGTGGCTGCGGTCCACGGTGGCCAACAGCCGCCTGGCCGAACGCTACCGGACCGGCCGGGTGTTCCTCGCCGGGGACGCGGCCCACGTGTTTTCCGCCGGCGGTTCCGCATTGAACACGGGGATGCTCGACGCCGTGGACCTCGCCTCCCGGCTGGCTGCGGTGCTCGGTGGCGGCTCGCCCCTGGAATCGCTTGAGGAGTATCACGCCGTCCGCCACGAAGCGGGCCGGCTGGCCCTGCTGCAGACCCGGGCGCAGGCGGCGCTGTCCGCGCCGGGCCCGGAGGCGGAGGCGCTCCGGCAGGTCCTGGGCGCGGCGTTCCGAAGCCGGCACCCGCACCGGTACCTGGCCACGCTGCTCATCGGGGGCCCGCACCGTCCGGGGCCGCCGTGACCGCCGCGGCGACGAAGAAGGATCCCGCCGGTCCGGCGAAAAGGAACACGGCCGACGCCTGCCCGCCCACCTCGGTCCGGATCTCCGCCAGGACGCCAGGCCCCGAAACCGTTGCCCCGCAGGGGCGGGCCGAACGGGGAAGGCGGGTGCCGGCGTCGTGCATCCGGCGCCTTAATGTGCGGCCGCCGCGCCCGTCCGGTAAACTTGGGACGCAAGACCCCCTTTGAGCGCAGCCAGGCGCCAATCCCTGTTGGAGACGGCCGGTGCGTTGACAAGGGGCATTTTCGTGTCCGGACGGTGTACGGCGGAACAACCGCCGAGCCATGCAGCGGCCGGCTCAACTTATGAGCAAGGGGGAGGATCCCATGCCAGCAATCGTGATCGTCGGAGCCCAGTGGGGCGACGAGGGCAAGGGCAAGGCCACGGACCTTTTGGGCGGCCGGGTCGACTATGTGGTGAAGCCCAATGGCGGCAACAATGCCGGGCACACCGTGGTGGTGGGCGGTGAGAAGTATGAGCTCAAGCTCCTTCCCGCGGGCATTTTGAGCCCCAACGCCACACCGGTCATCGGCAACGGCTGCGTGGTGAACCTGGAGGCCCTGTTCGAGGAGATCGAGGGCCTGCAGGCGCGCGGGGCGGACACCTCCAAGCTGCGCATCTCCGCCAACGCCCACCTGGTGGCCCCGTACCACCAGGTGCTGGACAAGGTCACCGAACGCTTCCTGGGCAAGCGCGCCATCGGCACCACCGGCCGCGGGATCGGCCCGGCCTACATGGACAAGGTGGCCCGCCTGGGCATCCGCATCCAGGACGTCTTTGACGAATCCATCCTGCGCCAGAAGGTGGAAGGATCGCTGAAGCAAAAGAACCAGCTGCTGGTCAAGGTGTACAACCGCCGCGCCGTGGACATCGACGAGACGGTGGAGTACTTTCTCGCCTTCGCCGAGCGCCTGCGCCCCATGGTCATCGACTCCACCTACGTCCTCAACGAGGCGCTGGACCGCGGCGAAGTGGTGCTCATGGAAGGCGGGCAGGCCACGTTCCTGGACGTCGACCACGGCACCTACCCATTCGTGACCTCCTCCAACCCGACCGCCGGCGGCGCCTCCGTGGGCTCCGGGATCGGCCCCACCCGCATCACCCGCGCCGTGGGCATCATCAAGGCCTACACCACGCGTGTCGGCGCCGGCCCGTTTCCCACGGAGCTCTTTGACGAGATGGGCATCTACCTGCAGAAGACCGGCGGCGAATTCGGTGTCAACACCGGCCGCCCGCGCCGCTGCGGCTGGTACGACGCCATGCTGGCCCGCCACGCCTCCCGCGTCAACGGCTTCACGGACTACTTCCTCACCAAGCTGGACGTGCTCACCGGCATCGAGCAGATCCCGGTGTGCGTGGCCTACGACGTCGACGGGGTCCGGCACGACGAAATGCCGATGACGCAGACCGACTTCCACCACGCCAAGCCGATCTTCGAGTACTTCCCGGGCTGGACCGAGGACATCTGCGGCGCCCGCACCATGGAGGACCTGCCGGAAAACGCCCGCAACTACATCCTGGCGCTGGAGGCCATGTCCGGGACCCGGATCTCCGCCATCGGCGTGGGCCCTGACCGCGACCAGACCATCGTGCGCCACGACCTCATCGCCGGCTGACACCGGGGCCGCGCCGTAGGGCGGCGACGCCCCAGGGGGGACGACGGCGGAACTTAAGTTCCGCCGTCGTCCCCCCTTTTTTGGGGGCCGGGAAGACTACGCTGGAGGTAAGTCAACCCACGGTAAGGAAGTTGCGATGAAGGTCAGCGTTGGACAGTTCAACCCGGGCGGCGAGGTGGCCGGCAACCTGGCGGTGATGCGCCGCCTGGCCACCGAAGCGCGGGCCGACGGCGGGCGCCTGGTTGTCTTCCCCGAGGAATCCATGTTCTCCGTGGGCCGCGTGGCCGGGGATTTCGCGGCGGCCGTGGACGCGACGTGGAGCACCTTCGTCCAGGGCGTCTCGCGCATCGCGGCGGAGGTGGGCATTGCCGTGGTTGCCGGCGGGTATGAATCCAGCGGCGAGGCCCGCCCGTACAACACGCTGGTGGCCGTGGACGAGGACGGCGCCATCCTGGGCACCTACCGCAAGCTGCACCTCTACGACGCGTTTTCCTACCAGGAGTCGCGCCGGATCAAGCCCGGCGACAAAGGGGTGACGCTGGTGCAGATCGGCGGCTTCCAGGTGGGCATCATGACCTGCTACGACCTCCGTTTTCCGGAACTGGCCCGGGCGCTGGCGGTGGCCGGTGCGGACCTGGTGTGCGTGGCCGCGGCCTGGTTCAAGGGCGACCACAAGGTGGAGCACTGGGAGACGCTGCTGAAGGCCCGTGCCATCGAAAACACGGTGTGGATCGCCGCGGCCGGCACGTCCAGCGACCACTGCATCGGGCACTCGGCCGTGCTGGACCCCATGGGCATACCGCAGGACTTCCTGGCCGACGAGGCCGAAGGCGTCGCCACGGCGGACGTGACGCACAAGCGCATCGAGGAAGTGCGCGAATTCCTGCCCGTGCTGCGAAACCGGCGCTTTGAAGGGAATTCAGCGGTGGTCCCGGCCGGATGAAAATATGCCATTGACGGCACGGGTCCACGTGGTTAGTGTCAGCATTAAGGGCAGGAGGAGACCATGAACGATTCCAGGATTTGGGCCGCGCTTGAGCCGCTGCATCCGTCGGCGTTGGAAGACATGCCGATGGACGGCACATGGCTGAAGCCCCCCTACAGCAACGACGCCGGCGGCCGTGCCGTGGTGTGCAACGACGGCGACTTCCAGTTTGTGGTGGTCGACCGGAAGAAGGGCTCCGTGCACTTTGTCTGCGAGGATGACGAGTCCCTCATCGCCTCCAGCCTGGACACCTTTGTGAAAATCGTGACCGCCTGGGGGGCCATTGACCGCGACGTCCCCGGCCCCGAGGACGACGAGGAGTTTTCGGAAGTCCGCAAGTCCTTCGAATCGCAGTTGAAGGTGCTGGACCCGCCGGCCGCGGGCCTCAACGAGTTTTGGTCCCTGTACACGGAGGAACTGACCAGCGACGATTACGTGGACTTCGACGACCTTGACGATGAGGAAGAGGAAGAACGCGAAACCGACACCGGGGACAATGACCGCCCCGGCGCCGACGAGTCGTTCAGCGTCGCCTAGCCCCCCGGAGCCCTGGCGCTGCCGCAGCCCCGCAACTGGGTCGCAGTAGTTGCGGTTTTATCAACTGGTTCCAGTTGACGTGCTGTAACTATTGCGACCCAGCTCTGCGTTTACCGCCAGAGGCGTCGCGAGGCGATTTCCGCACCCTGCCCGAGGGCCTGCAGCTTCGCCGCCGCGATCTGCGGGTGGACGCGTCCGCCCAGCCCGCAGTCGGTGGAGGCGATGACCGCCTCCCGGCCCACCACGGAGGCGAAGCGCTCAATGCGGTCCGCCACCAGCTCCGGATGCTCCACCACGTTCGTGGCATGGGAGACGACGCCGGGGATGATCGACTTGCCCTCCGGCAGCTTCTTGTCCTGCCAGATCTTCCATTCATGCTCGTGGCGCACGTTGGCGGCCTCGAAGGAATAGGCGCCGGCGTTGATGGCCAGCACCTCGTCCAGGATGTCCGCGAAGGGGATGTCGGTGGTGTGCGGCCCGTGCCAGGAACCCCAGCACACATGCAGCCGGATCTTCTCCTGCGGCAGCCCGCGCAAGGCGTGGTTGGTGGCCTCGACCCGCAGTTGGATGAACTTCTTGTAGTCCGCCAGGGCCGGTTCCGGGTTCACCTGGTCCCAGCTTTCGGCCAGTGACGGGTCGTCGAGCTGGACGGTCAGCCCGGCGTCGATGATGGCCTTGTACTCCTCCCGCATGGCGTCGGCACAGGCATAGAGCAGTTCCTCGTCGCTGGCGTAGTAGTCGTTGGCCAGCCGGGCGCAGGAACCAGGGGACAGGGCTGCCATGAAGCCCTCGGACAGGCCGGCCGCAGCCAGGCCCCGTCCCAGGTTGGCCACGTCCGAGGCAACCTGGGCCTGGCCGGTGTATGTCAGCGGCCCCACGATCTTGGGCTGCGTGGTGGCCTTGCGGTGGGCCAGGATGCCGGAGGCCGGGTCGCTGTAGGCCTCGTTGAACCTCTGCCGGTCGCGGCGGTCCGGAAAGGAGGTCAGCACCACGTTGCCGGGCGAGGACCGGTGCACCTCGGCGTCGGCCCAGCGGTCCACGTTGGTCGCTTCCAGGCCGCCGAGGCGCCCGAAGGAGTAATTCCACCAGGCACCGTAATCGACCGCGTTCGACATGGTGTGGCCGTATTCGCCGTCGTTGGGGATGTCAATGCCGGCAGCCTGCTGGCGCGCCACGATGTCCACCACCGATTCGGTGAGGAGGTCCCGGTAGCCGGCGGTGTCGCCGCTGGCCCCGCGCTCGGCGTTGGCCGCCAGGAGGGCGGGGGTGCGGGGCAGGGAGCCGGCATGGGTGGTGCGGATGTGGTCGGTGTTTAAAGCCACGGGTGGAGTCCTTTCCATCGTTTCTGGCGGTAGCACCGTTCCGCCGCCCACCCGGTGGAGGGTGGGCCTTGGAGGGTTGCTGCGGCGTCGCTGAGCCAGATCTCTCGGCCGCTCGGGATGGTCGGAACCATTCTGCCAAGGCGGGGGCCGCCTGCCAAAATCATTGCGGCCCGTTTCGCGCCCGCGTCGGCGGCGGGCCTGGATGCGGTAGGCCCGGCAGGGCCGTAGGGTTGGTTCCATGGCACATGTCAACGACCCCGCAACGATCCACCGCCTGCTGACAACGCCGGCCCGCTGGGCCGTGGTGGGACTGTCAAACAACCCGCTCCGGGCCGCGGTGGGCGTATCGCTTTTCCTCCAGCAGCACCTGGGCCAGGAGATCATCCCGGTGAGCCTGAAGGGCGACGACGTCCACGGGGCCAAGGGCTACAAGCTGCTCGCGGACATCCCGGGGGCCATCGACGTCGTCGATTGTTTCGTGAACTCCACCAAGGTGGGGGCCGTGGTGGACCAGGCCATCGCCGTGGGCGCCAAGGCCGTTTGGCTGCAGTTGGGCGTCATCGACGAAGCCGCGGCGCGCCGTGCGGAGGACGCCGGGCTGGAGGTGGTCATGGACACCTGCCCCATGATCGAGGCCCGGGCCCTGGGCCT
The DNA here is from genome assembly GCF_024539665.1 of Arthrobacter sp. STN4. NCBI lineage: Bacteria > Bacillati > Actinomycetota > Actinomycetes > Micrococcales > Micrococcaceae > Arthrobacter > Arthrobacter sp. STN4. Next base: position 241,408 of record NZ_JAKZGX010000001.1, read on the forward strand.
GTAGGAAGCTGCGAAAGCCGACATGCCCCACCACCTCCGCGCCGCACCGAACACCGCCCGCCGGATTGCCTTGGCCGCCGCCGTGGTGGTGGTGCTCGCCGTCCTGGCCCTCGGGGCGGTGCGCTTCCTGGGCCAACGCACGACGCCGGCCGGCACCTCCGGCGCAACGGGCGCCCCGGCGTCGTCCCCGCCAAGCGGCCGGCCGGAGGGGCTCCGGACGGCGCGGCCCGGCGCCGTGGACGGGCTGGTGCCCGACTACAAGCTGCCGCCCATTGAAAACGGCATGGTCCCGGTCATCACCAGGATCCCCACCCAACAAAAAGTGGTGTTCCTGACCATTGACGACGGCCAGGTGAAGCGGAAATCGGACCTGGCGCTGCTGGAGCGGGACCACCTCAAGGCATCTCTTTTCCTGGCGCACGTGTTCATTGCCGGGCACTCGCAGTTTTACCAGGCCTACCTTGATGCCGGGTTCCGGATCGAAGACCACACCCTGACCCACAACCTGGGGTTCGTCAAGCTCCCGTACGCGCAGGTCAAGGCCGAGATCTGCGGCATGGCAGACTACGAGGAGAAGTACTTTGGCCGCCGGCCGGTCTTCTTCCGGCCGCCGGGCGGACCGTACACCAAGGCCGTGCGCCGGGCCGCGGCCGAATGCGGCATGAAGGCCATCATCGACTGGCAGGCGCGGGCCAACGCAGGCTCAATGCAGTACCAGGTGGGCCATGTGCTGCGCCCGGGCGACATTGTGCTCATGCACTTCCGGCCCGAATTTCCGACGGACCTGGCGGCCTTTGTGAAGGCGCAGAAGGCGGCCGGGCTGAAGGTGGTGCTGCTCGAGGACTACCTGGGCGTCAGCTAGGGCCGGTGCCCGGGCCGGCCGTGCCCCGCGTAGTGCCCCGCGCCGTGCCGGACGGGTAGCCTTGGAAACATGACCAGGACCGTCTACTACACCGCCAGCACGCTCAACGGCTTTTTGGCCGACCCGGACAACTCGCTTGCCTGGCTGTTTGCCGTGGACGACGCCGGCGCACCGGACATTGCCGCCTTCATGGACGGCATGGGTGTCCTGGTGGAGGGCTCCACCACCTACGAATGGGTGCTGCGCGAGGAGAAGCTGTTGGAAAATCCCGCGCGATGGCAGCAGCTTTACGGGACGAGGCCCACGTACGTTTTCACCACGCGCGCGCTGCCCGTGCCCGACGGCGCCGACGTCCGCCTTGTCCGCGGCCCCGTCGCGGATGCCCTGCCGGACATTGTGGCGGCGGCGGGGGAGCAGGACGTCTGGGTGGTGGGCGGCGGCGAGCTGGCCGGCCAGTTCCTGGACATCGGCGCCCTCGACGGGCTGGTGGTCACCCTGGCACCCGCCCTGCTGGCCGGCGGGGCCCCGATGCTGCCACGCAACCTGGGTCCGGACCGCCTGGAACTGCGGGGCGCCGACATGTTCGGGCAGTTTGCCCAGCTGAGCTACGCCGTGAAAAAAGCAGCGCCGGTGGGCCCGTGAGCATCTCAGCCGATGCCTTGCGGGCCGCGGCCCTGAAGTTCCCCGGCATCTACGAAGACTTCCCCTTTGGCCCGGAAACATCGGTCTTCAAGGTCAGGGCGCCCAGCAGCGGCGGTGACCGCCGGGTGGGAAAGGTGTTTGCGCTGGGCGACCTGGGCCAGGAGGTCCTGTCCATCAGCCTCAAGTGCGATCCCCTCCTGGCCGCACAGCTGCGTGCGGCCAACCCGGGCATCATCCCCGGCTACCACCTCAACAAACGGCACTGGAACACCGTGGATTGTTCCGTGGTGGAGTCGGGGATGGTGCTGGACATGCTCGAGGATTCCTACGACCTGGTGGTGGCCGGACTGCCGCGAAAACAACAATCAGCCCTGGAGTGGAGTGCCCGTGTTGCCAAAGACTAGCCGTGGCGGCTTGAATTACCCCGAACTTGGACGGACCCGCCTGAACGCGGAACTGCCCTCAGGGCAGGGGCGGTGGCCGGACGGCTTTGGCCACGTGGACCGGCAGATCCGCGTCGGCTCCGGGGACGCCGCCTTCAAGGCGCTGGCGGAGGGCATCCTGACATGGCAGATCCAGCGCCGCGCCGGCCTCCGGGTGGCAGCGCCCCCGCGCGCCGTGGTGGGGGCGCGGGTGGTGAGCGGCTTCGGCGTCGGCGACCTCCGGATGCCGGTCCCGTGCCAGGTGGTCTGGGCACTGGAACCGACCGGTGCCCTGCGCAGCGACGGCACCGAGGTGGAGCTGGCAGGCTTCGGCTACGGCACGCTTCCGGGACACCCGGCCCTGGGCGAGGAGGCGTTTGTGGCCATGAAGGCCTCCGACGGCGGCGTGTACTTCCGCCTCCTGGCGTTCAGCCGGCCCTCGGGCCTGCTGTTCAAGCTGGGCGCCCCGGTCACGAAGCTGACCCAGCGGAACGTCACGAAATCATACCTGCAGGCCGCCCGTTCCCTCACTTAAGCAACTGGGTCGCAGTTGTTGCCATATCATCAACCGAAATAAGTTGATTGATGGCAACAACTGCGACCCAGTTGGACAGCGGCGGGGGTCAGCCGAAGTGCTTCGGCAGCGTCCCCTCGTGTGCCTCGCGGAGCTCGTCGAGCGGGGCGGTGAACAGCCCCTGCACGTCCAGGGCGCCGCCGGCGGCGTCCACCACGCCGATCCGGGACACCGGGAAGCGGCGGGCCGTGCACATGTCGTTGAAGCGGACCTCTTCGCTGCGCGGGACGGACACGATGGCCCGGCCCTGCGTCTCGGAGAACAGCAGCGTGAAGATGTCCACGCCGTCGCGGGCGGCCACCTCGTCCAGGGCCACGCGGGCGCCGGTGTTGTTCCGCAGCGAGGACTCCACCAGCGCGGCTGCCAGGCCGCCCTCGGAGAGGTCGTGGGCGGCGTCGACCATGCCGTCGCGCGAGGCGTTGATCAGGATCTCGCCCAGCTCGCGCTCACGCTTGAGGTCCACCTTCGGGGCGGCGCCGCCCAGGTGGCCGCGCAGGTTGGCCCACTCGGAGCCGTCCAGCTCGGCGGCCGTGGTGCCCAGCAGGTAGATGGCCTGCCCGTCCTCGGCCCAGCCCGACGGCGTGCGGCGGGCGACGTCGTCGAACTTGCCCAGGACGGCCACCACGGGGGAGGGATGGATCGGGGTGGCCCCGGTCTGGTTGTACAGGGAGACGTTGCCGCCGGTGACCGGGATGCCCAGCTCCATGCAGGCGTCGGAGAGCCCGCGGATGGCCTCGGCCAGCTGCCACATGACGTCCGGGTCCTCGGGGGAGCCGAAGTTCAGGCAGTCGGAGACGGCCATGGGGATGGCGCCGGAGGTGGCCACGTTGCGGTAGGCCTCGGCCAGTGCCAGCTGCGCGCCGTGGTACGGGTCAAGGTACGTGTAGCGGCCGTTGGCGTCGGTGGCCAGGGCCACGCCGAGGCCGGTTTCCTCGTCGACGCGGACCACGCCGGCGTCGTCGGGGAACGCCATGGCCGTGTTGCCGCCCACGTAGCGGTCGTACTGGTTGGTGATCCAGTCCTTTGAGCACATGTTGGGGGAGGCGATGAGTTCCAGCACGGCGGCCTTCAGCTCCTCCGGCGTGGAGGGGCGGCCGGCGTCCTGCACGGAGCCGGTGAAGGTGTCCGCCTGCAGCGCGTCCTGCCACGTGGGGCGGGCGTACGGGCGGTCGTAGACCGGGCCGTCGTGTGCCACGGTGCGGGGATCGACGTCGACAATGACCTCGCCCTCCCACTTGATGATCAGGCGGCCGGTGCCGGTGACCTCGCCGAGCCAGGAGTACTCCACGGCCCACTTGTCCATGACGGCCTCAAACGCGGCGACGTTCGCGGGGGAGACCACGGCCATCATGCGTTCCTGCGACTCGGACATCAGGATCTCGCCCGGGGTCAGGGTCGGGTCGCGCAGCAGCACGGACGTCAGCTCAACTTCCATGCCGCCGTCGCCGTTGGAGGCCAGCTCGCTGGTGGCGCAGGAGATGCCCGCGGCGCCCAGGTCCTGGATGCCCTCCACGAGGGAGCCCTTGAACAGCTCCAGGCAGCACTCGATGAGCACCTTTTCGGCGAAGGGGTCGCCCACCTGGACGGCGGGGCGCTTGGACGGCTTGGTGGAATCGAACGACTCGCTGGCCAGCACCGAGGCGCCGCCAATGCCGTCGCCGCCCGTGCGGGCACCGAACAGGACCACCTTGTTGCCCAGGCCGGACGCGTTGGCCAGGCGGATGTCCTCGTGGCGCATGACGCCCACGGCCAGCGCGTTGACCAGCGGGTTGCCCTGGTAGATCGGGTCAAAGACCATCTCGCCGCCGATGTTCGGCAGCCCCAGCGAGTTGCCGTAGCCGCCAATGCCGGCCACCGCCCCGTGCATGACGCGGGCCGTGTCCGGGTGGTCGATGGCGCCAAAGCGCAGCGGGTCCATGACGGCCACCGGGCGCGCACCCATGGAGATGATGTCGCGGACAATGCCGCCGATGCCCGTTGCGGCACCCTGGTAGGGCTCCACGAACGACGGCGAGTTGTGGCTTTCGATCTTGAACGTGACGGCCCAGCCGTCCCCCAGGTTGGTCACGCCGGCGTTTTCGCCGATGCCCACCATCATGTCCTTCTTCATTTCCTCCGTGACCTTGTCGCCAAACTGGCGCAGGTGGTTCTTGGAGGACTTGTAGGAGCAGTGCTCGCTCCACATGACCGAGTACATGGCGAGCTCCGCGCCGGTGGGGCGGCGCCCCAAAACCTTCACGACGTCGTCGTACTCGTTTTGCTTCAGGCCCAGCTCGGCCCAGGGCAGCTCGACGTCGGGGGTCGCGGCGGCGTTTTCCACCGTGTCGATGTTGAACTTCTTCGTTTCCCCGGCGACCGGGGCGCTTGAGATCTCGGACATTTATTTGCCTCCCAGAAGCGTGTTCAGGACAGAGGTGAAGAAGCCCCGGCCGTCCGTGCCGGTGTGGCCGGGGCCGTAGCCGGCCTCCACGGCGTGTTCGGGGTGCGGCATGAGCCCCACCACGTTGCCGGCGGCGTTGGCGATGCCGGCGATGTTGCGGCGGGAGCCGTTGGGGTTGGCGCCCACATAGCGGAAGGCGACGCGGCCCTCTGCCTCCAGGGCGTCAAGGGTCTTCTCGTCCGCGATGTACTGGCCGTCCTGGTTTTTCAGCGGAACGGTGATCTCCGCACCGGGCTGGTACGCGTTGGTCCAGGCGCTGGTGTTGTTTTCCACGCGCAGGACCTGGTCGCGGCACAGGAACTTCAGGTGGTCGTTCTTGATCATGGAACCGGGGAGCAGGTGTGCCTCGGTGAGGATCTGGAAGCCGTTGCAGATGCCCAGCACGGGCAGCCTGGCATCGGAGTTTGCTGCCTTGACGATCTCGGTCATGAGCGGCGCGAAGCGCGAGATGGCGCCGGCGCGCAGGTAGTCGCCGTAGGAGAAGCCGCCGGGGATGATGACGGCGTCCACGCCGTCCAGGTTGGTGTCGCCGTGCCACAGTTCGACGGCGGTGGCGCCGGAGACGCGCACGGCGCGGATGGCGTCGCGGTCATCGAGGGTGCCGGGGAAGGTGACGACGCCGATCCGGGCGCCGGCCAGGCGGGAATCGGCGGGGGCGCCCTGGTATGAGCCGATCAGGGGGGTCTCGGTCATGCCCGGTCCGCCACAACCTCGACGTTGACCACGTCTTCGATCACCGGGTTGGAAAGCATGGTTTCCGCCGCCTCCCGGGCCTGCGCGAGGATCTCGTCCGTCACCTCGCCGTCAACTGTCAGTTCAAAGCGTTTGCCCTGCCGGACGCCGGAAAATGCGGTGAAACCCAGGCGGGGAAGTGCGCCAACAATGGCCTTTCCCTGCGGGTCAAGGATTTCGGGCTTGAGCATGACATCGACAACGATCCGGGGCATCCGCTGGACTCCTGTTTTAAAGGGGGGTGGCCACGGATTGCCGTCTTACGCCGTCCTTGGCCAGGCCAGGGGCCTGAAAGATGAAACGCTCCGCGAGCTTGCCCTTTCATTCTACCGAGTGATTCCAAACTCCAGGAATGGGTGTGGCGTGCCTCGCATTCGCCCGTCGCTGCCGGGAGGGGGACGGGCGGGAGGAGAAACATTTGGGCGGTTTGGGCGGGACGCTGTCAATGTGATGCATCACATAGTACCTTGGTACCACATCCCACCTCCCAGGTTGGAGGGCCGGGCAACCGTGCGGGATGTGCCACATCCATCTCTGTGCGGCCGATGGGGGCCGCTTGAAAGGATCACATGAAGTCCACCGATAAATTGCGCCGATGGAAGGGCTGGCCACGGACCACCGCCGCCGGCGTCCTGGGTGCAGGCCTGCTCGCCACCATGGTGTCGCCCGCCATGGCCGCCGTTCCCGCGGCTCCCGTCCCCGTGCCGACCCCGAATTACGCGGAGCAGGTGCTTGCCAGCAACGGCGACAACGCCATTGACCCCGTGCTGGGCAAGTACTACCGCATCGTTGCCCTCGCCGACCTGGGCAAGGGCGTGCTGCTGGCGGCCTACGACGGCCGCCCCGACGGCGGGGACTCGCCGTCGCCCAACTCGATTGTGCAGCGGCGCAGCACCGACGGCGGCAAGACCTGGGGTGCGCCGAGCTACATAGCCCGCGGCCAGGTCGCCGCCCCGGGGGTGCTCCGCTACGGCTTCAGCGACCCCAGCTACGTGGTGGACAAGGAGACCGGCACGGTCTTCAACTTCCACGTCTACTCCAAGGACCAGGGCTTTGCCGGCAGCACCTTCGGAAACGACGACGCCGACCGCCAGGTCATCAGCACCGAGGTCTCCGTTTCCACCGACGGCGGCCTGAGCTGGTCCACGGACCCGGCCAACATGCCCTCGCTGCCCGTCCCGGCCGGCTACCCGGCCGGATCCGCGTATTCCGGGTTCGCCGGCCCGCTGGTCACCTCGGTGGCCAAGCCGGCAGGCGCCACGGTCAACGGCGTGGACAACGTGGGCGGTGTGGCCGGCATGTTCGCCTCCTCCGGGGAAGGCATCCAGCTCAAGTACGGCCAATTCAAGGGCCGCCTGATCCAGCAGTATGCCGGAAAGGTCAGGCAGGCCGACGGCAGCACCCAAATCCAGGCCTACAGCGTCTATTCGGACGACCACGGCAAGACCTGGCAGCGCGGGGCCTTCGTCGGCACCGGCATGGACGAGAACAAGGTGGTGGAACTCTCCGACGGGCGCGTCATGCTCAACTCGCGCGACAGCTCCCGCGGCGGCGGCCGCAAGATCGCCATTTCCACCGACGGCGGCGCCAGCTACGGCGCCGTCCACTATGACTCGGCCCTGGTGGACCCCACCAACAACGCCGGCCTGACCCGGATGTTCCCGGACGCCGCCGAGGGCACCCGGAAGGCCAAGGTGCTGCTGTTCTCCAACTCCAACAGCAGCACCAGCCGCACCAACGGCACCGTCCGCTACTCCTGCGACGACGGCACGACGTGGAGCGCCGGCAAGCAGTTCAAGGCCGGCGCCATGAGCTACTCCACCATCACGGCCCTCTCCGACGGCAGCTTTGGGATCCTGTATGAGGGGGACTCCAACACCATCACCTTCGGCAAGTTCAATGCCGGCTGGGTGGATGCCTTCTGCGACGCCGGCCTGGCGGCCGCACCGGTCACCGGGAACAACGGCGCCACGGTGGCGGCCTCCCTCACCGTCACCAACACCTCGGCCAAGGCCATCGACGGAGCCACGGCGACGTTCGCGCCCCTGCCCGGCTGGCAGTTCGGCTCCGTACAGGTCCCCACCATCCAGGCCGGCGGCCAGGCGGTTGTCACGGTTCCCGTGACCATCCCGTCCTACGCCAAGGCAGGCAGCACCAGCATCACCGCCCAGGCCACCGTGCTGGGCCACGTGCTCAGCGCCTCGGTTCCCGTGACCATCACGGGCGGCGCCACCGAGACCATTGTGGGCGCGGCGATCACCGGCGCCCGCAACGACGCCGGACGCGACCTGGCGGCCGACCCCTACGTTGCCGGGGACGCCGTGCCCTATTCCTTCGCCGTGGCCAGCACGGGCAACATCACCGAGGCCGTGGTGCCGCAGTCCGGCAACTTTGCGCCCTTCCTGCCGCCGGGACCCGGCAACTGCCGCTACCTGTCCCTGCCCGTCTGGGGCAGCTACAACTGCACCACGCCCAAGCACGTGGTCACTGCGGGCGAGGCGGCACAGGGCTTCTTTGTCCCGGCCACCACCTGGCAGGTCACGGGAACCGGCGCGGCAACACAGGACTACACCATCACGGGCGACGAAGTTGACCTGATGGTGCGCAACCCGCGACTCACCGGCACGGCGTCCATGGCCTGGAACGACGTCGACGGCAACGGATTCGCCAACCCCGGCGACACGGTCACCACCACCGCCACCGTCACCAACGCCGGCAACGTGCCGCTCACGGACGTGGCCGCGGCCGGCACCGCCTCCCCGGTGGCCAGCCTGGCACCCGGGGAATCCGCAACCTTCACGTCCACCCGGACCGTGACCGCGGCGGAACTGGCGGCGGGGCAGGTGGCAGCCACTTCCGTTGCCGCCACCGGGCACAACGGGGCCAGGACGGCCGCCGTCGGGCTCGCCGCAGCGGCGTTGGTCCTGCCGGTGCTCCCGCCCAAGCCGGCGTCCAGCCCCGCCGTCGACCGGGCCAACCTCAATGGCCGGCCGCCGGTCGACCTGGGCCTGCAGGGCGGCAAATACAGCGTCGGCGACACCGTCACGGTGCACGGCGCCGCCGCCCACCAGTGGAGCTACCTCTACCTGAACCAGCACGGGCAGCGCTTTGGCTGGTTCCTGGCCGACGCCCACGGGACCATCACGTTCACGGTGCCGGACGGCACCAAGAACGGCCAGGACACCCTGGTCCTGCTCGACAAGGACGGCAGTCAGGTCTCGTACGGGGCCTTCCACGTCACCCCGTAAGGCAGGCCGGGGACGGGGCCGCGCCGCCGCACGGCGGGGCGGCCCCGTCCCCACCATCGATAGGACTGCTCCCATGGTTTCAGTTCCAGCGCAGTGGACCGGCTTGTTCCGGATGGACACGGACGACGACGGTGCCCGGCATTTCCTCCGCCTGGACCCCTCCGGCTACCTGCCGCCGTCCACCGACGGCCTGGCCAACCGGGCCGCCATGCCCGCCGGCGTCCGTGCCGGCTGGCGCACGAATGGCGGCACGCTCACGGTTGCCGGCCACGGGGCTGAAGGCTGTGCTCCTTACGACGTCGTGGTCAACGGCCGGCGCATGCATCGTCTCCCGGCGGCGGGACCGCACCTCCACGAGGTCGACCTGGCGGATGTGCCGCCACATTCAACCGTTGTTCTGTGGCTCCCGCACTTTGGCGATTTCACGCTGCAGCAGGCGACGTTCGACGGCGGGACCGTCACCCCCGCCCTCGAGGAGGGGCCGCGGTGGATCACCTACGGCAGCTCCATCACGCACTGCCAGCAGGCCGACGGACCCACCCAGACCTGGCCGGCCCTCGTGGCCGCACGCAACGGGTGGCAGCTGACCAACCTGGGGTTGGCCGGGGAGTGCCAGCTGGACCCCGCCGCGGCGGACACCATCGCCCAAACACCTGCCGACATCATCTCCTTGTGCGTTGGCATCAACAGCTACAACGCGGCCACGTTCTCCGAACGGACGTACGCCGGCGCCGTGCACGGCTTCATCGCCACGGTCCGCCGGGCACACCCGCACGTGCCGATGGTGGTCATCAGCCCCGTATTGTCCCTGCCGCGCGAGGACAAGCCCAACGCCGTCGGCTGGACGCTCGCCGACTACCGGGCGGCCACCGCCAATGTCGTCGCCCAGCTGCGCCGCCGGGGCGATTCACGCCTGCATTGCATCGACGGCGCCTCCGTGCTCACGGCGCAGGAGGCCTTCGAGCGCCTGCCCGACACCCTGCACCCGGACACGGCCGGCTATGCCATCATGGCCGCGCGTTTGGCACCCCGGCTCGCCGCCGCCCTCGCCTGAACAACCCTCCCGCGCGATCGGGGGTGTTTTTCCTGACCCTTCCGCGCGATCGGGGCGCTTATTGCAAACCCTCCCGCGCGAGCGGCGAAAGCGTTGCTAAATAGTGCCCCGGTTGCAACCGGGCGTTGCGGGAAAGCGCCCCGATTGCAACCGAGCGTTTGTCAGGGGGCTGCGTCGAGGCGGTCCAGGGCCTCGCTGAGCCGGGCCCGCAGCACTTCCGCCTCGGCGCTGAACGCGCGTTGCCGAGCCACGTAGTCCGCCTTGCCGGCCGCCGTCTCGATGGGAATGGGCGGATAGCCCCACTCGGCGAGGTCGTACGGGGAGGCCTGCATGTCCATGGCCCGGATCCGCCACGACAGCTCAAAGCAGTCCATGACCAGTTCGCTGGGCAGCGCGGGTGAGAGCTTGTACGCCCACTTGTAAAGGTCCATGTTGGCGTGCAGGCAGCCGGGCTGTTCCAGGTCCCGCTGGTTCTCCCGCGTGGGCCGCAGCTCGTTGAGCCCTGCGGCCTGCGGCGTGTAAAAACGGTAGGCGTCGAAGTGCGTGCAGCGGATCCTGCTTTCCTCCACCACGGCGTCCGTGCCGGCCGGCCCGAGCCGCAGGTCCAGGTACTCGTGCCGGACCTGGTTCGCTTCCTGCCTGTACACCATGGCCCATTCATGCAGCCCGAAGCAGCCGAACTGCGCGGGCCGGGCGGCCGTGCGGCCCAGGATGACCCGGGCAAAGTCCACGGCCTTCCTGCGCTGTGCCAGAAACTGCCCGGCGTCAAGCCCGACGCCGGCACCCGGGTGGGGGCGGTAGAACCTCCAGTCCAGGCGCTCGGCGGCCCCCTGGCCGCGGAGAACCACGCCGGCGCCGGGGTGCCAGCGGCGCAGCTGGCCGGGCTTTTGCGTGTAGTAGGTGAAGAGGAAATCCTCCACGGGGTGCTTCCGGCCGGCGGAACGGCGCGCCAGATAGGGAACGGCGTAGCGGTCCACACGCTCGTGGTGGGCGGCCTCCCTAGCCTGCCACGTGTCCCGGTCAAGGAGCTCCGGCGCGGGTGGGGTCATGGTCTAATTATCCGCCATGGCGTCGACGCGGGTGGCGGCCTCGATCAGTGCCATCATGCTGTGGTGCAGGGCCATGGCGGACTCCCGGTCCAGGCCCAGGCGCGCCATCATGGTCCCGGGCACGGACAATGCCTTCCCGCGCAGGGCGGCACCGGCCGGGGTCAGGTCCACGGCCAGGGCGCGGTGGTCCTCGGCCGAGCGGTGCCGGCTCACATAGCCCAGAGCCTCGAGCCGCTTCAGGAGGGGCGACAGCGTGGCCGGCTCCAGCAGCAGGGCGGCGCCGATGTCCTTGACCTGGCGCGGGGCCTGCTCCCAGAGCGCCAGCATGACCAGGTACTGCGGGTGGGTCAGCGACAGTTTGGCGAGCACCGGCTTGTAGGCTGCAATGACGCTGCGTGAGGCGACGCTGAGGCCAAAGCAGAGTTGGCGTTCAAGCAGCAGGTCGTTTTCCTGGGCGGACACGGAAGTCTCCTTGAATGGGTGGGCGGAAATTACTTAGTGCACTAAGTAAAAGGGTACTATGGATGCCATCGCCGCCTCCACAGTGAAGGATTACCCCACCATGGCAGACAACTCCCGGGTCCAACGGTTCATGCGCTTCACCGGCCGCCTGCGCCTCATCTTCGGCCCGGCCCACAGCAGCCCCCTGGACCATGAAATGACAGCTGAAAACAAGGAACTGCTGGCCCGCCAGCAGGAAGCAACGGCGCAGTGGACCACCGTCACGCGCGCCGACGGGACAAGCTACCTGGTGCCCAAGGACCCGGGCGACCGTTCCCTGCGATAGCCGGGGCCGCGGCATTTTCGGCCCTCAATTAGGGCATATTTTTATTATCTTTTTGGGTCCGGGTCGTTTAGGATTATGGGATAGCTATCACACGCGTCCAGCCGGAGAGGGGGTGTTGATGATGGCTCGCGACGAGAAGTTCGTCATCAAATTCATGCACGCCACGGAAAAGTTCCAGAAGGTCTTTGGCCCCGCCGACCAAGGTGACTCGGACGCCCCCGTGGTGCACCGCCATGATGCCTTTGAGGAAGCAAGCGAACAACAGCTTGCCCACTTTGAACAGCGGACCGGATCCGACGGGCAGCACTACGCCGTTGAAAAGGACGAAGAAACCGCCTGACGGGGCGGGATGAAATGCACCAGGGGTGCCGGCCGCCACCATGCGGCCGGCCCCCCCGGTGTGCTGCCCGTCCCGGGCGTCAGCCTAGCGGCCGGTGCCGCCGTAGACGGTGGCCTCGTCCTCGCCGTCGAGCCCGAAGGCCTGGTGGACGGCGCGCACGGCCGTGTCCAGCAGGTCCGCGCGCGTCACCACGGAGATGCGGATCTCGGAGGTGGAGATCAAGTCGATGTTCACCCCGGCGTCGGACAGCGCCTTGAAGAAGCTGTAGGACACGCCCGGGTTGGAGCGCATGCCGGCGCCGATCAGGGAGAGCTTGCCGATCTTGTCGTCGTAGATCAGGTCCTCAAAGCCGACGTCGGACTGCCGGCCGCGCAGGGCCGCCAGCGCTTCCTCGCCCTCCACCATGGGCAGGGTGAAGGAGATGTCCGTCTTGCCCGAGCCCTGCGTGGAGATGTTCTGCACGATCATGTCGATGTTGGTGCGCGCGCCGGCAATGATGCCGAAGATCATGGCTGCCTTGCCGGGAATGTCCGGCACGCCTACCACGGTGACCTTGGCTTCGGACCGGTCGTGCGCCACGCCGGAGATGATGGGCTGCTCCAAGGCAACTCCTTCTGTGAACTTGATTTTGTCGTCGGGGCTGGGCAGCACCCAGGTTCCTTCATGGTCGCTAAAGGACGACCGCACATGGATGGGCAGGCCAAAGCGGCGGGCGTATTCCACGCAGCGCAGGTGCAGGATCTTGGCGCCGGAGGCCGCCATTTCCAGCATTTCCTCACTGGAGATCTTGCTGATCTTCTGTGCCGTGGAGACAACCCGCGGATCGGCCGTGTACACGCCGTCCACGTCGGTGTAAATTTCGCAGACGTCCGCATTCAGGGCTGCGGCCAGGGCAACGGCGGTGGTGTCGGAGCCGCCGCGGCCCATCGTGGTGATCTCGTGGGTGGTGCGGCTCATGCCCTGGAAGCCGGCGACAATGGCCACCTTGCCCTTGTCCAGGGCGGTGCGCACGCGGTGCGGGTCCACGTCGATGATCCGGGCCTTGCCGTGGATCCCGTCGGTGATCATGCCGGCCTGACTGCCCGTGAAGGACTGGGCCACCCCGCCCTGGGCGCTGATGCCCATGGCCAGCAGCGCCATGGAAATACGCTCGCCGGCGGTCATGAGCATGTCCAGTTCGCGCGCCGGCGGGTGTTCGGCCACTTCCCCGGCGAGGTCCAGCAGTTCGTCGGTGGTGTCGCCCATGGCGGACACCACCACCACCACCTCGTGGCCGTCGTTCTGGGTCGCCACCACGCGGCGGGCAACACGGAGGATGCCCGCGGCATCGGACACGGACGATCCACCGTACTTTTGGACGATCAAGCTCATGGGTGCACACTCATCTATTTACGGGAATTCATTCGCTGCCGTTCGCCCCCGAACAGCGCCACGCGCGCGGCCTGTGCGGCAAAGGTGGCGCGTTGGGCAGTTGCACCCAGTTTAGACCCAGCGCGCTGCTGATCTGGAATTGGGGCGTCCACATGACGGACACCGGACCGCGGCCACGCATCGAAAAATGCGCCCGCCTCCCGAAAATGCGCCCTGTGGACGGGGCGCATTCGTGGGGGACGGGCGCATTTTTGCACCCTGCCCGGAAGTCCGGCCGGGGTGGCTAGCCGACGGCGGCCGCGGTCTGCGGGGCCTTCATTAGCACCGTGTTCTCCGGTACCTGGCGCACTGCACCCTTGTCCGCGCTCGTGGCCATTGACGCGTAGGCGCGCAGCGCGGCGGACACGACGCGCTGGCGGTTGGCGGGCCGGTACCCCGTGGTCGCCTCGAGCCGTTCGCGGCGGGCATCCAGCACGGACTGCTCCACTACCAGCTCCAGGGAGCGGTTGGGGATGTCGATGCGGATCAGGTCTCCGTCCTCGACCAGGGCGATGGTGCCACCGGCGGCCGCCTCGGGGGAGATGTGGCCGATCGACAGGCCCGACGTGCCGCCCGAGAAGCGGCCGTCGGTAATGAGGGCGCAGGCCTTGCCGAGCCTGCGGCCCTTCAGGAACGAGGTCGGGTAGAGCATTTCCTGCATGCCCGGTCCGCCCTTGGGGCCCTCATAGCGGATGACGACGACGTCGCCCTCCTTGACGGTCTTGTCCAGGATCTTCGTCACGGCGTCTTCCTGTGATTCGCAGACCACGGCCGGGCCCTCAAAGGTCCAGATCGATTCGTCGACGCCGGCCGTCTTGACCACCGCGCCGTCCATGGCCACGTTGCCGCGCAGCACCGCGAGCCCGCCGTCCTTCGAGTAGGCGTGGGCCACGTCGTGGATGCAGCCGCCGGCCGCGTCGGTGTCCAGCGAGGTCCACTCGTTCGACTGCGAGAATGCCGTCGAGGACCGCACGCCCCCGGGGGCCGCATTCCACAGCGCCCGGGCTTCCCCGGTGGCCTTGCCGCCGCGGATGTCCCAGTCGTCCAACCAGGCGCTCAGGCTGCCGGCGTGCACGGAATGGACGTCCTGGTGCAGCAGCCCGCCGCGGTTCAGCTCGCCCAGCAGCGCGGGGATGCCGCCGGCGCGGTGCACGTCCTCCATGTAGTAGGTCTTGTTGCCGGCCACGTTCGGGGCCACCTTGGCCAGGCAGGGCACCTGGCGGGAGCGGGCGTCCATGTCGGCCAGGTCGTAGTCCACCCCGGCTTCCTGTGCCGCGGCGAGCAGGTGCAGGATCGTGTTGGTGGAGCCGCCCATGGCGATGTCCAGCGCCATGGCGTTGTCGAACGCCGCCGGGGTGGCGATGTTGCGCGGCAGGACGGAGTCGTCGTCGTCCTCGTAGTAGCGGCGGGCCAGTTCGACGGCGGTTGCCCCGGCGCGCTCGTACAGCGCCTTCCGGGCGGTGTGGGTGGCCAGCACGGAGCCGTTGCCGGGCAGCGACAGGCCGATGGCTTCCGTCAGGCAGTTCATCGAGTTGGCCGTGAACATGCCCGAACAGGAACCGCAGGTGGGGCAGGCATTCTCCTCGATGAGGTTGATGTCGGCGTCGGAGATGGCCTCGTCCACGGCGTCGGAGATCGCGTTCACCAGGTCCAGGGAGCGGACGGAGCCGTCGGTCAGGGTGACGCGGCCGGCCTCCATGGGGCCACCGGAGACAAACACGACGGGGATGTTCAGGCGCATGGCGGCCATGAGCATGCCGGGGGTGATCTTGTCACAGTTGGAGATGCACACGAGCGCGTCGGCGCAGTGGGCGTTGACCATGTACTCGACCGAGTCGGCGATCAGGTCGCGGGAGGGCAGCGAGTAGAGCATGCCGCCGTGGCCCATGGCGATGCCGTCATCCACGGCGATCGTGTTGAATTCGCGGGCGATGGCGCCGGCTGCGTGGATGGCGTCGGAGACGATCCGGCCCACGGGGGCAAGGTGCGTGTGTCCGGGGACAAACTCGGTGAAGGAGTTGGCGACGGCGATGATCGGCTTGCCGATGTCCGACTTGGCGACGCCGGAGGCCATCATGAGGGCGCGGGCGCCGGCCATGTTGCGGCCGTGGGTGACTGTGCGTGAGCGTAAAGGAGGCATGGTGACAGTCAACCAGCATTCCCGCCCGCGCAGAAGACGGCGCCAATACTAGTAGTGGCGGTGCTAGATTAGGAGCAATGAATGAAGAACGACGCCGGGAGCTGGGCCAGTTTCTCCGCGGCCGCCGCGCCGGGCTGCTTCGGGCGGACCTCGGCCTGCCTCCCATTGGGCGGAGCCGGACGATGGGACTGCGCCGCGAGGAGGTGGCCGCCTTCGCCGCCGTCAGCGTCACCTGGTACACGTGGCTTGAACAGGGGCGCGACATCAACGCCTCGCGCCAGGTGCTCGCATCAGTGGGCCGGGTGTTGCGGCTGAGCGTGGCCGAACTGGACTACGTGCTGGCGCTGGGCGGACACGCACCCGTGCACGCGTCCGGGTCCCGGGCCATTGATGACATCCCGCCCCATTTGCAGGCCCTGTTGGATGCCCTGGATTTTCCGGCGTTCGCGGTCGCCCCGGATTGGGGAATTGCCGGCTGGAACGCCGCGTACGCGCTGTTGTACTCACGGATCGTCCAGGTGGACCCCTCCGAACGGAACCTGCTGTGGCTCGTTTTTACCGACCCGCAGCTGCGACAGATGTTGCCGGACTGGGAGGTGACATCACGGCATTTCGTGACCGAGTTCCGGGCCGAGGCCGGCTCCCGCATCGGTTCGCCGGAGCACACGGCACTCGTGGACAGGCTCTCCGCGGCCAGCCCGGAGTTCGCCGGCATTTGGGGCGGGCGCGGAGTCCAGGGGTTCGCCTCGCGGCAGCGCGTGTTCCTGCACCCGGCCGTGGGCAGTCTGGTGTTTGAACAGCACCGGCTGGTGCCCTCCGACGCGCCGGAGCTGCACTTTGTGCTGTACGTGCCCACGCCCGGGACGCCGACGAAGGAGCGGCTGGCCGGGCTTGCAGGCCGATAGGGCCGACTACGTCAGGGCGTTCCGGCGGCCTTCAAAGGCGCGGCCCAGGGTGACCTCGTCGGCGTACTCCAAATCGCCGCCGACGGGCAGGCCCGAGGCCAGCCGGGTCACGGTGATGCCAATGGTCTTGAGCATGCGCGAGAGGTAGGTGGCCGTCGCCTCGCCCTCCAGGTTGGGGTCGGTGGCGATGATGATCTCCTCGATCTTGCTGTCGTTGAGCCGGGTGAGCAGTTCGCGGATGCGCAGCTGGTCCGGGCCGATCCCGGCAATCGGGTTGATGGAGCCGCCGAGCACGTGGTACCGGCCCCGGAACGCGCGCGTGCGTTCCACGGCCAGCACGTCCTTGGATTCCTCCACGACGCAGATGACGGTGGGGTCACGCCGCTCGTCCCGGCAGATGTTGCAGGTTTCCTGCTCGGTGACGTTGCCGCAGATCGTGCAGAACTTGACCCGTTCCTTCACCGTAATGATGGACCGCACCAGCCGCTGCATGTCCTCGGTGTCCGCCTCCAGGATGTGGAAGGCCAGCCGCTGGGCAGACTTCGGGCCGATTCCGGGCAGGCGCCCCAGTTCGTCGATGAGCTCCTGGACTGCTCCCTCGTACACTTTTACTCAATTCTCCTGGATCCAAAACGGGTGGGTGGAAGTGCCGGCCGGTCAGTAGCTGCTGCCGTGGAGGGGGCGTTCCTCCACCAGCTGCCCGCCAAGGATACGCTCCACGGCGGCCTGGCCGGCCACGCCCGATTCCTCGATGGTGACGTCGTCCTCGCTCGGCACGTCCTCAACATACGGGGCGTCCGCCGGCCGTGCCTGGACGCGGCTCCGTCCGGCCTGGGCCTCGGCGCTGTTGGAGAGGCGCTGGTACATGCTCAGCTTTTCGCCGGCTGCCGGGGCCTGCCGTGCCTCGGACGCCGGCGTTCCCCCCGACACGTCCTGCCCGCCGTCGCGCGTTGGCGCCGCGGGTGCACCGCCGTTTCGAGGGGCGGCTGCGGGCGTGCCCGGTCGTGGGGCGGCCGCGGGTGCGCCGGGTGGTGCCTGTGTGGTGCCCGCCGGGGCGGCATCAGTGCTGCCAAGGTCCCAGCTGCCGGCCCCCGGCTGGGCGGAATTCGCACCGGGGGCGGCAGTACCGGCGGGGGACGGTGCGGGCGTGGCCCAGTCGGGCGCCTCGGCAG
This sequence comes from Arthrobacter sp. STN4, assembly GCF_024539665.1. Lineage (NCBI taxonomy): Bacteria > Bacillati > Actinomycetota > Actinomycetes > Micrococcales > Micrococcaceae > Arthrobacter > Arthrobacter sp. STN4. The sequence continues at coordinate 259,185 of NZ_JAKZGX010000001.1, forward strand.
GGGCGCCCCAGCCGGGATCGGCCACGGTGTTTCGCGACGGGCCGCCCAGGGAGACGCCCCAGTCCTGGGGGGCGTCCTGCTGGTTGTTCCGGCCGGCGGACTGCCCTGCATGGGCTGCCAGCAGCTGGCTGCGCCGGGGCACCGCAGGTTCTTCCGGCGCTGATGCGGGTGCCTCCGACGGTTGGTCGGAGGGCATGTCCCAGCCCGTGGTCCATGCGGAAATGGGGGAAACCTTGGGCCGGTAGCGTTCCGGTGCAGCTGCCGGGGCAGGCCCGGTTGCGCTGTTTGCGCTGCCTGCCTGGGCGGCGACGGCCGCGGCGGACGGTTGCTGTTCCCTGGCCGGCTCAGAGGAAGGTGCCGGGGCGGGGAGGGCTTGCCCCGGTGCGGCCGGCGGTTGTTGCGCCCGGGCCGGATGCGGTCCGCCAGGCGGTGGCGCCGATTCCCGGAACTGCGGCGGAACGGGTTCCGACCAGTCGTCGAACGGGGGCTCGTCGTCCCACGACGGCTCCTCGGGGATGGGCCCGTCCCACTCCGACACGCGAACACCGGGGCGGGCCCCGCCTGCCGGCTGCCCATTCCGGGTCTCCGGTGCGGAGGGGGCGGGCGCCGGCGCAGCGGGCGCCGGCGCTGCCGCTGGAGCTGGGTGCGGCGTGGGTGCGGCTTCCGCGGCGGGAGAGGCGGCAGAGGGTGCAACGGCCTGGGCACGGGCCGGCTGAGGCGCCAGGTCCGGCTGCCGGGCAGGGACGGGCGCCGTGGGGCGCTGATGTGCGGCAGGGGACGGGCTGGTGCCGCCGGCCGACGGGCCGGCGGGGGCAGGCATGGCCGGTGCAGCGCCGTAAGGCGGCGTGTTGCCGGCTGCGGCCGTGGCGGCCGCAGCGTGAGGGGCTGCCGCGGTGGCAGGGGCCTGGCCCAGGGGAGGGCGGCCGGCGCTGCCGGGGGGCCCCGGGTCAGCCGGTTCTTTTGGGTTTGGCTCAGCGCTCGATCCCGGGTTCGGGGCGTCGCCCGTGATGGGATCGAGCCGGCAGCTGATGCCCAGGGTGGTGTGGATGGCCTGGCGGAGGTTCTCGGCGTGGCCGCTGTTGCCGAATGTCTGGATCAGTGCCGTGGTGGGCAGGGCCACCCGCAGGGTTTCGCCATCAAAGGCACGGGGCACCACATTTTGGTTCACCATGGCCCACGACGCCTTGCGGATGTTGCTGAGGTTGGCCAGGATTTCCGGCCACGCGCGCCGAATGACTTCGATGCCGGTGCCGCCGGAGGCCGGACCCGGGCCCGGACCTGTGGGTGCGGAGGCCTGCTGCACGGGCGGTGCTGCCGGTTCACCGACTGCCGTTTCCTGCGTGGCGGCCGCTGGCGCCGATGCCTGCTGCCGCGGAGTCGCGCGGTGCCCTGCGTCCGCCTGCCGGGAGGAGGGGGCAGTCGTGTGCCATGGCCCGGCGTCGGGCTGTGGAGCTTGCGGCTCTGGAGCGGGCGCAACATCGAGGTCGCCCCAGGTGGGCTGCCGGTGGGGTGCCGGATCCGGGCGGTCCTGCCGTTCCTCGGGCGCGCCGGAAGGACCGGCCGGTACCCCCGACGGTCCTTCCCCAGCCGGCACCGGGGCATGCTGCACCCTTTCCGGATGGCGGCTGGCAACCTGCGCGCCGGCGTCGGCCTTGGCCTTGGCGAGCTGGGCGCGCACGGCAGCCAGCCCGCCGCCCGGGGCGACGGGGGGAGCGTCCATGGGGGTCGGCATCGTACTGGGGGCAGTGGCGGCGGGCTGCAGGCCCGGCCCGGAGTCCGCGCCGGCCGGGGCCCCGCCATAGTTGAGGCGCCGTTCCATCGCATCCAGCCGGGCCGCCATGCCGCGGGCGGAGGCGTCGGCGCCGGGCAGCAGCAGGCGTGCGCCGAGCAGTTCCAGGTGCAGCCGGGGCGAGGTGGCGCCCGTCATCTCGTTAAAGGCGCTGTTGGTGACGTCGGCGGCGCGCGAAAGTTCGGAGGCGCCGAGCTGCGCGGCCTGCGTCTGCATGCGGGCGATCAGCTCGTCGGGGGTGCCACGCAAAATGGCGTGCGCACTTTCGGGCATGGCCTGGACAATGATGAGGTCGCGGAAGCGCTCCAGCAGGTCCTCCACAAAGCGGCGGGGGTCATGCCCGGTCTGGATGACGCGGTCCACGGACTTGAACACGGTGGCGGCGTCGGCGGCGGCGAGGGCCTCCACGACGTCGTCCAGCAGGGAAGCATGCGTATAGCCGAGCAGGTCGACGGCAAGCTCATAGTCCAGGCCCGCCGCCCCGGCACCGGCCATGAGCTGGTCCAGCACCGAGAGCGAATCGCGCACCGAACCGCCGCCCGCGCGGATCACCAACGACAGGACCCCGGGGGCCACCGGCACACCCTCTTGTTCGCACAACCGTGCCAGATACGCCATGAGGGGCTCCGGCGGGACGAGCCGGAACGGGTAGTGGTGTGTGCGCGAGCGGATGGTGCCGATGACCTTGTCCGGCTCCGTGGTGGCGAAGATGAACTTGATGTGCTCCGGCGGCTCCTCAACGATCTTCAGCAGGGCGTTGAAGCCGGCCGAGGTCACCATGTGGGCCTCGTCAATGATGAAGATCTTGTAGCGGTCGCGGATCGGGGCGAAGGTGGCGCGTTCGCGCAGGTCCCTGGCGTCGTCGACACCGCCGTGGCTGGCCGCGTCAATCTCGATGACGTCCAGGGAACCGGCACCGCCGCGCGCCAGTTCGATGCAGCTGTCGCACTCGCCGCACGGGTGGGAGGTGGGGCCCTGCGCACAGTTCAGGCAGCGGGCCAGGATGCGGGCGGACGTGGTCTTTCCGCAGCCGCGGGGGCCGGAAAACAGGTAGGCGTGGTTGACCCGGTTCTTTTCCAGGGCGGCCATGAGCGGGGCGGTCACATGCTCCTGGCCGATCACGTCCGCAAAGGAATCGGGACGGTACCGGCGGTAAAGGGCTGTTGGTGCGCTCACAGATAAAACCCTATCCAATCTGCCTGACAAACCGCCCGTCGCCCCGGCGGAATCGGGCGAGGTTGGGGATAAGTCCAGGGAAAAAATAAAGACCCCCCATGCACCCGCCAGAGCCCGCTTACCCTTGCTACCTTCCGGTCCTGGGGGAGTTCACAGGGTGACGCCACATGAGGGGCCGGGAATCAGCTTACCCGACGGACGCGGGACGGGCGAATCCGTGCCGGGGCAGGGACCGGCGCCCGTGCCATACCAATTTTCAGGGCGGGGTGGTACGTTCGCGAGAGGGACGCTCCTTCTTTAACAGCTGCGAAAAAGGTCCCGGGCCGACCTGCCCCTGCCGCCCGAGGCCATGAGGAGATGACGGTCAAAATGATCTACGGAATTTTTCAATGGATATTCATGGCGCTCGCCTTTATCTGCGGCATATCCGCCATGTTGCGCGTCGAGGCCTTCTCGACGCAAAGCACCCAGAAGGTGCGCCACCACGGCGACCAGCAGGCGCTGCTGTGGATCCTGACCTTCCTCTTTGCCATTGCCGCTTTTGTTGCCGCCGCCCTGGCAGTCCGGCACGGCCTGCGGTAGTGGGACACGACGCCGGTCAAGGCACCCTGGCGGGCCGCCCGGCCGCGGCTGCGGGCCTTTCCGGGTTCGTCCGCGGCCGCGCCAAACCGCCCATGTTTCAACTCGCGAAATATTTGCCGCAATATGTCACAGCTGCGTGACAATGTTGTAAAGTTGCGAATGCACGCCACCCGCGGAGGGAGCACCGCGGCGGAGTGCAGGGACAGGCGCCACGGCGCCAGTCCCCAGCAAGAGGGTCTGCCTTCCGATGGACCGCATGGGAAATGGGGGTAGTGGAGCTTGAACGGGGCCCCACTACCCCTCTTTCTTGCCCTCCGCCCGCACCGGCAGGCCCCGATTCGTGACTTCGGCACTTCGTCAGGTACTCTTGAACCTGCCGTGTTCGCCACGGCAGCTGGAGGATTCGCCTAGCGGCCTATGGCGCACGCCTGGAACGCGTGTTGGGTTAACGCCCTCGGGGGTTCAAATCCCCCATCCTCCGCACAGAATGAAAAGTGGTCCCGCACCGTGCCCCAGGCATGGAGCGGGACCACTTTTTTGCTTTTCCATGGCCGTGACGTCGCCGCCTTAAACAGCGTCCGCACCCGCGGTGGATCATTTCTTCCGCCCTGGAACCGGCCGCACCGGCGCGGATGGCATCATGGTGCCATGGACCAGACGAACTTTGCCGCCCCCGAATTTCCCTCCACGCCGTTCCTGTGCGTCGATGCGGAGGTCATGGACCGCAACCTCGCGGCCATGGCCGGGCGGGCCGCGGCGGCCGGCCTGTCCCTCAGGCCGCATGCCAAGACCCACAAGGTGCCCGAAATTGCCCGGCGCCAGCTGGAGCTGGGCGCCGTCGGGCTCACCGTCGCCACGCTGGGCGAGGCCGAGGTGTTCGCCGCTGCCGGCTGCACGGACCTGTTCCTGGCCTACCCCTTGTGGGTCACCCCGGCACGGGCGGCGCGCATCAAGTCGCTGGCCGCCCGTGCCGCCCTGCGGATCGGCGTCGACTCCGTGGAAGCTGCCCGCGAGCTGGGGCAGGCCGTCGCCGGCTGCGGCGTGCAGGTGGTGGTGGAAGTGGACAGCGGCCACCACCGCAGCGGCTGCCGCCCGGACGACGCCGGCACCGTGGCGCAGGCGGCCCTGGACCACGGGCTCGCCGTGGCGGGCGTCTTCACCTTCCCCGGCCACGGCTATGGGCCGGGGAAACGCGGGCCGGCAGCCGGCCAGGAGGCGGCGGCACTCGCCACGGCGGCGGCCTCCCTGGTGGCCGCCGGCATCCCGGCAGGCACCGTCAGTGGCGGGTCAACCCCCACCGCTGCGGACGCGGACGCCGGCGTGCTCACGGAACTGCGCCCCGGCGTGTACGCCTTCAACGACGCCCAACAGGTGGAACTGGGCAGCTGCGGATGGGACGACGTGGCCCTGACCGCCGTCGCAACCGTGGTCAGCAGCACCGGGCGCAGCGTGATCCTCGACGCCGGCAGCAAGGTCCTCGGGGCCGACCAGCCAGCCTGGGCCACCGGCGGCGGGCGGATCCTCGGGATGCCCGGCGCCCGGATCACGGCCCTCTCCGAGCACCATGCCACCGTCGCCATTCCCGACGGCGTCCCGATGCCCCGCCGCGGGGACATCCTGCAGGCCGTGCCCAACCACGTGTGCGCCGCGGTCAACCTCGCCGACGAGCTGGTGGTGGTCCGGGACGGCGCGCCGGCGGGGACGTGGGCCGTGGCTGCGCGCGGGCGCAACAACTGAACCGCCGGGCCATAGAATCAAAACGTGACTACAGAAACCTTGCAGACCATTCCCCTGACCCTCAACGACGGCACCGCCAGCAGCCTCGCCGCCCTGGGCGGCACGGCCGTCCTGGTGGTCAACGTCGCCTCGCAGTGCGGATTCACCCCGCAGTACGACGCCCTCGAAGCGCTTCATGAAAAGTACCAGGACCGCGGGCTGGTCATCCTGGGCGTGCCCTGCAACCAGTTTGGCGGACAGGAACCGGGCACCGACGGCGAGATTGCCGAATTTTGCCGCAAGAACTTCGGTGTGACCTTCCCGCTGGCCGCCAAGGCGGACGTCAACGGCCCGGATGCCCACCCGCTTTTTGCCGCCCTCACGGATGGCGGTGCCGAGCCCGTCAGGTGGAACTTTGAGAAGTTCCTGCTCAACCACGACGGCGCGCTCGTGGCCCGCTTTGCCTCCGCGGTTGCGCCCGACTCACCCGAGCTGGTGGCCGCGGTGGAGGCAGCGCTCGCCCGCTAGGCCGTGACGGCGTCGAGCCAGGCCTTGAGGAAGGCGGCGCCGGCGTCGTCGTGGATGAAGTTCCGGTCCAGGCCCAGGTCCACCGAGGTGAGGATGGGGTAGGGCTTGGCGGGAACGCCGTCGGCCGGGCGCACGTCCACGTGCTTGACCTCGTGGTCCTGGTGGTGCAGCCAGTCGGCCATGGCGTAGTCGGTCCTCGAGTCCCCCATGGTCCGCCACGCCTCGGGGACGATGCCCTGCCCGGCCAGCAGTTCCACGGCCCGGCTGGCGCCGAGGTCCTTGCCGAGCCGGACCGATTCGATGTCGGTGGAGATGATGGTCGGGTCCACGCGGTAGTCCACGCGCCCGGAGGAGGCCGGGGCGCGGTGGTCCAGGCGGACGGCGCCGAGGTCGTGGCGGGCCAGCAGCTCCAGGGCGTCGGCGTCGAAACGGTCCTGCTGGGCCAGGTAGCCGGCGCTGTCCACCGTGACCTGCTGCTCCACGGACACCATGGCCCGCTTGGTTTCGTCGAAGAACATGAACTCGGCATACTTTGTGGCCACGAGCGTGCGGACATCGTCTGCGAAGGCTGCCGGCATGGCCAGCTCTCGGTCCAGATGGACGGTGCCGGGGCCGTTGGCCGTGAAACTGAACCAGGTGGCGCCCTTTTCACAAATGGCGTGCACCACGGAACGGGCGGGCATGCCGGCCTCGATCATGGGGCCCATGACCTGCTCGGCGATGAAGGCGTCCGAACGCCCGGTGTTGAACACCACCGGGATGCCCTCGCGGACCAGGGCGATCAGGCTCGCGATGATTTCGGCGGACACGGTGCGGGTCACGGGGCTGGCAATGGGGCCGTCCACGTCCAGCAAAAGGGCCAGCGGCGGGGTTTCTCTCGTCATGGAACCATGATTGCAGCCTTCGCCCCCGGGGGCCGAACCTGACTGTAACCATTTGGCAACACACCCGCGGCTCGGACCGGGTGAAGTTCCCATGGGGAGCCCCACTCCATAGTCTGGTGTGGTGATCTTCAAAGCAGTTGGCGACAAACGCCCCTATCCCGACCACGGCCATGTAACGCCCAAGGACTGGGCGTCGGTGCCCCCGCGGCAGGTGCGGCTGGCGGATCTGGTGACCACCAAGGCACAGCTGGACCTGGAGGCGCTGCTGGCGGAGGACTCAACGTTTTTTGGCGACCTTTTCCCGCATGTGGTGCAGTGGCGCGGCACCCTCTACCTGGAGGACGGGCTGCACCGGGCCGTGCGCACCGCGCTGCACCAGCGCACCATCCTGCACGCCCGGGTGCTGGTGATCGATGACTGACGGTGCCCCGGACGACGACGTCCAGCTCACCGCACGCCAGGCGCGCCGGGCCGCGCGGGAAGCGAAGCGCCAGGCCAAGGATGCAGCGTATGAGGAACGCCTGGCCCGCAAACGGTCCAAGGACGTGCAGTTTTGGCACGGCCACCACGTCATTGACGCTGCAGGGCTCGCGGAGGCCTTTCCCGAGCCGGAGACGGCCGAATACTCCGCCCGGACCGTCCGGCGGCGCATAACCCACGGCGTGACCCTGGTGCTGCTGCTCGCCCTGGTGGTGGCCGGCGTGGTGGTGGCGGGGATGATCCAGCGCGGCGAGCTGGTGCTCCACTTCGGCACGCCCAGGCCGGTGGCCACGGCCGACAGCTGCCCGGCCGGGCCCTTTGACTACCCGGCGAACAAAACCGTCACCGTCAACGTGTACAACGGCGGAAGCGAGGAAGGCCTGGCCGGCCAGGTTGCGGCTGAGCTGAAGAAACGCGGCTACAAGGTCAAGGCGGTTGCCAACGGCAGCACCCCGTACGACGCGCCCGTGGTGGTGGTCTCCGGCGCTGCCGGGCGGGCCGCCGCCTTCAACCTCCAGCGCAATGTCAAGGGTGCCGAGTACGTGCAGGACAGCCGCAAGGACGCCACCGTCGACTTCATTGTGACCAGCAGCTATGACGGCCTGATCGATGCCAGGAAGGTGGACCAGACCCCGGGGCCGCTCTCCTGCCCGCGGCTGGGCCCCACGCCTGCGGCGCCCACCGCCAAGCCGGCAACGCCCGCCGCGAAAGGCTGACGCCGCCGGGCTGCTACGCGATGGTGGCGGGGCGCCCGTCGTCGTCAAACACGGCGCCGACCCCGGCCTGGATGAACCGGATGGCCGCGGCCGCACGGTCCTCGTCCGGGGTGTCGGGATTGCGCCGGGAGGCACTGGCCGTCAGGGAGCCGTGGATCAGCTGCACCAGCCCGTCGACGTCCGCTTCGGGCAGGAAGTGCTGGTCCATGCCCTCGCGCAGGATGTCCGCAAGCAGCTGGTTCAGTTCGCCCACGTGGACGGCCAGCTTGGCAAACGACTCCCCGGACAGCACCGAACGCATGGCGGGCCCCGGCGGCAGGTGGCGGCGGCTGAGGTCCTCCATCTGGGAACGGACATACAGTGCAAGCTTGTCCACCGGGTTGCCGAGGCTGTCCAGGTCGGCCTTCAGCTCCGTGACAAAGCGGCCGGTTTCATCCAGCGCGTACGCCACCAGGAGCTGTTCAAGGTCGGCATAGTAGTTGTATACGGCGGTGCGGCCGACGCCGGCGGTGCGGGCGACATCCGTCATGGTGAGACCGGGCAGCCCGTGGCTGAACAGCAGCTCGCCAAAGGCGTCGAGGATCTTGCGCTGCGTCTGCTCGCGCTGCGCCGCGTTGGTGGGGGCGGCTATTCGTGGCATGCCCCTATTTTACCGTCATTCCGTCAGTAAAAAAACTGGTCGGGCGTGTGGATTGTGTTACGGCCGCATGGCCGCGCGGCGGATGCCCAGGACGCGGACGACGGCGGCGCTGACGTCCGGCCCAAACGGCAGCTCCGCCGCGGTCAGCGCGGACGCGGCCAGGGCCTTGTCAATGCTTTTGGCCGCGAGCCGCTCGGGCAGGTGCAGGGTGCGGGCAAAGCGCAGCCAGTCGTTGCGTCCCAGCCCGGTCCGGCTGCCGGCGCTGCCTCCCACCGGAAGCGCCATGCCGGGGTCGCGGGAGGGGTCGCCGTCGGTCAGCTCGGTGAGGATGCCGCCGGGCACGCCGGCGGCGAAGCCCTGTTCAATCTCCGCGGCCAGCGTGCACTGCAGGTCATAGGCGGGAGCCACAAACCATTCCCCGTCCGGGTGCCGGACCACCGAAATGTTCTTGGCGTGCAGGTTGCCGTTGCCGGTCAGCCAGCCGAACAGGAACTGCAGGAACACGTTGCGGGCGGCGAGCACGTGGGCCGAACACATGGCCGCCACGGCAGCCGCCACCGCCTCGGCCGGGACGCTGTACTTGCGAGAGGGCGGCAGGCCCAGCAGCTGCGCGCCGTCCTCGGTGGCGAGGGGCCCGGCCGGGGACCGGTCAAAACGGGAGACGAGCAGGGCGGCCTGGCGCTCGGCGTCGTACACCAGGCGGGATGCGGCCACCGGGATGGACAGCGCCTTCGCCTTGTTGAGCATCAGGTATTCGGTTTCGACCTGGCGGGCGTGGCTGCCGTCGTTGAACTTGAGGATGTAGGCCCGGGAGGTGTCCTTGTCGTGGACGTAGGAGGCTGTGGCCTTGTCCTGCAGGCCGGGCAGCGCGGACGGGTCCACGGGGCCGGGGATGGCGGCATAGCTGGAAAAGTGCACGGTGTCCATCGTCTTGGTGACGGCCAGCAGCGGCGGCACGTCCTCGAGGGGGGCGCCAGCGGGCAGGATCCGCACGTCGCCCACGGGATTCTGGCCGGCCGCCAGCAGGAGCGAGAATTCGTCGGTGATGGTGGTCTTCACGGCCCACCGCAGTTTCGCCAGGCGCTCGCCTTCCGGCAGCAGCCCGGCAAAAAACGCCGGCACGCTGCCGTGGGCCAGCGTCACCGGCATGTCCAGCAGTGGCAGGGTGGAGGCGATGGCCGGGCCGCCGGAGTTCAGGTAGGCGGGCAGGTAGGAGAAAACAACGCCGGCACGCGCGTGGCGGACCAGGGTCGCGGCGGGGCGCCCCTGCTTGTAGACCACCGCGTGGTGGATCTTCTTGGCGTCCTCGGGGTTCTTCACGGGGCCTGCACCTCAAGCGTCACGGCCAGGCCCAGGGCGTTGGCCACGGCGGAAAGGATGTCCAGCCGCACGGTTTCCCGGCCGTTTTCCAGGTCGCTGAGCACGCGCGTGGAAATGTCGGCGAGGTCCGCCGTCTCAATCTGGGTCAGCGCCAGTTCGCGGCGCCGGGCACGCAGGGCGGCGCCAAGCTGTGCTGCATCCATGCCGTGCGGCTCCTTTCGCAGATATTGCCTCCATCCTAGAACGCCGGTGGCAGAATTCTGCACGATCCTGCAGGCCGGGCCGCGCTTTCGCCGAGGAAGGGGACAAGCCGCGAGAACGGTGTTGGCTGACGCCTTTCTCGCGGCCTGTCCCCGATCTCGGCACTTAGGCTGCGGCGGCGGGTTGCATCGAGCCGAGCGCGGCGAGGATCCGCCGCCGGACGTCCGCCGGCCGTGACAGGTCCCGCCACTCCAGTCGGACGAACCGCCAGCCCGCCTCCATGAGCCTCTTCTCCCGCTTCCGCTCCTCCAGCTGGACCTCCCGGGTGGGTCCGAAGTCGAAATACTTGACATCGCCGTCAAACTCCACGATGACTTTTTGTTCCCGCCAGGCAAAGTCCGGCCGGTACAGGTGCCCGTCAACGCGCAGTTCCAGTTGCAGTTCCGGCTGCGGGATGTCCATTGCCGCAATGATCAGGCGGGTCCGGCTCTCCCCGGGCGACTCGCTCCGCCGGTCGAGTGCCCGCAGGACCTTTGCGGCCCGGCGCACGCCGCGGCGCCCGGTGCCTGCCGCAAGCATGGCCCACATGGCCTCGAGCCGGGCGCCGCGCCGCAGTGCGTGGTCGCCGATGACGACGGCTTCGGCGATCCTGCCCATGCGGGCGCAATCGACAACAGTGCGTTCAAGCGTGGTGGCCACCACCTCCATGCCGTTGCGCAGGCGGATGGTACAGGTGTCTCCGGCCGGCAGCTCGTCGTGGTGCGGGACGACGTCCCTCGCGGTGCCCGTTCCCGAGGCGGCGGAGAATGCCGTCACATGCACCTTGGGCCCGCAATTCCAGATGAACAGGCCGTGCAGGCGGGCCGCGCTGAAGTAGGAATACCGCGGCCTGCCGCGTGCGGTCAGAATGTGCGCATACAGCCGCAGCTTGTCCCGGTCCCAGGGCTTTTGTTCGTGCCACAGGGCTGCCTGCACGTAGGCGCCCCGGCGCAGGCGGTACACGCAGCCATGTTTCAACGCGGCGGCGAGCACCCGGTCGCCGACGCCGGCGGCGGCAAGCTGGGCCGTGGTTGCCACCGGCGCGCCCGCCGGCCACGCGCGCCCGATCCGCTCCAGCAGTTTCTCGTCTCCCATGGGCAGAGTCTTCCGCGGGCCCGTCACGGCTTCAAGGCCGGGATCGGCAATTGTGGATAACGGGCCGTCCCTACCGCTTTCGCCGAGGAAGGGGACAAGCCGCGAGAACGGTGTTGGTTGACGCCTTTCTCGCGGCTTGTCCCCGATCTCGGCGGGACCGCCGCTACGTGACAGCCAGCCGCTCCCGGAACTGCGGCGCGTCCCAGAGCCGGTTGTCGAGGATGTCGAACAGTGCCTCCACGGCGTCCCAGATGTCGGCCCGGCCCAGATACAGCGGGGTGATGCCGAAGCGGAGCACGTGGGGTTCGCGGTAGTCGCCAATGACGCCGCGGGCAATGAGGGCCTGCATGACGGCATAGCCCTCGGGATGGGCGTAGCTGACGTGGCTGCCGCGGAGTCCCGGGTCCCGCGGCGTGACCAGCTCCAGCGGATGGTCCCCGCGCCGGGCGTCCACCAGGGCGATGAACAGCTCCGCCAGCGCCAGGGACTTCTCCCGCACCGCGCCGATGTCCGCCGCGAGGCTGATGTCCAGCCCGCATTCCACCAGCGCCATCGACACCACCGGCTGTGTCCCGCACAGGAACCGGCCGATCCCCGACACCGGCTCGTAGGCATCCTCCATGGCGAACGGCCGCGCGTGCCCCCACCAGCCGGAGAGGGGCTGCCAGAACCGGTCCTGGTGGCGGGCGTTGACCCAGATGAACGCGGGTGAGCCGGGCCCGCCGTTGAGGTACTTGTACGTGCAGCCCACCGCGAAGTCCGCCCCGGCGCCACGCAGGTCCACCGGCACGGCACCGGCCGCGTGGGCGAGGTCCCAGACCACCAGGGCGCCGGCGTCGTGCACCAGGGAGGTGGTGGACGCCATGTCCCACATGGCCCCCGTGCGGTAGTTGACATGGGAAAGGGCGACGACGGCCACGTCGGCTCCCAGCGCGTCCTCCAGCGGCAGGTCCGCATCGATGAGGCGCACCGAATGTCCCTGGTCCAGGAAGTCCGCGATTCCCTCGGCCATGTAGATGTCCGTGGGGAAGTTGTCACGTTCGGTCACGATCACCTTCCGGGCGGGGTCCGCAGCCTGTTGGATGCGCAGCGCCGCGGCCAGCGACTTGAACAGGTTCAGTGAAGTGGTGTCCGTGACCACCACCTCACCGGGGCCGGCGCCGACCAGCGCAGCCAGCTTGTCGCCGAGCCGGCCCGGCAGCCCGAACCAGCCGGCGGTGTTCCAGCTGCGGATCAGACCCGTGCCCCACTCCTGCTCGAGCACGCGGGCGGCCACGTCCAGGGAGGCCTTCGGCCGGGCCCCGAGCGAGTTGCCGTCCAGGTAGATGACGCCGCCCGGCAGCAGGAAGTCGTCGCGGAAGCGGCGCAGCGGGTCGGCGGCGTCGGCGGCCAGGCAGGCCTCCCGGGTGGTGGGCGGTGCGGGCTGCTGTGCTGCGTCCATGGGCGTCCTTGCCGTGGGTGGCCGGGGGCGGCCGGGGGCGGGTGGACCGCAAGGGTGGCGGCCAATTCCCAATGTATGTCCGCTCCCGGGGCCGGTCAACAAAACCTGCCCGGGTGGTGTCGCGGCAGTGACTACTCTTGTCACGTGAGCAATTATCTTGTGAAGAAGCCGTGGACCGGCCGCATCGGGGCGCTGCTGGGCATCATGGTCATGGCCGTGAGCCTGCGTGCGGCCGTCTCGGTGGTGCCGCCCCTGCTGGGGGAGCTGCGCTCCGCACTGGGCTTCGACGCCGGCACGATCGGCCTGCTGGCCATGCTCCCGCCCCTCATCTTCGCCGTGTTCGGGCTGCTGACGCCGGTGCTGATCCGCCGCTTTGGCCTCGAAAGGGTGCTGGTGGCCGCCGTCGTGCTGGCCGTGGTGGGGCAGCTGGTTCGCGCGGCCACGGGGCAGGTGTGGCCGTTCCTCGGCTGGAGCGCCGTGGTCATGGCCGGTTACGGGATCGGCAATGTGGTGCTGCCGCCGCTGGTGAAAAAGTACTTCCCGGACCGCGTGGGCGTGGTGACGGCCGGCTACGTGACGTTGCTGGCGGTGGGCACGGCGGCCAGCCCGCAGCTGGCCGTCCCGGTGGCCGGACTCACCAACTGGCGCGTCTCCATCGGCCTGTGGGCCTCGGTCAGCTTCCTGGTGCTGCTCCCGTGGGCCGCGCAGGCCCTGCGTGACCGACAGGTTCGCCGCAGCGCCGCGGACGACGCCGGCCGGGCACCCGGCACTGCCTCCACCGGCCCCGGTGCGGCCGTGAAGGCCGCCGTACCGAAGCTGGTGCCGTGGCGCTCGCGGGTGGCGTGGGGGCTGGCCATTTTCCTGGCCGGCAATTCGGCACAAACCTACGTCTACTTCACCTGGCTGCCGCCCTACCTGGCCGGCGAGGGCCTGGACCCGGCAGCGGCAGGCTCGGCCCTGGCCTATTTCGCGATTTTGGGCCTGCCCGTCAGCCTGCTGGTTCCCTTGTGGGTGCCGCGCATGAAGAACCCGATCATCGCCATTTCACTCTTTGCCATGTTCTGGACCATCGGGCACCTGGGCCTCTACCTGGCGCCCACTGCCGGGACCTGGCTGTGGGTCACCTCTGCCGGCCTGGGCCAGGGCACCTTCGCCACGGCACTGCTGATGGTGAACCTGCGCTCGCGGACCACGCACGGCTCCTCCGTGCTTTCCGGCTTCAGCCAGGGCGTGGGGTACGCGGGGGCAGGCATAGCGCCGCTGTTCTTCGGCACCATCCACGACGCCACGGGGTCCTGGACGTGGTCGTTCGCCACGCTGGGCCTGTGCCTGGTCGTCATGATGACCGGCGCCGTCATGATCAACCCCAAGCGCTACATCGAGGAGTCGGCCGCCGCTCCCGTCCCCGGGGCTCTGCCGGCACGCACTGATAGTTCAAAGCTCTGAATCGAGCCGATATATGTATTTCTCATAAGTAATCTTTGCGTCCTAATCTGGCAGTGGAGCACAACGGTGCCCACGACCGGAGGGTGGACGACGTGGAAGTGCGTCAGATGCGTTACTTCATTGCCGTGGCCGAGGCACGGCACTTCGGCCGCGCCGCACAGCGCCTGCACATGGCGCAGCCTCCGCTGTCGCAACAAATCAAGCAGCTGGAGGAGCAGCTGGGCACCCAGCTGCTGGTGCGCACCACGCGCAAGGTGGACCTCACCGAGGCCGGAAAGCTGCTGCTGGCCCGCGCCCGCCTGCTGCTGGCGGAGATCGACAAGCTCGAACAGGACGTCAAGCTCGTGGGGGAGGGCGCCAGCGGCGTCCTGCGGGTCGGGGTTTCCGGCACGGCGACCTACCGGCTGATGCCCCTGATTGTGCAGTCGGCGCGCCAGTACATGCCCGGCCTGCGCCTGAGCGTCCATGGGGAAATGCTTACCCCGGAAATGGAAATCGCCCTGGAGGAGCAGCGCGTGGACGTGGCCGTGCTGCGCCCGCCGATCCGGTCAAACCAGTTGAGCCTGAAATTCCTGGAGAAGGACGAATTGGTCGTGGCACTGCCCGAAGACCATGAACTGGCCTCCCGCGGGCTGCTGGACCTCGCGGACCTGGCCGGGGAGGCGTTCATTGCCTATCCGCTGACGTCCGCGGTCAACGCCATCTCCACCGAAGCCTGCCGCCAGGCCGGCTTCAGCCCCCAGGTCGTGCAGGAAACCCGCGAGACCTCCACCCTGCTCTCCTTCGTCGCCGCCGGCATGGGCGTGGCCCTGGTCCCCACTGCCCGGCGCATGTTTGCCCTCCAGGGCATCGTTTTCCGCCAATTGCGGCACGCGCCCGCCGTCGACCTGGCCGTGGCGTGGAAGACGGGCAGCGAGACAGCCCTGCTGAACAAGTTCCTGGACCTTTTTGAGACCCCCGCCCCCACGGAAGGAAACCCGTCGTGAAGATCCAACGCATCGAAGCGATCCCCTATTCAATCCCCTATGCCCACCCGCTGAAATTTGCCAGCGGGGAGGTCACCGATGCCGAACACGTGCTGGTGCGCATCCACTCCGACGACGGCCTCATCGGCGAGGCGGACGCCCCGCCGCGCCCCTACACCTACGGGGAAACCCAGGACTCGATCATGTCCATCATCGACAAGGTCTTCTCCCCGCAACTGATCGGACTTGACCCGCTGGACCGCGGCAAGGTGCACGAGGTGCTGGACCGGACCATCCACAACCAGGTTGCCAAGGGTGCCATTGACATTGCGCTGTGGGACCTGCTGGGCAAGGCCCTGGGCACCCCCGTCCACAAGCTGCTCGGCGGCTATGCCGATT
This sequence comes from Arthrobacter sp. STN4, assembly GCF_024539665.1. Classification (NCBI taxonomy): domain Bacteria; kingdom Bacillati; phylum Actinomycetota; class Actinomycetes; order Micrococcales; family Micrococcaceae; genus Arthrobacter; species Arthrobacter sp. STN4. Next base: position 274,602 of record NZ_JAKZGX010000001.1, read on the forward strand.
CCATGCGCGTCTCGCACATGCTCGGTTTCCGCCCTGCGGAGGAACTGCTCGAGGAGGCGCTGCGCTTTGGCGAGGATTACGGCATCACCACCTTCAAGCTGAAGGTGGGGCGCCGTCCGCTGGCCCTGGACATCGAGGCCTGCCATGTGCTGCGCGCCGGGCTGGGCGACGACGTGGAGATCTACCTGGACGCCAACCGCGGCTGGACCGCCAACGAGGCGCTTGAGGTGCTGCGCCGTACCGAGGGCCTGGGCCTGACCAAGCTTGAGGAGCCGTGCGACGCCAAGGAGGCCATGAGCCGCCGCAGGCTCGTGGAGAAGTCGCCGATCCCGATCGTCGGCGACGAGTCGGTTCCCACGGCCGGGGACGTCTCACGCGAACTGCTCGCCGGGGGATCGAACGCGATCTGCATCAAGACCGCCCGCAGCGGATTCACCGAGGCCGGGCAAATCCTGGGCCTGTGCGCCGGACTGGGTGTGGATGTCACCATGGGCAACCAGATCGACACCCAAATCGGATCGCTGGCCACCGTCACCTTCGGCGCCGCCCACGAGGCCACCACCCGCAGCGCCGGGGAACTGTCCAACTTCCTGGACATGTCGGACGACCTGATCGCCGAACCCATCCGGATCAGCGGCGGACGGATCTCCGTGCGCAACGTGCCGGGTGTCGGTGCCGGCATCGACGAAGACAAGCTCGCGCGCTACCGCCAAAACTAACCTCCAACCACGCCCTATCCAGGAGAACAGCATGAAATTCCTCGCCCGCATGGACGTATCGTTCCCGGCCCACCTGACCGAGGCGCAAATTGCGGACTTCCAGGTCCGTGAGAAGGAGTACTCGGGACAATTGCAGCGCAGCGGAAAGATGGCAGGCATCTGGCGAATCGTGGGGGAATACGCAAACCATTCCCTGTTCGACGTCGAGTCCAATGACGAGCTGCACCAGATCCTCAGCGGCTTCCCCATGTACCCCTACATGCGCATCAAGGTCACCCCGCTCGCCAAGCACCCGAATTCGATCCGCTAATCGGGCGGACGGGCTTGCCATCCCCGCCGACTGATATGTAAAACATCTGAATCAGGCGGAAAAAAGTATTTCACACGGCTCAATAAGAGGCATAGATTGAATGCATGGAAAGCCGCTGTGACAACCATCACGGCACCATGTGATTTAGTCCCAGCACACCAAAACCCCTCCAGCAGGAGATTACGAAGGAGTAACCATGACCACCGAGACCACGGCAAGCGCCGCAGCTTCAGGGAACGCGGCCACCGACCGCTTCCGCCAGTCCGGCAAGACCGGCGCGATCGCCGCCGACGTCGAGCGCGTCAACCTGCTGGCCAGCAAGCTCATCAAGGCCGCCAACGACATCGTGCTCGAAGAGCGCGTGAGCTATGACGAGTTCAACGCCCTGAAGGCCTGGCTGATCAAGGTCGGCGACGACGGCGAATGGCCGCTGTTCCTGGACGTCTGGCTCGAACACTCCGTTGAGGACGTTGCGACCAGCCACCGCGAAGGCAACAAGGGCTCCATCGAGGGTCCGTACTACGTCCCCGGCTCCCCGTCGCAGGACTCCCCGGCCAAGATCTCCATGCGCGACGATGAGAAGGGCACGCCGCTGCTGTTCCAGGGCCAGGTCCGTTCCACCGACGGTTCCGCGCTGAAGAACGCCAAAATTGAGCTGTGGCACGCCGACGAAGAGGGCTTCTACTCCCAGTTCGCCCCGAACATCCCGGAGTGGAACCTGCGCGGCACGTTCATTGCCGACGCGGAGGGCAAATTCCAGATCGACACCATGCAGCCGGCCCCGTACCAGATCCCGACCGACGGTGCCTGCGGACAGCTCATTGCCGCTGCCGGCTGGCACGCATGGCGCCCGGCCCACCTGCACCTCAAGGTCTCGGCCCCCGGCCACGAACTGCTGACCGCACAGCTTTACTTCCCGGGCGACGCGCACAATGACGACGACATCGCCACCGCGGTGAAGCCGGAACTCCTGCTTGACATCCAGCCGGCCGAGTCCGGCAACGGCAAGCAGGTCACCTACGACTTCGTGCTCGACCCCGAAGCCAAGTAGCCTTCGGCCTGTCGCGACGGCGGGGTTCCCGGCGAAATGTCCGGGAGCCCCGCCGTTCCCATTCCCCGGCAGTCCCACGGCCCACGCCGCCGGGAAGGCCCAAGAACCAGGCCCACGCACCCCAGGGGTGCATCGACGTGAAAGAGGACCAGCCATGACCCAGGAAGCCGTGCGGGCCACCATGGATGCCCGCCAATTGCGCAGCGCCTTCGGCCGGTTCGCCACCGGCGTCACAGTGGTCACCACCCAAGGCACCGACGGCAAGCCCTACGGCGCCATGGTGACCGCCTTCGCAGCCGTCTCGATGGATCCGCCGCTGGCCCAGATCACGTTGACGCGCAGTTCCCGGACAGCCCGGCACCTGGACGGATCGTCCTTCGCCATCAACATCCTCTCGGAGGGGCAGTTGGAGGTGGCCCGGCACTTTGCCGGCCGGCCCACGCACGGCCGGCCGGAATGGGACCTTCGCGGCGGGGTCCCGGTGCTGGCAGGCAATGCCGCCACGCTGGAATGCCGGGCCTGGAACAACTACGACGGCGGCGACCACGTCATTGTGGTCGGCGAAGTCCGCTCGCTGACAGTCTGCGATGCCGCCCCGCTGATCTTTCACGCGGGTGTGTTCCACCGCCTCGGTGAACAGCTCGGGGAGCGCCGGGGTGAAAGCTGGTTTGCCGGTGCACAGTCCTTCCAGCCGCTAGGCACCCACCGGCACTGACATTGCGCACCGTCGTGGCGGCCTTGGCCTACTTGTCGGAGTCGCGGTAGCGGGCCGCGAGCTCGGTGCGTGAGGCCACGCCCAGCTTCGCGTAGATCCGCGTCAGGTGGTACTGGACGGTCTTTGTCCCGATAAACAATTCCTCGGCGGCCTTCCTGTTGCTCGCCCCGGCACACACCAGCGCCGCGACAGCTTTTTCCTGGGCGGTCAGGGTGGACCAGTCGGCAGTGTCCCGGCGCGGAACACTGATGCCGGTGGCCTGCAACTCGCGGTTGCACCGCTCGATGTAGATGGTGGCGCCCAACTGGGTGTAGCCGGCCAGCGCACGCGTCAGCGGCCCGACAGCGTCTCCGCGCTTTCCCGCACGGCGCAGCGACTGCCCGTACGAGTATTCAACGTTGGCCCGCACCACCGGCAGGGTCAGGCCCTGCAACGAGGTGAGCGCTTCCTCAAAACAATCGTGCGTCCCTTCCAGGTCGCCGCGTGCCGCCAACAGCTGGGCGCGCACCACCAGCAGGCGGGCGATGCTGGAGCGGTGCCTGCGCTTCCGGGCCTGCGCCAGCAGCGGAGCCAGGAATTCCCCCGCCTCGTCCAGGCGCTCCTTGCGCACCAGCGCGTCGGCGTAGACGTCGTGCCACGGCCAGAACCCAGGTTCGTCGATGCCGTGCGAGCGGTCCATTGCCAGCAACGGTTCCAGCGCCAGGATGACCTCGTCATAGTCCGCCCGGGCGCGGGCGGCCGCAGCCCGGGCCATGCGGTAGGGCACCTGCATGACCTCGTAGCTGCCGGTCCGCGCCCAGGCCTTCGCAAGGTGGCCCTCGACTTCGAGCGGTTCCCCGCGCATCGAGTGGATCTGCACCGCGGTGAGGTGGAGCAGCGGACGCATCAGTTCGATGCCCGACTTTTCCTGGAGGGCGACACCGGTGCGCAGGGTTTCCAGCGCCTGGTCCCAGTCCCCGGCGGCATAGTGGGCCCTGGCCAGCCAGGCACGGGCCCACAGGGCGATGCGGTGGGAACCCTCGCTGAAGTCCGTGGAGCTGGAATTGGCCAGTTCGTGGCGGGCAGTCTCAATTTGGTCCCCGGCCACGTGCAGCCAGCCCATGGCCATTTCGGCGCGTTGGCGCTGGGCGCCCGACGGCAGGGCGGAAAGCATGCGCGTCAGGATGTCCTCGCCGGCACGCCTTCGGCCCAGCATGCCCAGGCCCAGTCCCTGGATGGCTGAGGCCTCCACGGACAGCGTGCTTTCAGGGGCGCTGAGTTCTGCCGTCCGCTCGGCCCATTCGACCAGCGCGTCCCCTTCCAGCCGGCCCAGCGAGTGCAGGACGCGGCGCTGGGCAACGGTGGCCATGAGCTCGGTGTCCCCGGTCTGCTCGGCCCCGGCCCAGGCCCTGGTGAGCCAGCGGTCGGCGGTCAGCGACCTGCCCTGGAGAATGGCGATGTAGCCGGACAGCAGGTCCCGGGTGGGGCTGCTGGCCATGGCGGCCAGTTCCCCGGCAAAGGAGAGGGCGCGGGGCAGCTCACCGGCGGCCACCGTGGCATCGACGGCCCTGAGCAGGAGGGGCCCGCGTTGGGAGGCATCCGTGGCAAGTTGTGCCGCGCGGTGCAGGGAGGCCGCAGCCGAGGACCATTCCCCGCGGGCAGACTGCTCCTGGGCGCGGCTTTCGAGCTGGTGGGCCAGGCCCGGGTCGGAGAGCAGCGTGGCATCGGCCCGGTGGGCCAGGGGATCGCCCGCAAACTCGCCCAGGGCAGCAGCGGCGGCATGCAGTGCGAGGCGCCGCGAGAGCGGGATCAAATGATAGACGGCCATCTGGTGGATGTGCCCGCTGAAACGCACGGAGAGGTTTCCGCCGCTGCCGGCCACCTCCACCAGTTTCGTTGACACGCATTCCTCTATCAGCGGCAGGGGATCCCCGGCGGCGGACAGCGCGACGACCATGTCCAGGCGCGGCTGCCGGCCGAGGACGGCTGCCGCCTCGATGAAGGTGCGGGCCGGGACCGAGAGGGTTTCAAGCAGCCCGGCCACCTCGGCGGCCACTGCCCGGGGCGCGGGAAAGCGTTGGTTGAGCTGGTTCCAGGTGTGCCCGGGATTTTCGCGGATCAGCTCCAGTGCGGTCTCGATGTTGCCGGCGGTGTAGGCCAACAGTTGGTCGGCCGCGGCCGCCGAGAGTTCGGCCCCAAGGCGCGAAGCGGCAATCTCCTGGAGACCGGCCGGGGTGGGAGGCTCCAGCTCGAGCGTGGTGCCGTGTGCGGCTTCGAGCAACTCGCGTGCGCCATGCGGCATGAAGGCGGCTTCCTCCTCGCGGAGGGTGAGGACCAGAAGCAGCTTTTCGGCCCGGAGCCGCCGCCAGGCAAAGAGCAGCGCGGCCAGCGACTGGCCATCCGTCCACTGCAGGTTCTCGACCACCAGGATGCCGGTGTGTTTGCCGGCCTCCTGGAGGAAGGCGAGCAGCCTGTCACCCAGCGCGACGTCGGGCGCTTCCGGGGCCGGGGGGAGCAGCTCCTGAAGGGCGGAACCCGGGATGCCGCTTTCCCAGCGGGCACCGGCGGAGTTCCAGGTGGCCAGATGCTTGTTGGTGTCCAGGAAACGCCGGACCAGCGTGCTTTTGCCGCAGCCGGCCGGACCCCTGACCACCACCAACTGGGCGGCGCCGGACTCGGCCAGGTGCAACAGCCGTGCCAGGAACGCCTGCGATCGTTGTTGGTGCATGGAGGCGCCGTTTCCAGCCTTTCACTAGGTGTGGCCGGGGCTGCCCGGCCAACGTTGTCCGGGCAGCCCCACCGCCGGTATTTCACCCGGCCTGTGGTCATCTGGACGCGGCGGCCACGGCCGCAGGGGCGGCCGGCAGCTTGGTCTCGGAGTGGTGCAATGGGACAAAGGCTGTCACCAATGCACCAACGATAGCAACTGCGGCGAAGACGTAGAAGGCGATGTGGTTTTGGACGCCCGCCGCCATCAGCAACCCGCCAATGAGTGGGCCGAAGATGCCGCCCAGCCGCCCAAACCCTGCACACCAGGCAACCCCGGCGCCACGTGCGGCGCTGTTGTAATAGTTGGAGACGAAACCGTAGATCAGCACCTGTGTGCCGATGGTGCCCACGCCTGCCACCGCAACCAGCCCGAGCAGGATGCCGAGGGGAAGCTGCATGGTCAGCAGTGCCATGGCCACCGCGGCAAGGAAGAAGGTCGTGGCCACCACGCGCTTCGCACCGATTCGGTCGGCGCCCAGGGAGGCAACCAACCCGCCGAAGACGGCACCGGCATTAAGCACCAGCAGGAAAGCGAGCGAGTAGGACTTGCCGTAGCCGAACTGGGACATGATCTGCGGGAGCCAGGTGTTCAGGCCATAGGTCAGCATCAGTCCGGCGAAGCTCATCAGGCCCAGCAGGATGGTGGGCAGCGCATATTTCCGGGTCGCCAGGGCGCGGAAGCCGATCTTGGCACCGGAGGATGCGGAAACCGGTGCCTTGGCAGTGGCGGCGGCGGCCTCCGGGACGGGGACCGGGACACCTGCGCGGATCGAGACGCGCCGGGCGTCCTCGGTGCGGCCGCGGGCCATCAGCCACTCGGGGGATTCCGGCAGCTTGGCCAGGGCCATGGGCAGCAGGAAGAGAATGGGTGTGGCGCCGATGAGAAAGAGCCCGCGCCAGCCGACGGCGTCCAACAGGACAATGGCCAGCAGCGACGCCAGCACCCCGCCCACCGGGACGCCGGAGTAGACGATGGCGTTGTAGTAGTTGCGCCTGCCCTGGGGGGCGAACTCGGCCACGATCGCGCCAGCGGTCGCGACCAGTGCGCCGACCCCCAGCCCGGTGGCGAAACGCAGGGCGCCAAACGCCATGACGTTGGGGGCGAGTGCGGTCAGGCCCATGCCCAGGGAGAACCAGGTGATGCCGGTGATCATGATCTTGCGGCGCCCGAGGTAGTCCCCAATGGCGCCCGTGGCCAACGCGCCGACCATGACGCCCAGAAGCGCCCAACTGCCCAGGACGCCGGCGGTGGCCGGACCGATCTCGCCGAGCTGGGTTGGATCGCCCAGCAGCGTGGAAACCACAGTTCCGTAGACCACGAGGTCATATCCGTCGAACACGAGGGCGAGGGCTGCTATGGCCACCACCCAGAGGATGGTGCTTTGTTGTTTCCTGGCGGCACGTTGGTCCGGTGATTTCACGATTTGCTCCGTTGACTCATGGGCCCGGGCGCACGGCATTGTGCGGGTGTCTGGGCACGAACAAGCTCCACAGGCGGGTGCCTGCGGTGTGGAGGCCGTAGCCCGGAAAGTTGGCTCCGGACGGCGGGCCGTGGAATGGCTGGGTGCTGAAAATGCCGCATGGGGCGGCCACAGGCCGCCCCATGCGTGGGGAAGGGAAGTACCTGCTAGCCCAGGTCCCCTCCGGCCACCGGAAGGACGCTTCCGGTGATGTAGGACGCCTCATCGGAGGCCAGGAACGCGATGGGACCGGCCTGTTCGTCAAGGTTGCCATAGCGTTTCATCAACGAGGAGTCGACGGTCTGGTCCACGATTTGCTGGTACCAGGCCTTTTCCTGTTCGCCTTCGGGGGCCGGGCCCCGCTTGACGACACGTTCGGGTGCCTCGGTGCCGCCGGGTGCCGTCGCCACCACACGGATGGAATGGGCAGCGCCCTCCATTGCGAGGGCCGAGGTGATGGCCTTGACCCCGCCCTTGGCCGCGCCATAGGGGACGCGGTTGACCCCGCGCGTCGCCACGGAGGAGACATTGACGATGGTGCCGCCGCCGGCCTTGATCATTTCAGGGAACACCGCACGGCACATCCACAGGGTCGGGAAAAGCGAGCGCTGGATTTCCCGGTGAATTTCCTCAGGGGAGTAGTGCTCGAACGGCTTGGCCCAGATGGTTCCGCCGACGTTGTTGACGAGCACATCGATCCGGTCGTGTTCGGTGAGTGCGGCGACGACCGCGGACATCGCACCCTCGAAGGCCTCCAGGTCGGCGGTCACGCTCAGCGCGTGCACGCCGTGGCTGCGCAGGCCCTCGGCCACCGTGTGGACCTGCGGGGACCGGTCAACCAGCACCAGTTCCCCGCCCTCGGCGGCAATGCGGCGGGCCACGGCCCAGCCAATGCCTTGGGCGGCACCGGTGACCATCACGACCTTGCCGGAGAACCGGTCCGCGTGGAAGGACGTGGGCAGGCCGGCGGCCGCAGTGGCGTTCGCGCCGTCGGCGTTCGCGTTGGCGCTCACTTGGCACCCGCCTTGGAGGCTGCGGCCATGGTTGCCTTGGCGTGCTCGTTGTGGGCCATGATCGCCTTGCGGGCGCCGGCCAGGTCGTTGTTTTCAAACGCGGCAACGATCTGAAGGTGGTCGGCGTCCACGGCCCCGTCAATCCAGTGCTCCTGGCGCAGGACCTTGGCCATGGTGGCGGGGACCTCGAGGCGGTTGTAGGCCTGCAACAGGTGTTCGTTGCCGACGCAGCTGAACAGGAACTGGTGGAATGCCTCGTTGGTGACGGTGAATTCCTCGGCGTTCACGAACTTCTCGCCGTCCAGGGTCTTGCCGGCCAATTGGGCCAGGACCTTGAACTCGACCAGTTGCTCGGGCGTCAGCTTGCCCATGGTCAGTTCAACGATGGCCAGTTCCAAGGCCATGCGGGCGTCGAATTGCGCCTGGAATGTTGCGTGCTCCTCGCCGATTTCATAGGCGGGCAGGGTGGACGGCGGCTCTGCTGCTTCCGCTGCCGGAGCTGCGGCAGCCGGCGCCTGCGGTGCGGGGGCGGCGTCGGGGACAACCGCCAGGGCGAACTTCTCGAAGTAGAAGTTCTGCGGCTTGATGCCCTCCCCCTCCAGATGGCGGCGGACACCCTCGACCATGGGCGTCGGGCCACAGAGGTAGATGTCCACGTCCCCGTCGGCCAGGTGGTGCGGCTGGAAGTGGTTGGTGACGTAGCCCTTCTTTTCCGCGCTGCTGGCCGGGTCGCCGACGACGGTATCGAAGGTGAAGCCTTCGATGCGCGCCCGGTAGTCCTCGAGGACGTCGATTTCGACCAGGTCGGTGTCGGTGTTGACCCCGTAGATGAGGTGGACCGGGTGCGGGTTCGACATGCCGGAAAGTTTCTCCAGGATGGCCAGCAGCGGGGCCAGGCCGGTGCCGCCGGCCAGCAGCAGGGAGGTGCGCTTGGGCTCGCGAAGGAAGAAGCTGCCCATCGGGCCGGTGAAATTGATGGCGTCCCCGACCTGGGCCACGTCGCGCATGTAGGTGGACATCAATCCGCCGTCGGTGATGCGGATCAGGAAGGAGACCGTCTCCACTTCCGGGCCGGAGCTGAAGGAGTAGGAGCGGGTCTGCCCGCCCGAGCCCGGAACCTCAATGTTCACGTACTGGCCGGGCAGGAAATTCAGGTCCCCCCGGTTTTCGACGTGAAGGCTGAAGGCGTAGGTGGTTTCGGAGATGCGGCGGATCTCGGTCAACGTCGAGGAGTAGGTGGTTGCGGCGGTCTTCGCGACGTCGGACGTGGTGGGGATCTGCAGCACGAGGTCGGACTCGGGGACCATCTGGCACGGCAGGCAGTAGCCGGCTTCGGCCTCGTCTTCGGTGAGGGCTTCGTCGATGTAGTCCCCGCCGTCGAATTTTCCGGACTCGCAGAAGGACTTGCAGGTGCCGCAGGCGCCGTCGCGGCAGTCCAGCGGAATATTGATGCGGGCCTTGTAGGAGGCGTCGGCAACGGTTTCGCGCGGTCCAACTTTAATGAACCGGGTAATGCCGTCCTCGAAGGCGAGGGCAACCTGATAGGTCATGAGGGGGGCTCTTTTCAAAATAGTGCAGGTGGTACGGCCGTTGGTACCTGGAAATGTTGCGGGGGCGTCGCCGCCCCCGCAACCAGTCCGGGCCCCTTCACGGGACGGGGACTGGTTAGATGTGGTAAATGTCCACGACGTGGTGGATGAAGTCGTTCTTCAACACAACCTTCTTGGCCATGATCACCGGCTGGGTGCCGGAATAGTCGATGGTGTAGAACGAGGTGCCAAAGTAGGTGTCGACATTCTGGTAGCGGTAGTACAGGGTGAACCAGTTGAAACGTACATCGACCCTGTCGCCGTCACTGGCAACGATTTCCACGTTGGTCACGTTGTGCCCGGTGCGGGGCTCGGGCAGGCTGGTGGCCGAGGAGCGGTCGGTCTTGATGCGGAAAACGCGGTCTTCCAGGCCGCCGCGGTTGGCGTAGTAGATCAGCGAGATCTCCCGCTGGGGGTCCTCGGTGAGCGCATCGTCGTCGGCCCAGGCGGGCATCCAGAAAGTGGCCTCGGGGTGGTAGCAGTCGATCCATCGGTCGAAGTCGCGGTCGTCCAGGAAACGGGACTCCTGGTAGAGGAACTGCTTGACGTCCTGAAGTGTCACCGTTCCGGTGCTGGCCTGGAACTCGGTGGTGGCTATGGCGGTCATGGTGTGCTTCCTTACGTCTAGTTCGCTGCGGCGGCTTGTTCGGTGGCAACGGCGTTGCGCATGGTCTTGAGCCAGTAGCCGTGCTGGATCGGGTACAGGCCCTCGTCCTCGGTGCGCGCCCCGCTGGAGATTGGCTCGAGGCCGATCTTCCTGGCGTTCTCGTCAGCGCCGGTGATCTGGTGGGCCTGGCCGCGGGAGAGGTCGTTCCACTTGGCGGCGGTGGCCATGTAGGTCTTCTGGCAGGAGCGGAATTCCTCCAGGTCGTCCGGGGTGGCCATGCCGGAGGCATTGAAGAAGTCCTCATACTGGCGAATGCGGTTGGCGCGGGCTTCGTCGGACTCGCCCTTGGGGGCGATGCAGTAGATGGTGACCTCGGTCTTGTCCACGGCGACCGGGCGGAACTGGCGGATCTGCGAGGAGAACTGGTCCATCAGGTACACGTTCGGGTAGAGGCAGAGGTTGCGGGAGATGCCGATCATCCAGTCGGCCTTCGCCTCGCCGTGGGCTGCAACCAGTTCGTCGCGCTTCTCGGCCAGGGGGCGGTTGGCAGGATCCAGCCATTGGGTCCACAGCAGCAGGTGGCCGTTCTCGAAGGAGTAGTAGCCGCCTTCCTGCTTGTCCCAGCCGCCGGCGTCCATGGTCTTGGTCTCGTTGCTGGACTCGCCGGACGCGCGGCGCGCCTGCGTGGCCGCGTAGTTCCAGTGGGTGGCGGAGACGTGGTAGCCGTCGGCGCCGTTTTCAGCCTGGAGCTTCCAGTTGCCGTCGTAGGTGTAGGTGGAGGAACCACGCAGGACTTCAAGGCCCTCCGGGGACTGGTCCACGATCATGTCGATGATCTTGGTGGATTCGCCCAGGTGTTCTTCCAGGGGCTTGACGTCCTCGCGCAGTGAACCAAAGAGGAAGCCGCGGTAGGATTCGAAGCGCGCCACCTTGGTCAGGTCGTGCGAGCCTTCCTTGTTGAACCCCTCGGGGTAGCCGGCGCCGCGGGAGTCCTTGACCTTGAGCAGCTTGCCGGAGTTGTTGAAGGTCCAGCCATGGAACGGGCACGTGAAGGTGGTGCGGTTGTCGGTCTTCCGGCGGCAAAGCATCGCCCCGCGGTGGCTGCAGGCATTGATGATGGCGTTGAGCACGCCCTCCTTGTTGCGCGAAATGACAATCGGCTGACGGCCGATGTTGGTGGTGAGGTAGTCACCGACGTTGGGGATCTGGGATTCGTGGGCCAGGTACACCCAGTTGCCTTCCCAAATGTGCTTCATCTCAAGCTCGAAGATTTCCTCGTCGGTGAAGATGCTTCGGTTGGCGCGGAATTTGCCGGTCTCCGGGCTGTCGACGAGTGCGTCGTCCAGCAGGGCCGAGACGGTGTCTAAAGTTTCAGTCATGGTGTGCTCCATCCTTCGTAGTGGCGCTGACGCCCTGGTCCACCCGATGGGTGGAAAGACCATGGAGTCCACCTTGACATCATGTGGGGCACCTCACACTAGACATATGCCTAGGCTTGGCCAGGGGTTCCTCAATAGTGTGTTTCAGGTATGAATCATGACTTTTTTGGTATTTGTCTGTGTTTCCCCGGCACCGTAACGTTGGGCCGGACACGGTCCGTGCCCCGCAACTTCTGTCCGGCCACGCGCCGCCCGGGGCGCAGCTGCGACCGGTTTCCCACCATCGGAAAGGCGGCCACATCGTGCCGGAACGCAAAAAGGCGGGAGCCGCCGTCCGAGGCAGGGCCCCCGGGCTGCTGGGCGATCTTTCGCTCAGTGCCGTCTGTGCCGGACTCATCGCGGTGGCGGTTTCCTATGCCGGTCCGATGCTGGTCATCCTGCAGGCCGCCCAAAGGGCCGGCCTGAGCCAGCCACAGACCGCTTCATGGGTCTGGGCAGTCTCGGTGGGCAGCGGGATCGTGGGCCTGGTGCTCAGCCTGTTCACCCGGCAGCCCGTCGTGGTGGCCTGGTCGGTTCCCGGCTCGGCGCTGCTGCTGACGGTGCTGGGAAACTACAGCTTTTCCGATGCCGTTGGCGCCTACATTGTGGCCGGCCTGCTGGGACTGGTGCTCAGCCTGACCGGATTGTTTGGCCGTCTGCTGGCCGCGGTTCCCCGGCCGATCCTGGCCGCGGTCCTGGCCGGGGTGCTGCTGCCCTTCGTGCTCAATGCCACCGGTGCCGTGCTGGCCTCCCCGGTGGTTGCCGGCGGACTCGTGGCCGCTTATTTTGTGGCCCGCCGCCTGTGCCCGAAGTACGCAGTGCCGGTGGCGCTGGGAGCGGGCGTTTTCTTGTCCGTGGCGGTGGGGCAGGCACACAGCCCCGAGCTGACGCTTGCACTGACCCAGCCGGTGTTCACTCTTCCCACGTTTTCAATCCAGGCCGTCATGGGCATTTCCATTCCCCTGCTCATTGTGACCATGGCCGGCCAGAACGGGCCGGGCCTGGTCATGATGCGGACCAGTGGCTACGAGCCCAATGACAGGCTGCTGCTCGGCGGAAGTTCCGTGGCCAGTGTGCTTTTTGCGCCGTTCGGTTCCCATGCGATCAACCTGGCGGCGATTACGGCTGGAATCTGTTGTGGCCGCGAGGCCCACGAGGATCCCGCGAAACGTTATGTTGCCGGGGCCGCCGGCGGCGTGTTCTTCATCGGCTTTGGCTTGTTCAGTTCCACCATCCTTGACCTGTTTGCGGCGGTTCCCCGTGAGCTCATCACGGCCATGGCAGGGGTGGCCCTGTTGGGGGCCCTGCAGTCGTCCATGCTGGACATGCTCAAGACGGAGCGCAAGGGACCGGCCGCGGTCGAGGCCGCCTTTGCCACCCTGATCGTCACCGCTTCGGGCATTGCGCCCTTTGGCGTCGTGGCACCGTTTTGGGGCGTGTTGACCGGAGCGGTGGTGTACCTGGTGCTGGGGGCGGCCCGGGGACGCGCCCGCGCGAATGCCGCCGCCGCGCGGGAAGCGGCTCAGCAAGCTGCGCAGGAACCGGCGCGGGAACCGGTGCAGCCGGCATCGGCGAACGTGGGGCCGTAGCTGGTGCATGATGGAAGCATGACTGGACTTGACCCGGAAGCACGCCGTGAGGAACTCGAGGAAGCCGCGGGGGAGCTGCGGGAACTGTGCGAGGACGTGCCCGTACCCATGCAGGCCAAGCAGTACATCTCTTATTTTTGCGGGTCCACGGAACAGTCCGCGGCGGAACGGTCACCCCGGCGGCAGGCGTTCTACGCCGCGATTGGGCGCTTCCGGCAGGCCTGTGCGGCACTGGACGGTGACTTTGAGGCTGCCGGGTATGTGCCCCGGGAGGTGGCCAGCATCGGGAAGGAAAGTGCCAGGTTTGCCGCACTTCGCCAGGCCATTGCCGCGGCGGCCGGGGACCCCGGGTAACTGCCGGAACCGGGCACCCCGGCCCAACGGCCTAGGGCAGGCGCTCCAGCACATGGTCCCAACGCAGCAGTTCCTGTTCCAGGCGCAACAGCGGCGCGAACGTGCCGGCCTGCAGGGCCGCGTACAGTGCAGACTCTTCAGCGGTCAGGCGCGTCAGGGCCGCATGTGTCGGCGTGTCCTCGCGGCCCCAAAAGGCGCGGTGGGCCATCAGCGTTTCCTCATCCATCAGGATGCTGCGCACGTGCGGGTGGCGGGCGCGCAACTGGTCCAGGATATGGAAGCCGTGGGTGTCGATGTCGCCCCAATAGAGCACCTCGGTGCCGCGCAGCCAGGCGGCGTCGCCCAGCCCTTCGAAGCCGTAGCCGCCGCCAAAGACAGCCAATGTCCGCGGCGCATCCGGCAGGGCCAGGAAGTTGACCAGGTTCTCGGTGGCGATGATCCGGTCCACGTCCAGGTCCAGCGCAGCGAAGCAGGCGGCCGTGACCTCGACGTCCGCCATGCCGGACACCGGCGCGTGGGCGGGATCCAGGAACCGCACACGGACCCGGTCCGGCGCTGCCAGGAAACCGTGCCGCCGGGCGTAATTCTTCCCGCCAAGGACCCGCCCCGGCTCCAGTGTGGACAGCAGCTCGTCGATGAGCCGGCGGTGCGTCTCCACGAACTTGGTGTGCACGCCCGGAAGCGACAACTGCCGCAGGTAGATCCCCGGTCTCGGGTTGGCGGCCAGCCAGAGGGCCACGCGCGCGGCAGTGAGCGCGTCATCGCCCTGCTTGAGCAGTTCCAGGGGCCGGCGCAGCGCCCATGCCGCCAGCCGGGCGTCGAGCTCCGCCAAACGGCGGGCAAGCTCCGCGTGGCGTGCCGCCTCGCGGCCCCGGCCCAGAAACTCGATCTCACCGGCCGCGCTGGCAAACACTGCGGCCGCCGGCAGCACGTTTGCCCCGATGGTGCTGGCACCGACGGAAACGTGCTCCAGCGTGCAGCCCCGGGGTGCCGGCTCCCACCCGGACGCCCAGGCTGCGGCCTCCGTGTAATGGGTGCGCAGCTGCGTGGCGTTCGGGTGCCTGATGGCCCGCCGCCGCGGGTGGAGGCCCGACGGCGCCGCCGCCTCACGGAGCAGCTCACCGCTGTTCCAGGACCGCAGCGCTGCCGCATGCAGTTCCGCCGGTGACGTCCAGGCCGGCGGCTTAGCTGCCACGCCTGTCCCGTTCGGCCCGGTATTCATGGATGGTCATGTTGCGCAGCTGGGAGTCATCGCCGGACTCGTTGGCCACGAAGCCCACATTGGCCACAAACGGTTCAATGACATGGATCTTTTGCAGCGGCGTGACAATCAGGAGCTGGAGCTTGAGCCGCTTGAACAGTTCCAGCCCGTACTTGGCGGACTCGTCGGAACCGCGGCCAAATGCCTCGTCGATCACCACAAAACGGAAGGAACGCTGGTTGGCCGGGCCGGCCGCGATGCCGAACTGGAACGCCAGGGCGGCGGCCAGGATGGTGTACGCCAGCTTTTCCTTCTGCCCGCCGGACTTGCCCCCGGAATCGGTGAAATGCTCGTGTTCCTCGCCCGTCTCCGTCCACTTTTCCGACGCCGAGAACGTGAACCAGTTGCGCACGTCGGTGACCTTGGCGGTCCAGCGTTCGTCGAGGTTCGTCAGGCCCGGCCGCCCGCGGAAGCGCTCCACGAGGGCCTCCACCTGCAGGAACTTTTGCTCCGAATACTGTTCCGCAGCGCCGATGGTGCCTTCCGAACACGCCCGCAGTTCGCTGCCGAACTCGCGCACCTCGGCGTCGGACGTGGCCTGCGGTTCCAGCTGGATGTGCCTTCCCGGGTTGTATTCAATCCGGGCCAGGGACTCGTTGATTTCGCCGATGCGCGAGACGATGTCCTGGCGCCGGGAATCCAGGAACGCGTTGAACGCCACAATCTCGTGGATCGTGTTTTGGGTCAGCGACTCCTTGAACTTTGCGGCGAAGCGCGGGAGATCGTTGTCGACCAGCTGCTGCAGGATGGTGTTGAACTCCCCGGCGGCTTCCAATGTCGCGTCCAGTTCGGTGCTCTCGGCGGGGTATTTGTTGCGGAAGTCGGTCATGAACCTGATGGTTGTCTCTGCCGCGCGGCCCGCCCGCAGTTGCAGGGCGTCGAGGGCGGCCTGCAGTTTCTCCCGGACCTTGCTTTCAATCTTGGCGGTGTTCTTGTACGTCAACTCCTCCGACTCGAGTGCCGCCCGGGCCAGTGTGCCCAACCCGGCCAGCAGGCCGGCGTCGTCCGTCAGGGGTGCCTGCGCCAGCAAGTCCCGGCAGTCCGCGATCTGTTCGGCCAGGGCCTTGCTCTCGGCCTCGTGGGAGCCGATGCGCCTCTCCAGGGCGCTGAGTTTGTCGTTGGCCTTGGCCAGGCGCGTGTTGGTGGCGGTTTCGCGTTCGGTGAGCTCGCGCAGGATGTCGCTGGAGGATTCCAGCGCGGTCTTTTCCTGGGCCAGGTCCGCCATGGTCCGTGCCGTGGCGTGCCAGTCGAGGCTGGCAAAACTGGCGACGGCGGTCACGGTGCCGATGAGCCGCTGCTGGCGTCCCAGGTTGCCCAGTTGGGAGTCGATGCGGCCCAGCCCGTCCGTGGCGGTGCGCAGACGGCCCTCGGCCTCCTCGAGGGCCGAACGGAGGCGGGCAATTTTGTCGTGGTTGTCCCAGCCCAGGACGTAGCTGGAGCGGTCGGTGAGCTCCTTGCGGTCGTCCTTTTCGTGGCGGCCGCCGCCCTTGAGCTGGCCGTTGATGGTCAGGGCCTTTGGGTAGCGGCGGAAGTCTGCCATGGTTTCGCAGCACTGGTGGTCAAAGCGGCGGCCCAGTTCGTCGAGCAGGAACTCCCGGAAGGAGGTGCCGGGCTTGATGCCGATCTTTCCGGCCAGCGTGTCCGCGGCGGCGTGGCGGGGCGTGGGGTTCGCGCCCACCTTCAGGTAGACCAGCCGGGCCCGCAGGTTGTGGCTGTCCACCCAGTCACTCACGGCCGGGTAGTGTACGTCGGTGACCAGCAGGGACAGCGCGAAGCCGTGCAGGGTGCGCTCCGCTGCGCCTTCCCAGGCCGCCTCGGATTCGCGCACGCGCAGCAGTTCGCCGGCAAACGGCAGCTCGGATTCGGCAATGCCCGTGCCGGCGCACAGTTTTTGGCGCAGTGCGACCAGCCAGCCGGGCAGCAGGTTTTGCCTGTTCAGCAGGCTTTTCAGTTCGGATTTGTGGTCCCCCGCCTGCTCCGAGGCCTCGGAGCGGAGCCGGTCCAGTGCGGTGCGCTGCCCCTGCAGCTGAGTGTTGGCCTCTCCCAGATGCTTTTCCACCCCGGGCAGGGCCGCCGCGTTCGCATCAAAGACCACCTGGTCTTCCGGCTCAAACAGCCCCAGGACCGTCGCCGCCTCGGAGTAGGACTTGTAGCGTTCGCGCTGGGCACCGGACTCGATGGCCAGCCGGGCAAGTTCGCCGTCGATGGCGGCGATCCGGCCGCCGCCGCTGTTGCGGATGTCGTCGCGAAGATCCGCCAGCTCCCGGGTGAGCCCGCCCACCTCTGCGGTCAGCGCGTTTTGTTCCGCCGCCACCCTGACGGCGGCCCGTTCCAGCTCCTGCAGGTGCGCCTCGCTGAGCTCCAGCTTTTTGGTGGTGAACCAGGGCGAAAGCTGCTCCCGCTGCACGTGGGCGTGCTTGTAGTCCGCGGTCAGGGCCTGGTGCCGGGCGGCGTTGTCGCGGACGGGCTCCAGCATTCGGATCTGGTCCTTGGCCCGCAGCACGGCGTCGTGGGCCTTCTTCAGGTCGTCAAAGTGGTGCAGCAGGTTCTTGATGCGGGTGTCAACATCGTCCTCTTCGAGCATGTTGGTGCGCACAAAGTGGGTGATGTTTTCCACCTGCTTCATGGACACCGTGCGGTGGAACAGGTCCATGGCCTGGGCCGAGCCGATGCCGAAGTGGCGCTTGAACGCCGCGGCATACTTTTCGAAGACATCGAAGACCGCCACGCCGTCGTTGCGCAGCCGCCGCTTGAGCTTGGCCATGTCGGTGCCAAAGTCGGAGAAGCCGCTCTTGATGGACTGTTCGCCCTCGGCGATGGAATAGAAGCGCGTGGGCTGGCCGGCTTCCTGCGTGGCCCACAGTGTGATGGCCAGCGTGACGGTTTTCTCGAGTGCCGCGTTGTGGAACACGCCCAGCACCACGGAGAAGCTGCCCGGGCCGCGGAGGGCAACCGGGCGGGAGGTGTCGCCAATGCCGCTGCGGGCGCTTTTGTGGAAGCCGCGCACATAGGACATGAGGCTGCGTTCCTTCTTTTGCGCCCCGGCGGCCTTGTTGTATTCAATCTTGTTGGCCGGGAGCAACAGCGTGGTGATGGCGTCCACAACGGTGGACTTGCCCGAGCCGATGTCGCCGGTGAGCAGGCTGTTCTCTCCGTCGAGCCGGAAGGTGCGCACGCTCTTGTTAAAGGTGCCCCAGTTCAGCAGCTCCAAACGGTGCAGCCGGAAGCCCGGGCGGGTTCCGGCGTCGTCCTCGGTCAGGTCGTCGAGGCTGAAAAGCCCTGCTTGGGTGCTCATGCGGTGGCCCTTTCAGGCTGGGCCCCGGTCAGGGCGGAACGGTAATCGGCAAGGCGGGCGTCGAATTCTTCCAGCCACTGGGCGTCCACAAAGGCCTTGAGGATGCGCGCCACCTCGTAGGTGGCATCCTGCCCGCGGAGTTTGCGCAGGAAGCCCAGCTCGGTGACTTTTTTGATGTTGCCGGCCAGCTGGTCCTGGATGCGGGCCTCGTTGCTGGATTCGGGCAGGAAGACGGAGACCATGTCCCCGATCTGTTCGGCCGTCATGATGAGCCGCGTTTCGCTGTTTTGCGCGTCAAATTCGGCCAGCCGGGCACGCAGCAGGGCCAGCAGCAGGCTGACGTTGAAGGTCAGCTGGCGGCGGGGGATGAGGCGGGGCAGCTCGGGGTCGGCGTCGGGGCTGGAGCGCAGGAAGGCGTAGCCCTCGGTGTCGTCGAGGACCAGTTCCAGGCCCAGCACGGCCACGTAGTCCCGGGCCTGGGCGGAGAGTTCCATGAGCCGCTGCCACAGTTTTTCGTCGGCGTCGCGGTAGACCACGCCCTTGAACAGCCGGGTGACGGCCAGGGGCAGGCCGTCAGGCGTCGTGCCGGTGTCCGGTGCGTCTGCGGAATCCATGCCGGCGTCGGCGGGAACTGTGGTCATGATGGCCTCACAAAGATGATTTGGTCGACGGTGGCCTCGCGCAGGCTGCCGTCCGGCAGGGTCCAGGACAAGGTTTGGGAGCGGTCGGAGTCGATGGTGGCCCACGTGGATTCGGTGGCCAGTTGGAAGTAGCTGACCAGTTCGGCCAGGCCCTGGCTGAGGGGGAAGGCATCAGTGACGTCCGCCAGCGTGGCCTGTTCTGCGCCGGCCAGCACCTGGTCGATGTTGGACTCCAGGCGGTGCGGGTCCACATGGAATTGGGTGAAGAGCGCGTTGGCGTCCACGTCCAGGTCCTCGGCAACGTCGACGCCGTCCCGGATGGCCACCTGCCGGCTCGGTTCGTAGAGGGGACGCTCGAAGGGGAGCACGACGGGGACGTCGTGGCCGGACAGCTCCGCAAAGGGCCCCGAAGGCGGATTGGCCCGGACCGTGACGGCGTTGGACTCGATGTTGCGGATCAAGGCCATGATGCGCTTGTTTTCCAGGAAGACCTTGTCATCCAGCAGGCGGCGGATTTGGGCGGAAAGCTGGCGGACGGTGGCCTGGGTTTGTTCGACGGCGGGCAGCCAGTCGTTCTGCATGGACACGATCGAGTGCAGGCCGTCCTGTTGGGCGAGGGCCTTGATGCCGGTGGCCCGTTCCAGGAGTTCGTGGAGTTCGGTGCGCAGGCCCGGGGACATCAGGTAGTCCCAGAATCCCTGGAAGGTGCGGCCCTGCAGGGAACCGCTGATGTCCTGCTGCGAGGAAAAGATGGACTCCAGAAGATCGCCCTGGCTGCCTTCCCACAGGGAAATTTGCTCGCGCAGGCTCCGGTCCAGTTTGCGGAAGTTCGCCTCCACTTCACGGAAATCGGCCAGGAGGTCCTTGGCCTGGGTGGTGAGCTGGTGGAAGTGGTCCACCGCCTCGGGACCGCTCATGACGGGGATCTCGCCGGAACGGATCCGCTCCATCTGGGCGTCGATGTCATCGCGCTGGCGCTGGAGTTCCGCCAGCCGCGCGGCGGGGTCCGTTTCGGAACCGTGGACCAGGGCCTTGAGCAGGTTGAAGATGCTGGAGAGGCGCGACTGTGTCGGCACAAAATCCCGTCCCCGCAACGCTTCAACCCACCGGATCACATCCTCGGTGGCGGGCGTGAGGTCATAGACGGGCTCGTCGCGGTTGTCCGTGTAGAACTTGCGCAGCCAGGCCTTTTCCGGTTCCGCCCAGTCGTCGAGGTACTCGGCGGCGGAACGTGGGAAGCGGTCCGCTCCCAGCGGGTCCCGCAGGCTGAACAGGACGTCGTCCAGGACGTCGACCAGATCCTGCCGGCCCAGGTTGCGCTGGTTGGGGCCGGTGAAGGCGGCCATGAAGAACGTGAGCGCCAGGGGGGCGTTTTGGGCGCGCAGCAGCGACCATCCCGCGTGCGTCTCACGCAGGGAGTTGATCGAAAAATAGTCCATGGCACCGCTCCATAGTCCTTGCAGCCTTCCATGATCAATCGTAGGTGCAGGGGCTGACAAACCTTCAACGGCGTACGACGGCGGACACCCCGCCAGGGTGCCTGGAAGCCCGGACCCCTATATGCCCTTGCCGGGGTTCAGGATGCCCAGCGGGTCAAAGGCGGCCTTGATCTTGTGCTGCAGTTCCAGGGAGAGGCTGCCGACTTCCTCCTCCAGCCAGTCCTGTTTGAGCAGGCCGATGCCGTGTTCGCCGGTCAGGGTGCCGCCGAGCCGCCTGGCCAGGTGGAACATCTCGCCCAGGGCGGCCTTGGCCGGGCCCTCGGTGATGGATTCGTCGGGGCCCACCACCACCATGGGGTGCAGGTTGCCGTCCGCGGCGTGGGCAATCACGAAGATCTTCACTCCGGTCCGCTCCGCGATGCCGGCCAGTCCCGCAACCGCCTCGGCCAGGCGTTTGCGGGGGACTCCGATGTCCCCGATCGAGACCCGGCCCAGCTGCTGCAGGGCGGGGATGGCGTTGCGCCGGGCGGCGACCAGATCGGCGGCCCGGACGTCGTCGTCGGTCTGTTCCACGGACGTCGCGAACGGGGTGACCGCCTCGACCAGCACCTGCTGTTCGAGCAGGGCGCCGTGGCCGTCGACCTGGGCGAGCAAAAAGGCGTTGCCCCGGCTGCTGTGGTCAGTGCCCATCATCGCATCGACGGCGGCGAGGGTGCCGCCGTCGATGAACTCCAGGATGGCCGGCTGGATCCGGGCCGCGATGATGGCGGAGGCGGCCCGGGCGGCGGCCTGGGCGTCCGCGAAGTAAGCCGCCACGGTGGCGGTGTGCAGCGGCTTGGCGAGCAGCCGCAGGGTGGCCTCAACCACCACGCCGAGGGTCCCCTCCGAGCCGATGAGCAGAGCGTTCAGGTCGTAGCCGCTAACCCCCTTGATGGTGTTCCGGCCGGTTTTCAGGATCCGCCCGTCCGCCAGCACCACCTGCAGTGAGAGCACGGACTCGCGGGTCACCCCGTACTTGGCGCACCACATCCCGCCGGCGTTCGTGGCCACGTTGCCGCCGATGGAGCAGATGGCCGTGCTGGCCGGGTCGGGGGCATAGAAAAGCCCGAACCGGGCCGTGGCGGCGTTCACCTCGGCATTGAGCACGCCCGGCTGGACCACGGCCTGCTGCTCTTCCGGGTCAATCGAGAGGATCCGGTTCATCCGGCTGACATCGAGCACAACGCTCCCCGCCGTGGCCGAGGACCCGCCGGCCAGGCCGGTGCCTGCCCCGCGCGGCACAATGGGCACGCGGAAGCGGGTGGCCAGCCGCAGTGCCTCGACGACGTCGTCCACCGTTTCCGCGTAGACGACGCCGTCAGGAACGCTGCCGGGCACGTAACCGGACCGGTCCGTGCTGGCACGGGCCCGTGCATCCGGGTCGGTCGAGGCGTTTCGGCACGCGGACAGCAGGGCCTGGGCGCCGCCGCCACTTGGGAGGGTAGCCATGGAAACCACCTTTGCCCATGCGGGCGCGGACCGCAAGGCTTCCGGCCGGCCGTGCCCGCCCGGGCCGTCCGGCACAGCCTGTCAGGAGGGGACGTCCGCCCCGGGTGGTGCCTGCCCGGACTCCGCCTGCCCGGACGCTGCGCGCCCGGAGGCCGCCCGCCGCCGGTACATGATGGCTGCCACCACCAGCCCCAGCACAAACCAGCCCAGGCCCACCTCCAGGGCCAGGGGGGTGGCGGAGGCCAGGACCAGGACCAGCAGGACCGCCCCGACGGCGGGGACGGCGCCGTGGAGGAACCAGTTCCCGGGGGCCAGTTTCTTGACGAGGAAGTAGCCGATCACCGACACATGGAGCAGGATGAACGCCGTCAGGGCCCCGACGTTCACAGCCGAGCTGAGGATGTCCAGGCCGTCGCCGCGGGTGGCCGCCCACAGGGCCACCACAATGTTCCCGGCGGCGGTGACCAGGATGCTGCGCACGGGCACCCCTGTGCGCACGGATACTTTCGCCAGCGCGCGCGGAACACGGCGTTCACGGGCCATGTCCATGATGATGCGGCTGCCGGCCCCCTGGCCCACCATGGCGGCGAAGGCGGCGCCGGCGGCCTTGGACAGGGCCAGCAGCCAATGCAGCCAGGGGCCGATGCTGTTCCCGACGGCGGTGTAGTAGGCGGCACCCTCGAGCCCCGGATGGGCGGCCAGCTGCGCAGGCGTGGTGGGGGAGAGCAGCGCGCCGACGTAGCTTTGTGCGACGAACAGGACGCCGGCGATGACCAGGCACAGCATGGTGGCCCTGCCCACCAGCCGGACACTGCCCTTGGCCTCCTCGGCGAAGGTGGCCAGCGCATCGAAGCCCAGGAAGGAAAGGACGGCAACGGACACGGCAGCCATCACGGCGGTGACCGAGAAGCCGCCCACCCCGGTGAACGGGCTCAGCCAGGGGCGCGTGGGCCCGTGCACCGACAGGACCCAGGTGCCGCAGGCCAGCACCACCAGAAGCACCGCCACCTCCAGGAGCACGACGGCGGTGACCACCTTGGATGCGACGGTCACCCCGGCCAGGTTGAGCGCCGTGGTGGCGACAACCGCCACGGCCACAAAAGCCCAGATGGGCACGGCCGGAAACAGTGAGTTCAGGGCGATCCCGGTAAACATGTAGGCCACGGAGGGGATGAGCAGGTAGTCGAGCAGGATCATCCAGCCGGAGACGTATCCGGCCCGCGGGCCGATGCCCGTCCCCGCGTAGGCAAAGACCGAACCGGCCCGCGGCACTTCCCGCGACATGCGCATGTAGCTGGCGGCCGTGAAGGCCATGACGAGGGTGGCGACCACATAGACGGTGGCCACCGCTCCCGAGGACTTCGCATCCAGGGTGCCGAAGATCCCCACCGCAGCGGCGGGCCCGATGAAAACGAGCCCGAAAAAGATGAGCTGCCCCAGCGAGATGCTGCGCCGCAACGATCCGCCGGTCGGGGCGGAAGCCTTAACGTCCATGGAAAACATTCTGCCGCATGCCCGGCCCGTTGCCGGTACGGCCGCCCCGCCGCTGGTGGCATGATGGGCACATGAGTGAAAAAGACGACCCCACCCTCCGATCCGTCGAGCTGGTCCGTACCAACACCGCGCGCTATGTGGCGCGCAACGCCGCGGGCGCGGAAATTGAGTTTGGGCACGGCGAAGGGCTGCTCAGCCCCGTCGAACTGCTGCTGGCCGCCATCGCGGGCTGCTCGTCGATCGACGTCGACACGGTGACGGCACGCAGCGCCGAGCCCACGGCGTTCCGGGTCGGGGCGAGCGGCCACAAGGTGGTCGAGGACGGTGCCAACCGTGTCGACGGGCTGCACCTGTCCTTCAATGTGGCCTTTCCCGACACCGAGGAAGGGCGAAAGGCCGCAGGCATGGTGGACCGGCTCGTTGAGCTCTCGCATGACAAATACTGCACGGTGTCACGGACGGTGGAACACGGCACGGCCGTCTCGCACGAGGTCAACGTCACGGTCGGGGAAGCGGAGGGCTGAGCGCCGCCCGTCGCCGGCGCGGCGGCCGCGACACCCTTCGCAGGCGGTTCCCTGTACCACCGGAACCGCCAATTCGGCCGGGCCGCGCCGGTCCCGCCCCACGCTGGACACGGTCCACGGCACGCAATAACGTAGCAATCGGGGACAGGTTCCGCCGTTTTGAGCTCGCACTATGGGGTGAACGCCCAAGAAACGTCGTCGCCGGAGTGCCGCAAGGTGCCGGCCAAGCAGTGAGGTGGAAGCATGCCGGACGTCAATGAAGTACTCGCAGCGCTGGAGAAGGAACTCCCCTGGCTCCGGGACATGTACAAGGATTTCCACCGCCAGCCCGAACTGAGCCTGCAGGAATTTGCCACGGCCAAGGTCATTGAGGAAAAGCTCACCGGCTGGGGGTACGCGGTCCAGCGCATCGGGGGCACCGGCGTCGTCGGCGTCATGGAGAACGGACCGGGCACGTCCGTGCTGGCCCGCGCCGACATCGACGCCCTGCCCGTCACGGAGGCCACCGGCCTGGACTACGCCTCCACGGCCATTGCCACCGACAGCGACGGCACCTCCGTGGGCGTCATGCACGCCTGCGGCCACGACATGCACATCACCGCCCTCCTGGGCGCCGCCAAGCTGCTCGCGGACCGGCGCGACGCCTGGTCCGGGACGTACATTGCACTGTTCCAGCCGGCCGAGGAAGTCGCCGCCGGCGCCCGTGCCATGATCGACGACGGACTGGTCGCCAAGGTGCCCCGGCCCGACGTCGCGCTGGCCCAGCACGTGATGGCGACCGAGGCCGGGACCATCGGCACCACGGCCGGGCCCATCCTTTCCGCCGGGGACTCGGTCAAGATCACCGTCCACGGCCGCGGCGCGCACGGCTCCATGCCGCACAACTCCGTGGACCCCGTGGTGCTCGCCGCCTCGATCGTGCTGAAGCTGCAGACCATCGTTTCGCGCGAGACCATGCCCGGCCAGTTTGCCGTGGTCACGGTGGGCGCCTCCAACGCCGGGACCAAGTCCAACATCATCGCCGACCGCGCCGTGCTGCTGCTGAACATCCGCACCTACGACACCGCGCTGCGCGGCCGCATCATCGCCTCGATCGAGCGGATTGTGCGCGGCGAATGCGCTGCGTCCGGTTCGCCGAAGGAACCCGAGTTTGAGTACTACGACCAGTACCCGCTGACCACCAACGACGCCGGCGCGAACGCCAAGGTGACGGACGCCTTCAACGCCAGTTTCAAGGAAGGCACGGTCTACCACACGGCCCCGGCGACGGCGTCGGAGGACTTCAGCCGGCTGCCGGACGCCTTCGGGGTGCCCTATGTGTACTGGACTGTGGGGTCCGTGCCCTCGGACACCTACCGTGCGGCCGTGGCAAAAGGGACGGTGGCGCAGGACATCCCGGCAAACCACTCACCGTACTTTGCCCCCGCCATCGACCCCACGATCGGGGCGGCCACCAAGGCCCAGGCCGTGGCGGCGCTTGCCTTCCTCGCCAAGGGGGAGTGAATGCCATGACCGCTGCATCGCCGTCGGCCGCCGTCCACACGGACTGGAAACCCACCGACAAGTGGCTGTTGGGCATTGTCCTGGCCGTCATCAACTTCTGGCTGTTCGCCCAGACGCTGCTTAACGTCATCCCGGGGATCCAGGGCGGGCTGGGCATTGAGCGGACTGTGGGCAACCTGGCCGTGTCCATCACGTCCTTGTTCTCCGGCATCTTCATCGTCGTCGCCGGTGGGCTGGCCGACCGCATCGGCCGGGTGAAGATCATGAATGCCGGCATCGTGCTGAGCATCATCGGCTCGCTCATGATCGCCCTCACACCCGCCAATGCCGGGGTACTCACCTCCGGCCTGCTGCTGGGCGGCCGCATTGTCCAGGGCCTGTCCGCCGCGTGCATCATGCCCTCCACCATGGCGCTGGTCAAGAGTTACTACCAGGGCAAGGACCTGCAGCGGGCGCTGTCCTTCTGGTCCATCGGGTCCTGGGGCGGATCCGGCTTCTGCTCGCTCTTCGGCGGGCTCATGGCGTCGTCCTTCCTCGGCTGGCGCGCCATCTTCTGGATCTCGATTGTGCTATCCATCGTGGCCCTGCTGCTGGTCCGCGGCACGCCGGAGTCCCGGGCCGCCGTGCAGCCGGGGGCGCCGGCCCGGCGTTTCGACTGGGGTGGGCTGGTGTGCTTCGTCATCATGCTGGTGGCCATCAACATCTACATCTCCCAGGGCCCCAACATCGGCTGGCTCAGCTGGGTCGGGATCACCCTGGTGGCCGTCTTCGTGGTGTTCGCCCTGGCATTCCTGCAGATCGAGATGAGCCGGTCCACGGCGTTTGTGGACCTGAAACTGTTCAAGAACGGCACCTTCACCGGCGCCACCTTGTCCAACTTCCTGCTCAACGGCGCGGCGGGCACGCTCATCGTTTCCCTGGGCCTGGTCCAGGTGGCGGCCGGCATGTCCTCGCTGCAGTCCGGGCTGCTGACCCTGGGGTACCTGATCGCCATCCTGGCCACCATCCGGGTCGGGGAGAAGCTGTTGCAGCGCTTTGGCCCCAAGAAGCCCATGCTGTGGGGCAGCATCATCACCGGCGTGGGGATCCTGATGTGCTCCATGACATTCCTGCTGATCGGGCAGTACATTGTGCTGACCATCATCGGGTTCACCCTGTTCGGGATCGGGCTGGGGTTTTATGCCACGCCGTCCACGGACGCCGCGCTTTCCAATGTCCCGGACGCGCAGGTGGGGGCGGCGTCCGGCATCTACAAGATGGCCTCCTCGCTGGGCAGTGCCATCGGCGTGGCCATCTCCGCGGCCCTGTACGTGGCCGCCCAGGCCGTGGACCCCAAGCTGATCGAGTCCTGGGGGCTGTTCATTGGACGCCAGGACAACGTGGCACTGCGCTTCGGCGGCGCGGTGGGCCTGCTGTTCAACGTGTTCATGGTGGTGGTGGCCATTGCCTCCATCATTGTCGCCGTCCCGTCCAAGCGGCCCGGGCATGAGGAGCAGGCCCGTCCCGGCGAGGTGGCCCCGGCGGCCTTCGGCAACTGACAGGCGGAACCTCGACGGCGGCCCGGCGGGCCCGGCCGCCGGTCCGGCTGGGCGCTCTGGCCGTGCCTGTCCTGTCAGCCCGCGGCTTGGCCGGATGCCGCGGCACCTTCAGCGGGGGACAGCGGCAGGGACTCGGCCAGGGCGGTTGTTTCCTTACGCAGGAACCGCGGCAGCTCGCGCAGCGGGCCGGGTGCCTTGCCGGTGTGGATGGCCGTTGCCAGCGTGGTGAACGCCCCGCGGATGGTTTCGGCGCCGCCGGTGCCCGGCCCGAGCTCGGCGGAAAGTTCGGCGGCAAGCTCCCCGGCGGCGCCGCCGTCGTGCTGTTCGAGCATCCAGCAGGCTGCCAGGAGGGAATAGGCCAGGCCCTGCGCGGCGGACACGGCGGCCCAGCAGCGTTCGGCCGCACGGCGCTGGACCGCGGATCCGCCCACGGCCGTGGCATAGCTCTCGTCCATGGCAAAGACTGCGGCCTGCAGCTTGCGGCGGGCATGGTGTGCGGGCCGGCTCGCGGCCTGGTCGGCGGCCAGGAAGTCGACCACCGGTCCGGCGGCAGCCAATATGGCGGCCATGGCCGCCGGGATCCGGGTCAGCGTGGCGCGCGGGGTCAGGGCGACGAACACCAGCAAGGCGATGACGCAGCCGATGGTCGTGTCCACGCCGCGGGCCAGCAGCAGCCCCGGAATGTCAGCGACCTGCCGCCCGCCGGAGGCGATGGTGATGGCGGCGGTGGTGATGAACACGGCTGCCAGCGCGTAATTGCGCATCACGGTTGACTCGATGGTGAACTGTACGGCCATGACCACCAGGGCCAGCCAGGGGCCCTGGGGGCGCACCAGCAGCACCAGGCCGGCCAGCAGGAGCCCGGCCCAGGTGCCCAGGAGCCGTTCGGCGCCGCGCTGGAGGGTGCGCGTCCAGTCCATGCCGGCGTGCAGGATCAACACGGAGGCGGCCACGGCCCAGTAGGCGCGTTCAAGGTCCAGCAGTCCGGCCGCGACACCCGCCACCAGCGCGGCCACGCCCACGCGCAGGACCACCAGCTGCGAAACGGATCCGCGCCGCAGGCCGTCGCGCAGGGCCTCCCAGGGGCCGGGGGCGCCCAGGGCGATCGAACCGCCGTGCCAGTGTGCGGTGGGGGCCTTGGCGGCGGCGAAGCCCAGGCGCACCGCCTGGTCGGCCACCTCCGGCCCTGGCGCTTCCCCGCCCGCAGTGTCCCGCACGGTCTTGGCGAACAGCCGGTGGAGCTGCTGGTTGATCCGTTGCAGCCGGTTCAGGGTGGCCCCCTGCCACATGTGTGTTGGCTGGTAGGTCACCAGCGCAGCCCAGGCCGCGCTCAACGCCAGGGCGGCACGGTGCCGGGCGCCGCGCTGGCGTGGCGTGCCCGCAGCCCGCGCGTAGGCGGCGACGGCCCGGCCGGCGGCGGCAACGGCGCGTTTTTCAGGTCCGCGCGGCAGGAACAGCGCCGGCACCATGTGCACCACCCAGGCGAAGGCGCCCCCGGAGAGGACCAACAGGCCGGCCTGCCACGGGGCCATCCCGGCGGCGGGCAGCGCGGTCCCGGCAGCGCATGTCAGGGTGAACATGTAGGCCCCGGGGCCGCCCACACGCAGGGCGCTGCAGATGTAGGTGGACACCATGGCGATCACCACCACGGTCGGGATCACGAGCCACGGAATGGTTTCCACCGTCAGGCCCAATGCCACGGCAGCCGCGAAGGACAGTGCCACCAGCGCCAGGTACCGGGCTCGGTTCAAGTAGGGCCGGCCGCTGCCGTAGAGGGAGGTGAATGCCCCGAGGCTGGCCATCAGGCCGAAGGCCGTCAGCCCGGTCAGCCAGCCGGCCACCAGGGGCGCCCCGGCGCAGATCGCCGCCCGCACCGCCACCGACCAGCGGCTCGGGGCCTCCTTGATGCTGAACAGCGCGCGCAGGCCGTGCGGGGGAGGGGGAGGCGCCGGGTTCGCGTCGGCCACGCCGGAGGGCTGGTTCATGAATCCCATCATGCCACCGGGGCCTCCCCGTTCCGTCCCAGCGCTCGAGACATTGGCCCGGCGGGTGCATGATGGAGGTAGGCGGGCATCAGCGGGACAATCCAGGGAACCGTCCGCCAGCCGGCTGGATGGCCGGCGTGGACTAAGGATTTGATGGGTCATGGACACATTGACACTCGGATACATAGGCCTTGGCATGATTGTCGTCACGGTAATCATGAGCATCATCGCCATTTACGGGGGGCACCACAAGCACGTCCACTGACCGTGGCGGCGTTGCCCGGCTGCCTGCAACACCTGGTGCCCGTGGCGCCCGACCCGTCCTGCTGCCCTGACCAGGCAGGCAGGCAGGCAGGCTGTCCTGGCTTTGGCGCGTTCCGCCGGTTACTTGGCCGCAGCCTCCCCACTCGGGACGGCGTCAAGTTCGGCGTGCCGCGGGCTGCCCGGGTTCATCAGCGAGTGCTTGCGGCTGTAGGTGAAGTAGATGACCAGGCCCACCGCCAGCCACACCACAAAGCGCAGCTTGGTTTCCCAGGACAGCTGCCAGATCAGGAACAGCGAGAACAACACGCCCACCGCCGGGACCACGGGCATGAACGGCAGCCGGAAGGTGCGGGGCGCGTCCGGCTTGGTGTAGCGGAACACGATCACCGAAATGCAAACCACCACAAATGCGGCCAGGATGCCGATGTTGGTCAGGTCGGCCACCAGGCGGATGGGGAAGATGCCGGCCAGGAAGGCCGAACCCAGCCCGGCAATCCACGTCACGCGCTTGGGCGTGCCGCGGTTGTCCACCTTGGAGAACCACTTGGGCAGCAGGCCGTCGCGGCTCATGGAGAACCAGACGCGGCTGACCCCGAGCAGGAACGTCAGCATCACGGTCAGGATGGACAGCACGGCAAACACGGAGATGATGCTGGCAATCACGGGCAGCCCCACGCCGGTGAAGGCGGAGGCAAACCCGGCCGTGGGGTCGATGTCCTTGTAGTTCTGCATGCCGGTCAGCACCAGGGTGGCGGCAACGTAGAGCAGCATGGCAATCACCAGGGACAGGATGATGGCCTTGGGCATGTGCTTTTTGCCGTCCACGGCCTCCTCTGCAGCCGTGCTCATGGCGTCGTAGCCGAACACGGCGAAGAACACCGTGGCCGCGCCGGTGACCACGGGCCCGAAGCCGCTGGGCATGAACGGGTTGTAGTTGTGGGCGTTGACGTAGAACATGCCCAGGCCGACGATGAACAGGATCAGCACAATCTTGATGGCCACGGCCGCCAGCTCGAAGCGCCCCAGTGCCTTCGTGCCACGGCTGAGGATCCAGGTGACCAGCAGGCAGACCAGGATGGCCGGCAGGTTGATCATGCCGCCGTCCTCCGCAGTGGCGGAAATGAGATGCGGCAGGTGCATGCCGAAGCCGCCGAGGAAGGCATTGATGTAGCCGGAGATGCCAATGGCGACGACGGCAACGATGGCAATGTACTCCAGCAGCAGGTCCCAGCCGATGAACCAGCCGGTCAACTCCCCGAGTGCCACGTAACCGTAGGTGTAGGCAGACCCGGCCCGCGGGATCATGCCGGCGAATTCCGCGTAGGACAGGGCTGCGGCGGCGGAGGCCAGGCCGGCAATGAGGAAGGAGATCAGCACGGCCGGCCCCACGCCGGGGTTGTTCGGGTCGCCGTGGGCCACCAGCCCTGCGAGTGAGAAGATGCCGACGCCGATGATGCCGCCGACGCCGATCGCCGTCAGCTGCCACAGCCCCAGGGACTTGAGCAATCCACTCTTGGCACTTTCGGTTTCCATCTGGGCAATGGGTTTGCGCCGCCATACTGACTGCGGGTTTGCGGGTGTGGCCATGCGTGGGTCTCCTTAGTGGACGGCGGCATCGGGCTGGTGGAATGTGGCCCCGGCCATGCCGTCACGTGATGTAAACAACTGCCACCCCATTTTGCCGTCCGTGATCGATTATGAAAAGTGACTTCTCTTAAGCAGTATTCGTAAGCTGTGCTAACCCATTGTTCCAGCCCGGCGCCGGGCGTTCCCCATGCAGGCTTCGCGGCCCGTTAATGTTCCGTTCAGCGTGGGGGCACCGGCACTTACCTTCGCCTTGGCACCGTTGCAGGCACCGCACCCGCATCCGGAAGAAGGCACGCCATGAATGACCTGAAGAAGCTCCTGCCCATGCTCGGCCACACCCGTGGCAAGCGCAGCGCCGTCACCTGCAACCTGAAATGCGACAACGCCTGCGCCAAGGCCGTCTGCAACACCTCCGCCAACAGCCACTTCCGCGACATCGCCTCGGCCGAGTTCTCCCGACGTTCCGCGCTGGGACTGGGCCTGGCGGGGGCACTAAGTGCCGCCGTCGTGCTCCAGGGCCCACCCGCAGCG
This sequence comes from Arthrobacter sp. STN4, assembly GCF_024539665.1. Lineage (NCBI taxonomy): Bacteria > Bacillati > Actinomycetota > Actinomycetes > Micrococcales > Micrococcaceae > Arthrobacter > Arthrobacter sp. STN4. Next base: position 305,725 of record NZ_JAKZGX010000001.1, read on the forward strand.
CGGGGCCGGCAGGGCACGTACGACGCCGGCACCCACCAGGGCGGCAAGCTCGCCTTTGCGCCGATCAAGCCGGTCGACGCGGCCGTGGACGCCTTCAACGTCCCGGACGGCTACAGCTGGGCGCCGGTCATCCGCTGGGGCGACCCGCTGTTTTCCGGCGCGCCGGACTTTGACTTCGCCGGGCAGGTGCCGGAGTCACAGGCCGGCCAGTTCGGCTACAACAACGACTACACCGAGATCCTGCGCCGGCCCAACGGCAAAAAGGGCCTGCTGGTCTGCAACCACGAATACGTGAACCCGCAGATCATGTTCCCGGCCGCCCCCGCCTCCGCGGCGGAGGAAGCGCAGCGCCGCGCGATCTTCCGCAACGCCGTGGGCATGAGTGTGGTGGAACTCGAACGCGCCCACAGGGGCCAACCCTGGACGTACGTCCGCGGCGGCCGGCCCAACCGCCGCATCACCGCCGAAACCACCTTTGAACTGACCGGCCCGCTCGCCGGCTCCGGCCTCGTCAAGACCGCGGCCGACCCCGCCGGCCGGTTTGTGCGCGGCACGCTCGGCAACTGCTCCGGCGGCACCACCCCGTGGGGCACCATCCTTTCCGGCGAGGAGAACTTCAACGGCTTCTTCCGTGCCGGCGGCACCTCCGCGCAGGACCGCCGCTATGGCCTGGCCGACAAGGCCACGGCCATGGGCTGGGAGCTGGACGACCCCCGCTTTGACGCCCGCGGTGAAGACTTCCGCAACGAGCCCAACCGCTTCGGCTACATCGTGGAAATCGATCCGGAAGACCCCAACTCGGTCCCCCAAAAGCACACCAGCCTGGGCCGCTTCAAGCACGAGGGTGCCAACGTCATCGTCGCCGGGAACGGCAAGGTGGTGGCGTACTCGGGCGACGACGAACGCTTCGACTACCTGTACAAGTTCGTCTCGAAGAACAAGTACAAGAAGAACAACAAGGCCCACAACATGACCCTGCTGGCCGAGGGCGACCTCTACGTGGCACAGTTCGCCGGCAATTCAGCCGGTGAAATCGACGGCTCCGGCACGGTCCCCGCCGACAGCGCCTTCGACGGCTCCGGCACGTGGCTGCCGCTGGTGGTCAACGGCAGGAGCGCCGTCGCGGGCATGGGGGTCGAGGAGGTCCTCGCGTACACCCGCCTGGCCGCCGACCTTGCCGGCGCCACCAAGATGGACCGCTGCGAGGACGTCCAGCCGAACCTGCGCACCGGAAAGGTGTACGTCGCCTGCACCAACAACAGCAAGCGCGGGCTTCCCGGCCAGGCCGCGGCGGACGAGGCCAACCCGCGCACCGGAAACCGTGACGGCCACATCGTCGAAATCACCGAGAACCGCGGCGACACCACCGCCACCACGTTCAACTGGACGCTGCTGATGCTCTGCGGCGACCCGGCCACCAACACCGGGACCTATTTCAGCGGCTTCCCGGCCGCCCGGGTCAGCCCCATCTCCTGCCCGGACAACCTGGCCTTCGACACCCAGGGGAACCTGTGGATCTCCACCGACGGGGCGCCGTCGGCCATCGGCTACAACGACGGCCTGTTCAAGGTGGGCCTGGAGGGCCGGAACCGCGGCAACGTGCAGCAATTTGCCTCCATGCCGCGCAACGCCGAAACCTGCGGGCCCGTCATCCACGACGACGAATCCATGGCCTTCGTGGCCGTCCAGCACCCGGGCGAGGAGGGGACGTACACGGCGCAGGCCTCCCTCTTCCCCGACTACGTCCCGGCCGGTGCGACGCCGGCCCCGGGCCAGGTGCGCGCCCCGCGCCCGTCGGTGGTCCAGATCTTCCCCATGGGTGCCGCGGGCAGCTGACACAGCCGCCAAAGTGCCGTTGGCTGACGCGTTGGGGGCGGCCGCCAACGGCTTCTTTTTTGGCTGATTTTCACAGACAGGTTGACGCGGGCGGTTGCCGGTACGGTAAGTTACTCGTCAGTAGCTTTAAGTGTTATGCACATCACACAACCGTCCATCCGTGAGGAACCGCCCATGTCTTCAAGCACTCCCGGCGCCCTGGTGCCAAAATCCGTCAAGCACCACTACTTCGCCCACGTTGTCCTGATCCTCGTGGTGCTGGCGCTCATCGTCTTCTTTGCGCTGGTCACCACGAAGATCGCCAACGGGGCCTCGCAGCTGCAGGACGGCACCAAGCTCACCTCCGCCGGGGCCGCCAAGCTGTCCGCGGGGGCAACCGAGCTTCACGACGGCGTCAAGGACAAGCTGGCGCCCGGCATGAAGGCCGCCAACGCGGGTGCGCAGGCGCTGGCCCAGGGCGCGGCCAAGACCTCCACGGACGTGCACGGCAAACTTGCCCCGGGCGTCTTCGCCGTGTCGGACGGCGCCAACCAGGTGGCGAATGGCGGGGCAGCCCTGAATGCGGGCGCCGCCCAGCTCGCAGGCGGCATTGAGTCGCAGCTGGCCCCCGGCGCCACGGCCCTGGACAACGGCGCGTCCGCGCTGGCCGACGGTGCCGGCCAGGTCAACGCCGGAGCCCACCAATTGGATGCAGGCCTGGCCACGGCGGCGGCCGGAGCGGCGAAGCTCGGTGCCGGCGCAACGGCAGCCAATGCCGGCGCGCACCAGGTTGCTGCCGGCGCACAGGGCCTGGCGGCAGGGGCCGCACAGCTTTCGGCGGCGCTCACGCCGTCGTCCTCGGGGACGGATCCGCAGAACCTGGCGGACGGGGCCAACCAGCTGGCCGCAGGGACCACGAAGGTGGCCGACGGCGCCGGCAAGGTCAACGACGGCACCCACCAGCTGCTGGCCTACGCCAAGGCCAACCCGCTGGTTCCCGTCGGCCTGATGCTGGCCCAGCTCCAGCAGCTCGCGGATGGCAGCCAGCAGTTGTCGGACGGGACCCGGCAGCTGAACGCCGGAGGGCATGCCCTCGCCGCCGGCTTTGGCGTGCTGGACCAGAAGCTGAACAGCACGGACCCCGCCAACCCCGGCGTGGTCCTCGGCACGCAGCAACTGGCGGCCGGATCCGGGCAGCTGGCCGCCGGCACCCAGCAGATTGCCGACGGCCTGAACGGCAACCCGAACGATCCTTCCAGGCCAAGCCTGGTGGGCGGCACCCGGCAGCTTGCCGCCGGTGCCACGAAGCTGGCCGCCGGCACGCAGCAGCTCGCCGACGGCTCCACCGCACTCCACGACGGAACGCAAAAACTGGCCGCAGGCATTTTCGGGGCCGCGGGCGATCCGGCCAATCCCGGCCTGCTGAACGGCGCCAAGGCCCTGGCTGCCGGCACCGCGGCACTGTCCACCGGATCGCAAAAGCTCTCCGACGGCACCTCAAAGCTGGTGACGGGCATGAACGGCGTCCCCGGCGACCCCGAACACCCCGGCCTGCTTTATGCCACGAAACACCTGCAGGACGGCTCTGCGAAGCTCTCCGACGGCACCGGGCAGCTTGAGCAGGGCGTGGCCGGAACGCCCGGCCAGCCCGGCTCCGGACTGCTTGCCGGCAGCAAGGCGCTGTCCGACGGCGCGGCCCAGCTGGCCAGCGGCAACGGCAAGGTGGCCAACGGAACCGCGGACCTCTACTCGGGGGTCTCCGCCGTCACGCCGGCCGGGGCCGTCTCGTCTCCCGCGACGGCGCCCGCCCTGGCCCTTCTGGGGGCCCTGGTGGTCGGGTTCTTCGTGGTGCTGCTGCTCCTGCGCCGCAGCGGGCGGCGCCGGGCCTAGGCCAGGCGCCGGCCGCTTTGTACCAATACGACCAAAAGATTGATGTGCCCGGCAGCTCCCCGGAACATGAACAAGAGAACAATCCGTGTTCCACATCACAAGGGAGTGAACCATGTTTGGCACATCATCTTTTTCTTCCGCTTCACTGAGCCGGCGCGGCGTCATGGGCCTGGGCGCCCTGGGTGCGGCCACCCTGGCGGCAACGCTGGCGGGCTGCGGCGGCAGCGGAGGGGACAAGCCGGCGGCGGCCGGTTCCGGGACGCCCAGCTACTACCCGGCCGACTACTCCAAGCTCATTGACGCGTCAAAGGCCGAGGGCGGCGCGCTCACCATCTACTCCAACACCGACCAGGAAAACTGGGCGCCGATCCTGCGCGACTTCAGCGCCCGGTACCCCTGGACCAAGGTGTCCGCGGCCAACCTGGACAGCGACGAGGTGTTCCAGCGCCAGCTCAGCGAGTCGGCCACCGGCAAGGCCCCGGCGGACATGCTGGTCTCCAACGCGGTGCAGGCCTGGGCGGACTACGCATCCAAGCCGGGCACCCTCCTGGCCTACGATTCACCGGAAACGAAGCAGCTGCCGGAGTTCGCCCAGCTCATGCCCAACGTCTGGGCCATGTCCCTGGACCCCGTGGGCATCGCCTACAACTCCGCGCTCATGAAGGAAGCCCCGACGGGCATCGCCGACCTGGCCGCGATGGCCGGCGCGGACTCCGGAAAATACAAGAACAAAATCACCACCCGCGACGTCAAGGGGGCCTGGGGCTTCACCGTCTCCCACGCCTTCACCGAGGGAAACCCCGCTGCGTGGCCCGGCCTTGACAAGGTCTTGCCGCTGGCCCGCCCGGAAACCTCCTCCGGCACGCAGAAGGAAAAGATCCTGTCCGGGGAGTACCTGGCCGGGTTCTTCATCAGCTCCGCCGTGGGCTACCCGGCCGAGAAGGCCAGCGGCGGCCTCATCAAGTTTGTCCTGCCCAAGGACGGCACCGTGGTCCTGGGCCGCGGCATCGGCATCACCCCCAAGGCGCCGCACCCGGCCACGGCAAAGCTGTTCCTTGACTTCGTGCTCTCCGAGACCGGCCAGAACGCCGTCGCCGAGGGCGGACTGAGCTCCTACCGGGAAAACGTGAAGCTCACCGAAGGCCTCCACACCTACCAGGAGGTGGAGAAGCTGGCCGGCAAGGACGGGATCATCCGCGTGCCCTACAAGGTGGTCCCGGATGCCGACGTCACGGCCTTTGTGTCCAAGTGGAATGCCCGGCTCGGCGCATAGCATCCGTTCCCTTATCGACAGTCAGCAGGCAGGCTTAGCAATGACCACCACCCGCACGGAACGTGCAGTCCACGCGCCGGCCGGCCGGTCCGCCCTGCCGGCGCCGAAGTACCCCCGGGTCTTCGGCGTCGGCCGGGGGCAGATCGTGCAGTACGGCATCTTCATCCTCTTGGCCATCTTTGTGGTCGCCCCGATCGTCCCGATTTTCTGCCAGTCCTTCCGCGACCGCCCGCTGTACGAGGCCGGCGGGATCCTGACAGCCGGCAACTACGTCAAGCTGTTCACGGACGCCGGCTTCGGCCAAGTGGTCGTCAACACCGCCATCTTCGCCATCGGAACCACGGTGCTGACGCTGGTGATCGCCATTCCGATGGCGGTGCTGGTGGTCCGCACCCGCCTGCCGTTCGGGCGGATCCTGGGCCTGTCGATGCAGTGGCCCTTCTTCATCTCCTCGCTCATCCTCGGGTTCGGCTGGATCACCCTGTACGGCCCGGCCGGCTTCATCAGCGTCCAGCTGCGCGAGCTCCTCGGATTTGTGCCGTGGAACCTGTATTCGCTGGGCGGCATGGCCGTCACCGAGGCCGTGGGGCTGGCCCCCATCGCCTACGTTTTCTGCGCCAACGCGCTGCGGCAGTCCGATGCCTCGCTGGAGAGCGCCGCCCGCGTCTGCGGGGCCGGCCCGGTCCGCATCCTTTTCCAGGTGGTGGTGCCCATGCTGCGCCCGCCCATCGTCTACAGCTCCATCCTCATCTTCAGCATGTCGCTGGAAACGCTCAGCGTGCCCCTGCTTTACGGCACGCCGGTGCGCATCGAGGTGTTCTCGACCTTCCTGTACACCAACGGGCTGCAGTCCATCCAGCCGGACTATGGCATCCTGGGGGCGGCCTCGACGCTGATCCTGGCCGTGACCATCGGCACCGTGGCCATCCAGGCGAAGGTGCTCAAGAACGCCCAGCGGTTCATTTCCGTCCGCGGCAAGGCCACCCGCCCGCGCCTCCTTGACCTGGGCTGGGTCCGCTGGATTGCCGCCGTTGCCATCGTCATCTACATCATCTTTGGCGCCCTGCTGCCCATCCTGGGCCTGGTCTTCCGGTCCTTCACCATGATCTTCACCCCGCTGCAAAACCCCCTGGACACGTTGACGCTGTCGAACTACCGGCGCGTCTTCACCTTCCCGGTCTACGTCCAGTCCATCACCAACAGCGTCACCGTGGCGGCCGTGGGCGCGGTGCTGGTCAGCGTCCTGGCACTGCTGGGGGTCCTGGTTGCCCGGCGCTCGCCGTTCAGGTTTGCCCGCAGTGTTGAATACCTGGCGCTCGCCCCCCAGGCCATGCCGGGCATCATCGTCGGCATCGGCTTCTTCTGGGCCTTTGCCCTCACGCCCGGCGGGGGCTGGATCCAGGGGACGCTGATGGCCGTCATCATCGCCTTCGGCCTGCGTGCGCTGCCCACGGCCTTCGGGTCCATCGCCCCGGCCATCATGCAGATCGGCCGCGAGCTCGACGACGCGGCCCGCACCTCGGGCGCGGACTGGTTCGGCGCGTTCTTCCGCATCCTGCGCACCCTGCTGCGGCCCGCCTTCGTGGGGGCGCTGATCCTGGTGTTCGTGACCATGATGAAGGAATACTCCGCCGCGCTGTTCCTGTCCTCCGCCAACACCGGCGTCATCGGCACCACCATGCTCGACCTCTGGGTCCAGGGCAACACCGGCTCCGTTGCCGCTCTGGCCACCATCCAAATTGCCATCACCGCCGTGTTCGTCGCCGTGGCGAACCTGTTCATGAAGGGACACACCGATGCCTGAAGTACACGTCTCAGGTCTGCACAAAAGGTTTGGCGACGTCACCGTCCTGAACGACATCAATTTCACCATCAGGGAGGGTGAGTTCTTCACGCTCCTGGGCCCCAGCGGCTGCGGGAAGTCCACCACCCTCAACTGCGTTGCCGGGCTCGAGTCGCCCACCTCCGGCGCCATCACCGTCGGCGGCGTGCCGTTTGTCGACTCGGCCGCCAGGCTCCACGTGCCCACCGAGGAACGCAACCTCGGAATGGTCTTCCAGTCCTACGCCCTCTGGCCGCACATGACGGTGGAGGCCAACCTGGTGATGCCGCTGGCCATCCGCAAGGCCTCCAGGGAGGAAAAGGCGGCCCGCATCCACGAGGCGCTGGACACGGTGGGCCTGGCCCACCTCAAGGACCGCTACCCCCACCAGCTCTCCGGCGGCCAGCAGCAGCGCGTGGCGCTGGCCCGCGCACTCGTCTACTCGCCGTCGGTCCTGCTGCTGGACGAGCCGCTGTCCAACCTGGACGCCAAGCTGCGCGAACAGTCCCGGGCGTGGCTCAAGCGCCTGCAGGTGGAGCTGGGCATCACCACCGTCTACGTCACGCACGACCAGGACGAGGCGCTGTCCCTCAGCGACCGGATCGCGGTCATGTTTGAGGGCAACATGACCCAGATCGGCACGCCGGCGGAGATTTACGAAAAACCGGCCACCGCCGCCGTCGCCGCCTTCGTGGGCAGCTGCAACTTCTTCACCGGAACACTGGAGGAAACGCGCGGCGGGATCGCCCACGTCCGCCTGGAAAACACCGGACATGTTGTCAAGGTGGCCAGCACCCTGGCCCTGAACCCGGGCGAACCCGTGACGGTGGCCATCCGGCCCGAACGCCTGGCCGTCACGACGGCCACGGACACCGCCGGCGGCTCGAACGTGCTCGACACCACGGTGCTCACCCGTTCCTATGTGGGCTCCCGCTACGAGTACGGCCTGAAGCTGGGCACCAACGTGGTCCAGGTGATCTCGCCCGCCGGCAACCTCGACGGCGAGGTGCGGCTCGTGTTCGACGCCGCCGACGCGCTCCTCTACGCCGGCGCCAGCGTTCCCTCGGCCGAGGCGCAGGAACTGATGACGGTCGCCTCGTGAGCTGCCGGGCGTGAGGGGAATGACGATGGGGAAGGCGACGGGACGCCCGCACGCAGCCATGTATTTGCTGGCGCACGCCGTGGTCCTCCAGGCCATCACCTTCGCCATGCGTCCGACCGTGTCCTACGCAGTGTTGGACGTGGGCGGCTCCCAGGCCCTTTTGGGCGTGGTGGTTGCCGCGTTTGCCGTGCCGGCGCTGATCCTTGCCCTGCCGGCAGGCCACGTCATCGACCGCACCGGCGAACGCGCCTCCCTGCTCGCCGGTGCGGCCGCCCTGGTCATGGCGGCACTCCTGGCGATCTTCGGCGGCGGCTCGGTGGGCGTGCTGCTGCTGGCCACCATGTTCCTGGGCATCGGCCACCTGCTCTCGGTGATCGGCGAACAGGCCATTGTCGCCAACACCACCAGCCGGGGGCAGTACGACTCCAAGTTCGGGCACTTCACCTTTGCCTCGGCGCTGGGCCAAACCATCGGCCCGCTCCTGCTGGCGCTGCCGGGCGGCACGCCCGAGACACCACCTGTGGCCGTCATCTTCGTGGTGTGCGGGGCATTGGGCGCCGTTCTGCTGGGCATCTCCTTCCTCGTCCCCGGTTCGGTGCGGCACGCTGCCGCCGCGGGGGAGCGGGTGCGCATGCTTCCCGCCGCCGCAGGCCTGCTCCGCACGCCGGGCCTGGTCCGGGCCCTCGTGGCGGGCAGCCTGGTGCTGGCCTCGGTGGACCTGTTCCTGGCCTACCTGCCGGCCCTGGGGCACCAGCGCGGGATCGCCGCCGTCGTGGTCAGCGCCATGCTGGTGGCCAGGTCCATGTTCTCCATGTTCTCCCGGCTGTTCCTGGGTCCCATGGTCCGGCTGCTGGGTCGGCGCCGGCTCATGGTGTGGACCATCGGGGTCTCCGCTGCTGCGCTGCTCCTGTTTGCGCTGCCGCTGCACATCGCCGTGCTGCTGGCGCTCGCGGCCGTGTACGGGTTCGCCATCGGCACCTGCCAGCCCATCACCATGTCCTGGATTGCCGAACTGGCAACGCCGGGCACGCGCGGGCTGGCGATGTCGCTGCGCCTGGCCAGCAACCGGCTGGGCCAGACGGTCCTGCCCTCCCTGCTGGGCGCGCTCTCGGCCGCCACCGGGGCAGCCGACGTCTTTGTGGCGACCGGCATCATGCTGGCCGGGGGAGCCTGGTCCGGGGCCGCCGTCGGGCATGCCCAAAGCGCGGAGGAGGACGGGGACGATGAACCGGCGCGCGCCTGAACGCGCGCCCGGGCGCCTCTGGCAAAATAAGGGCATGCGACGACGGATGACCCTGCGGGCCCAGCTCCTGATGCTGCAGGTCGTGATTGTGCTCGTCACCGTGGTCGGGACCGGCGCCGTCGCCAGTTTTTTGCAGGAACACCAGCTCAGGGACAACTACCGCGACCGGATGATCGGCGTCGCCCAGTCGGTGTCGACCATGCCGGTGGTCATTGATGCGTTCGACGACGCCGATCCCAGCGCAACCATCCAGCCCGTTGCCGAACTGGTCAGCAAATCCTCCGGGATTGCCTACGCCGTGGTGATGAACAAGGACGGCATCCGCTACTCGCACCCCGACCCCGGGAAAATTGGCGGACACGTCTCCACCGACCCCGGCGGGGTGCTTTCGGGCGATGTGTATGTGGGCACGCAGACCGGCACGCTGGGGCGGTCCTGGCGTGTCAAGGTGCCCATCTTCGACGCCCGACACGCCGTCATCGGCGCGGTTTCGGTGGGCGTGCTGGAATCGGACCTGCGTGCCCAGTACCTGGCAAATTCCGGCTGGCTGTTCCTCACCATCGGGATTGCCGCGGTGCTCGGCGTCATTGGGGCCGCGTGGGTGACGCTGGTGATCCGGAAGCGCATCTTTGGCCTGGAACCTGAACAGATTGCCGGCCTGCTCGAAGAAAGGGAGGCCATCCTGCACGGCGTGCGCGAAGGCGTTGTCGCCGTGGACGACCGCGGCCGCATCGCGCTCATCAACGATGCCGCCGTGCGCCTGCTGTCCCTGCCCAACGGCCGGGAGCTGGTGGGAACGCATGCCCTGGACTCACTCGACGCGGACCTGGTGCGGCTCCTGGATTCCGGCGATGCGGAACAGTCCCTGGTGCTCGCCGGGGAACGGGTGCTGCTGGTGCGCCGCGACATCGCCCGGATCAGCGGCCGCGCCATCGGCTCCATCCTCATCCTGCGGGACAACACGGAACTGCACACCCTCCTTCGCGACCTCGACGGCGTGCAGGGCGTGGCCGACGGGCTGCGCGCCCAGGCCCACGGTTTTGCCAACAAGCTGCACGTGATCTCCGGCCTGCTTGAACTCGGACGCGTGGAACAGGCCGTCTCCTTCATCGCGCACGAACGCAGCGGCGGAACACTGTCCGGGGTGACGGGGCGCACGGGCATCCAGGAACTGGAAGTCGCGGCCCTGCTCCTGATGAAGCAGGCCCGTGCGGAGGAACGCGGCATCACCACCACCATCGAGCCGGACTCCACCCTGCCGGTGCTCGCGTCGCGGCCGTCGGCGGAAATCCTGCGCGCGGACCTGATCACGATCATCGGCAACCTGCTCGACAATGCCGCCGAAGCCACGGGGGCTGGCGGGCGGATCTCCATCTCCGTCAATGAACGCACCGCCGCCAACGGCGCCGGAACGTTTGTCATCTCGGTGGCCGACTCCGGTGAGGGCATCCCGCAGGCGTTGCGGGAACGGGTCTTCACCCCGGGCTACACGTCCAAGGCCGCACGGCCGGGCCCGGTGTCCACCGGCCGCGGCATCGGCCTGACGCTGGTGAAGCGCATTGCCACGCGGCACGGCGGCACCGTGGAAATTGGCGGGGGCCTGCCGGCCGCCGGCACCCCGGGGCCGAAAGGGGAAGCGTGCGGCGCCAGGTTCACCGTCACCCTGCCCGCCGGCTGCGGGGACATTGCACCGGCCGGGCTGGCCGGGGCCTCCGCGGGAGGAACCCCGTGAGCGCCCAGTTGCGGGTGGTCATCGTGGAGGACGACCCCGGCGTGGCACTCATCAACCGGGCATTTGTCACCGCGCACGCGGGCTTCACGGTGGTCGGGGAGGCCCACTCGGGCGCGCAGGCGGTGGGCCTCATTGCGGAACTGAAGCCCGACGTCGTGCTTCTTGACTTTTACCTGCCGGACTTCCCCGGCCTGGCGGTGCTGGACCGGCTGGGGCCGTTCCGCGGCAGCCTTGAAATCATTGCCGTCACGGCGGCGCGGGACGTGGAAAGCGTGCGGCAGGCGCGGGCCCGGGGCGTGCGCCACTACCTGGTCAAGCCGTTCATGGCGTCTGCCCTGTTTGAGCGCCTGGACGAGGTGGCCCGGCAGTTCGACACCGTGCGGCGGACCTCCCGGGGCAAATTGCTGGACCAGCGCAGCGTCGACGCCCTCATCGCCGGCACGCCCGGGCGGTACGCGCCGCCGCCCAAGGGCCTCTCGGAGGCCACGCTGCAGCGGGTCCACCTGGCGCTGCAGGCCGCCGGCACCGACGTCTCCGCCGCCGAACTGGCCGGGCGGGTGGGCATGTCCCGCGTCGGCGTCCGCCGCTACCTCGAACACCTGGTCGACGTCGGCCGGGCCACCCTGACACCGCGCTACGGCGCCGGCCGCCCCGAAAACCGCTACCGCAGCGGGTCCTAGCGGCGGCGCCCGACTCGCGGGCCCGTCCATCTGCGGCCGCGGTGGTAAAATCAAGGCTGGACCACGGTCCCCCAGACTTTTTCGCGACTCCGCGCAGGCCCAGGCCGCACGCCGTCGCACCTTTAGAGGCAGCACATCGGCACCGACCGGTGCGGTCTGCCGTTGACCCGCATGACAGAGAACGGAACCCATGAGAAGAACCGCCCGCCAGACCCCGCCCGCCCTCGCCAACGGTGCCATGCGCATCGTCGCCCTTGGCGGACTGGGGGAGATCGGCCGCAACATGACCGTCTTCGAATACGGGGGCAAGCTGCTGATCGTTGACTGCGGCGTGCTCTTTCCCGAAGAAAACCACCCGGGCGTGGACGTCATCCTGCCCGATTTCTCCTACCTCAAGGGCCGCTGGCAGGACGTGGTGGGCCTGGTGCTCACGCACGGCCACGAAGACCACATTGGCGGCGTGCCGTACCTGCTCAAGCAGCGCGGGGACATCCCCGTCATCTCCGCCAAGCTGACGCTGGCGTTCCTGAAGACCAAGCTGGAAGAGCACCGGATCAAGGCCAAGCTGGTCCAGGTCAAGGAAGGCGACCGCCGCACCTACGGTCCCTTCGACATTGAATTCCTGGCCGTGAACCACTCCATCCCGGACGGCCTGGCCGTCGCGATCCGCACGCCCGCCGGCCTGGTGCTGGAAACCGGCGACTTCAAGATGGACCAGTTCCCGCTGGACAAGCGCATCACCGACCTGGCCGGCTTCGCCCGCCTGGGCGAGGAGGGCGTGGACCTGTTCATGCCCGACTCCACCAACGCCGAGGTCCCGGGCTTCCTGGCCGCCGAGGCGGACCTGGCCCCGGCCATCGACAACGTCATGCGCACGGCCCCGCGCCGCGTGGTGGTCTCCAGCTTCGCCAGCCACGTCCACCGCATCCAGCAGATCATCGACTCCGCGCACAAGTACAACCGCAAGATCGCCTTCGTGGGCCGCTCCATGGTCCGCAACATGACCACGGCGCGCGAACTCGGCTACCTGAAGATCCCGCGCGGCATGCTCGTCGACGCCAAGGAACTTGAGAAGATGCCGCCCACCAAGGCCGTGCTCATCTGCACCGGTTCGCAGGGCGAGCCCATGGCCGCGCTGGCCCGCATGGCCAACGGCGACCACCAGATCAACCTGACCGAGGGCGACACCGTCCTGCTGGCCAGCTCGCTGGTGCCCGGCAACGAGTCCTCGATCTACCGCCTGATCAACGACCTGACCAAGCAGGGCGCCAACGTCATCCACAAGGGCAACGCCAAGGTGCACGTCTCCGGCCACGCCAGCGCCGGCGAACTCGTGTACTGCTACAACCTGGTGCGCCCGCGCAACGTCATGCCGGTGCACGGCGAATACCGCCACCTGAAGGCCAACGCCGAGCTGGCCGTGCGCACCGGCGTTGACCCCAATCGCGCCCTGATTGTGGAGGACGGCACCACGATCGACCTCAAGGACGGCGTGGCACGGGTCAGCGGCAGCGTGCCGGCCGCCTACGTCTACGTGGAGAACATGATCCCCGGTGCCGCCACGGAGGAGTCCCTGCAGGACCGCCTCCGGCTGGCCGAGGACGGCGCCATTACCGTCCTGCTGATCGTCAACCCGGACACGGGCAGCATCGAAGAGGACCCGGAGTACTTCCCGGTGGGCTTCAACCCCACCGAAAAGGAACTGGCCAAGGCCACCGGAATTGTCGAGAAGACCATTGCCGGGCTGCGCGGGGACAAGACGGGCCCGGCCGCCGAAAAGGCGATCTCCGAGGCGCTGCTGCGCTGGTCGGACCGCTCGCTGCGACGCAAGCCGGTCTGCACGGTCATCATCGTCGAAGCCTAGGCTGCTTCAAGCCCTGGACGGGGCAGGCAAAACGCGTAAGGGCACACCGGCCGGTGTGCCCTTACGCGTTTTGCTGTAGAGGCGCCGGTTCAGGTCGCTTCGCGAAGGCGGGCGATGGCGGCGTCCGCCTCCCCGGTGTCCACCACGCCCACGGAGGCCAGCCACCGGATGGCACGCTGCTTCATGATCCAGTCATGGAATTCATACCAGGCGGTCTGCTGCTTCGGGAAGCTGTAGAGGGCGTCCTTGAAGTGCCGGAACGGGCTGCTGTGGGCGATGGCCCGCTGCAGGCGGGCGCGGCACTGCGGCTCCTTCACGCGGGCAATGAAGTCCTCCATGTCCCGGAAGCCTTCGGAGGAATCGACGGTGTCGATCCGGATGCCGCCGCGGTCATCCACGTCCCAGCCCTCGGCCTCGGCCTCATCGGCGGTCTCCTCGCCCCACAGTGCGATCCGGCCCGTGGCGGGGTCAAGCCAAAAAAATGTGTCGTAGTCCATGAACTGGTTTTCCAGGGCAGTGACAAGCGTGTCCAGATCAATGACATTCAAGGGGAGCATGGGAACGCCTCCGGCCGAAAATTGTAGGCAGGCACCTGCTGCCCACTTCCCATCATTGCGCGCCGTGGCCTGTCAGGCAATAGGGCGGCGCGCCCCTGGAACCGGCGCCTCCCTGGAAGCGGCGGCCCCTGAAAGCAGCGGCCCCTGAAAGCAGCGGCAGCCCCCGCGGCGCCGGGTGGCGCGGCGGGGGCAGCCGCCGGCTTACAACATGGCGCCTACTTCATGCCGCCGTGCCGAATGCCGGGCTTGGTATAGGTCCGGGCCAGGACGGCCAGGGCAAGCGCCGCCACCAGCAGGCCGAAGTCGCGCAGCGCGACGTCGTAGAAACCGGAGTAGGTGAGCAGGTTGACGATGATGCCGGCAAGCCAGATGCTGACCACAAAGGCCGCGTACCGGGGCCGCAGGAAGACGGCGATGGCCGCGATGATCTCGATGACCCCAATGACCATCATGGTGCCGTGGGCGGTGAACGGGGACAGGTTCTCGATCCACGGGGCCAGGTAGCTTTCCCAGTTGGTCAGGACGTTGAAGAACTTGTCCAGGCCCATGATCAGCGGGATGGCAATGAAGCCGATCCACAGCATCAGGAAGGCCCCGTAGGCCGGCTCGGCCTTGGCACGCTGCAATGCGTGGGAGGTCCATCCGGTTGAGGGGGCGGGGATTGAATGCGTTGCCATGACTCCTCCATCTAAAAACAGAACTTATGTTTTTAGAATGCGCCCGAATCCGCCGCATGTCAATGGCCCACGGTCAGAGCTGGGTGACGGTCCCGTTGTTGACGTCCCAGCGGGCATCCAGCCGGACGTTTTCCAGCAGCCGGCGGTCGTGCGAGACGAGCAGGAGCGTGCCGTCATAGCTGTCCAGGGCTTCCTCCAGCTGCTCGATCGCGGGCAGGTCAAGGTGGTTTGTCGGCTCGTCCAGCACCAGCACGTTCACCCCGCGCGCCTGCAGCAGGGCCAGCGACGCGCGGGTCCGCTCGCCGGGGGAGAGGGCGCCCACATTGCTGGTCACCTGGTCCGCCTTCAGGCCGAACTTGGCCAGCAGGGTGCGCACCTCGCCCTGGTTCAGCTCAGGCACCAGCGCTTCAAACGCCGGCCCCAGCGGCTCGGACTCGGGGAACTGGCTGCGGGCCTGGTCGATTTCACCGATGGCGACGCTGGCACCCAGGGAGGCGCCGCCGTCGTCCGGGGCGGTGCGGCCGAGCAGGAGCCGCAGCAGTGTGGACTTCCCGGCGCCGTTGGGGCCGGTGATGCCGATGCGTTCCCCGGCGGTGACCTGCGCCGACACCGGGCCCAGTGTGAACGGGCCCTGGCGGACGGTCGCGGCGTTCAGGGTGGCCACCACCGAGCTGGATCGCGGCGCCGCTCCGATGCTGAACTGCAGGGCCCACTCCTTGCGCGGTTCCTCCACCTCGTCCAGCCGGGCAATGCGCGACTCCATCTGCCGCACCTTCTGCGCCTGCTTCTCGGACGATTCCATGCTGGCCCGGCGGCGGATCTTGTCATTGTCGGGGCTTTTCTTCATGGCGTTGCGCACGCCCTGGGAGCTCCACTCCCGCTGCGTCCGCGCGCGCGACACCAGGTCCGCCTTCTTGTCCGCAAACTCGTCGTATGCCTCGCGGGCATGGCGCCGGGCGATGGCGCGCTCCTCAAGGAACGCGTCGTAGCCGCCGTCGTACACGGCCACCTTGTTTTGGGCCAGGTCCAGCTCCACCACCGTGGTGACGCAGCGGGAAAGGAACTCGCGGTCGTGGGACACCAGCACCACGCCGCCCCGGAGCCCTTTCACGAACTCCTCCAGGCGCGCGAGGCCGGCGAGGTCGAGGTCGTTGGTGGGTTCGTCCAGAAGCACGACGTCGAAGCGGCTCAGCAGGAGCGCGGCCAGGGCCACGCGGGCCGCCTGCCCGCCGGACAGGCCCGTCATCAGGGCATCCGGTCCCACGTCCAGACCCAGCTCGGCAAGCGTGGCGGGGATGCGTTCATCGAGGTCGGCGGCGCCGCAGGCCAGCCAGTGGTCCAGGGCTGTGGCGTAGCGGTCGTCGGCGGCGCTGCCCGAGCCCAGAGCCTCGGCCGATCCTTCCATCTCCACGGTGGCTGCGGTGGCGCCCGTGCGGCGGCCGATGTAGCCGGCAACGGTTTCCCCCGCAATGCGCTCGTGTTCCTGCGGAAGCCAGCCAATGAATGCGTCCTGCGGTGCCGTGCTGACGGTGCCGGCCTGGGGCTTGTCCGCGCCGGCCAGCAGCCGCAGGAGCGTTGACTTGCCGGCCCCGTTGGCTCCGACGACGCCGACGACGTCCCCCGGGGCGACGGTGAAACTGAGGTTGCTGAACAGGGTGCGGTGGGCGTGGCCGCCGGAAAGGTCCTTGGCCACGAGTGTTGCTGTCATGGGTCAATCCTATTTTGAATGGGGTGCGATGATTTCCGCGTACGGCCGGGGCCGGCCATGTGCCAGCGTCGGCAACAATTATGCGCAAGACCCGCGGCGGGTTTGGCGAATAAGCCGGGGCCGCTTTTGTTATGCGCACAACCGGCCGCGGGTTTGGCGCCAGTGGACAAGCTGCGCCAAACCCGGTCCGGGTTCGGCGCATAAGGGAAGCCGGATGGCCATATGCGCAAAACCGGCAGGCGAATTCGGCGCATAAGGGACGGGCGCGGGCGGTTCGTACGGCCACCTCGGCGCTGCTTTTCTTGGGCGGCCGCAGCGCCGGCAACCGTGCGCACGGCCCGGCCCTGCGCCGGCATCGGCAACAATTATGCGCCAGACCCGCGGCGGGTTTGGCGCATAAGCTGGGGCCGCTTTTGTTATGCGCACAACCGGCCGCGGGTTTGGCGCCAGTGGACAAGCTGCGCCAAACCCGGTCCGGGTTCGGCGCATAAGCGAAGCCGAATGGCCATATGCGCAAAACCGGCAGGCGAATTCGGCGCATAAGGAACGGGCGCCCGCAACGGCGTGCGGGACCGGGCGCTGCCGCCGGCCCGCCCGGTCATTGTTGCGGGAGATGACAAAAGCCTTGGGGCGGCCGGGAGGCGGCAGCCAGACTTGAGCCCAACAAGGCCCGGCCATGCGGGAACGGCCGGGCGCCACTGTCCACGACGCGCGCCGCGCCGCCATTCCGAAGGGAACTCCATGCCGGAAACCACCATCGCAACCGACCTTGACTCGATCCGCGCCGGCAGGCTTTCCGAAGCCGGTGAATTTTGGACCGGGCGGATCGCGAAGGATGCCGGTAATGCCAAGCTGACCTACAAGGCGGCGGGCGTGGCAGTGGGTTCGGTGGCCACCCGGATCAGCGCCGGAAATCACCAGTTCACCGTCGACGAACCGGCCGGCCTGGCCGGGGACGATGCAGCCGCCAGCCCCGTGGAGTACGCGCTGGGCGCGCTCATTTCCTGCCAGGTGGTGGTGTACAGGCTGTACGCCCACCAGCTGGGCCTGGCGATTGACGAACTCACGATCGACGCCGAGGGTGACCTGGACGTCCGCGGACTGTTCGGCATTGACGAATCCGTGCGTCCCGGATTCACCGCCATCCGCCTCAAGGTGAACATCTCCGGCCCTGAAACGCAGGAACGCTACGAGGAGCTGGCCCGCGTGGTCGCGGACCGCTGCCCGGTCCTGGACCTGTTCGCGAACCAAACGCCCGTCAGTGCCGTGGTGGCGAAGGTCTAGGGTCCTCAGCCCACCGGGGCGAACTCCGGGGCGCCCGCCAGGTGCGCGGCCAACTGGGCTTCCAGGTCGGCCCGGTCATAGGAGCCGGTGAAGATCGGGGTGTCGGTTTCCAATGCGGTGCCGTTGGCCAGCGGGCCGGCGTCCACGGCGTCAAAGCCCAGCCGCTCGATGAAGTCGAGCACCAGGGCCCGGGTGCCGTCGTCATCCGTGGCGACGGCCAGCGCGCGCCGGTCGGGTGCACCGGCCGGGCGGGCATCCAGCTCCAGCTCGTGGTAGCCGATGTGGTTCAGGGCCTTGGCCAGGCGGGCTGCGGGGAGGTGGGAGAGCACCATTTCCGAGCTCGACGGCGCATCCGCCAGCTCCGGCATATCACCGTTCGTGTCGCGCCAGTAGTTCATGGTGTCGATGACATGCTTGCCCGCCAGCCCTGCCGGGTCCAGGGTGCGGAACTTGTGCAGCGGCACGGCGAGCACCACGAGATCGGCCTGTTCCATGAGTTGGGCGGCGGAGACTGCGACGGCGCCGGGGGCCATTACCGAGATGATCAGTTCTATTTCCTTGGGGTCGCCGGAGCCTGCGATCAACACCTGGTAGCCGGCCAGCAGGGCCTGGCGTGCGACGCCGGTGCCCACCTTTCCGGCGCCGAGGATGCCGATGGTCTGTGGCTGGGTGGTCATTGTGCTCCGTCCATATACGTTGTAATACAGACGATCTTACTCTCATATGATCTTTTGTAAAGCGCAGTAGTGCCTTATGATGGGTGGTATGAGTAACAGTTCCGCCCTTCATGAAGTGACGCCAGGTGCCCGGGAGGACTTTGGCTGGACGCTGGGCGTGCTGGTGCGCAACTACCAAAATTCCTCCGCCGCCGTCATGGGCGGATTCCCGCACGGTGCCCGCGGCTACCAGGTCCTGGTAGCCGTGGTGGGCGGCGAACTGCCCAACCAGCTGGCGTTGGCCCAACACCTGGGGATCGACCGCACCGTCATGACCTACCTGATTGACGACTTCGTGAAGGCCGGGCTGGTGGAGCGCCGGCTCAACCCCGCCGACCGCCGCGCCCGCCTCGTGGTGGCCACCGCCCGGGGCGCGGAAGTGCTTGCCGAACTGCAGCGCAGCATGGGACAGGTGGAGGACGTGGTCCTGGCGGCGCTGGAGGATGACGAGCGCAAGCTGTTCCGCACCCTGCTGCGGCGCGTGGCCTGCCAGGCGCCCGAAACCCCGGCCCACGGACTCGGCGCGTGTGAAGCGGTGGAGCAGATGCTCAAGCAGGACGGGGCGTAGGGCCCCTCCCGAAGGGCCGCTTCGGCCGTGAGTGCCCGGCAGGCTGCAGCGTCAACGGCACCGAACCGCAACGCGGCCGTACTGCTCGCGAATCTCCGGCCTGTGGTCCGTAACGGGCGCCGCAAACGTTCCAAGATCCCACCCGGGACGCGTTCCGGACAACGCCCAGGCCGCCTGGACGGCCGCCCCGCGCGCCACGTATTCGCCGGGTTCCGGCACCGTGACGGGGGTGCTGAAAACCTGCCCCGCCACCGCTTGCACCGCCGCGCTTTGTGCCGCACCACCAATGAGCAGCAGCCGTTGCACCGCCGCGCCGGTCCCGGCAACGGCGTCGAGCCCGTCCGCCAGCCCGCACAGCATCCCCTCGATGGCGGCACGGGCAATGTTTTCCCGCGTGGTCGAGGCAATGGACAGTCCGTGGAAGCTCGCCGTGGCAAGGGGCAGGTTCGGCGTGCGCTCGCCCTCAAAATACGGCACCAGCACGACGCCGCCGCTGCCGGGCTGAGCGGCCAGGGCAAGCTCCGCCAACCCGTCCAGGGTGGTGCCCAGCAGGCCGGCCACGGAGCTGAGGACACGGGCTGCATTCAGGGTCACGGCGATGGGCAGGAACCGGCCGCCGGCGTCGGCGAAGCCGGCCACCGTCCCCGAAGGATCGTTGGCGGCTGCCGGAGTTGAGGCAAACACGGTCCCGCTGGTGCCCAGGGAAATGACCATGTCCCCGTCCGTGGCGCCGAGTCCCAGTGCACCGGCTGCATTGTCGCCGGCACCGGCGCCAACGACCACTTTCCGGCCACCCGCCTGGCCTGCGTGGACAGTGCCAATGATGTCCGACGGCGCTGCCACCCTGGGCAGGATCACGTGCCTGCCGGCCGGGCCGCCGGCCCCGGCGCCAAGACCGGGCGAGCCGGCTTCGCGGGCCTGCCGGCCGAAGGCGGCTGCAAACAAGTCCAGGTCGTATGCTTCCCCGCGCGGCGACCAGTAGCCGGTGCCGCTGGCATCAGAGCGGTCAGTGGCCAGCTGTTCCAAATCAGGGCCGAGCGGGCTTTCCCCGGTAGGTCCATATCCACGCAGCCGCCATGACAACCAGTCGTGGGGGAGGGCCACGGCGGCCACCCGCGCGGCGTTGGCGGGTTCATTGTCCCGGACCCACCGGAGCTTGGTGATGGTGAACGACGCCAAGGGCACGGAGCCGCTGCGGTCGGCCAGCCCGGCCGCGCCCAGTTCGGCCACGAGTGCGTCGGCCGACCCGGCGGAGCGGGTGTCGTTCCACAGCAGTGCGTCGCGGATGACAACGCCGTCGGCATCCAGCAGGACCATCCCGTGCTGCTGCCCCGCGATGGAGATGGCGGAAACATCAGCCAGCCCGCCGGCGTCGGAGATGGCGGAAAGCAAGGCATCCCACCAGAAGGACGGATGGACTTCCGTTCCGTGCGGATGGGGCGCGCGGCCTGTACGGATGGTGCGTCCGGTGCCGGAGTCGACGATGAGGACCTTGCAGCTTTGGGTCGAGGAGTCGACCCCGGCAACGAGCGCCATGGCTACCGTGCCCCGAGCAGGTGCTCGATGAACAGCTGCTGGAGCTTGACGAAGCCGAAGCCCTTGCCGCCAAAGTAGGCATCGGCATCAAAGTCCTCACAAGCGGACCTGTCCCCACGCAGGGCCTCCCACGTTTCGCCCGGTTCCAGGGTGGGTTCATTGATTTCAGCCACGCGGGATGCGGCCAGGGCGGCCTGGACCTCGGGGTCGGCGCGGAAGGCGGCGGCGCGCTCCTTGAGCAGCAGGTAGGTGCGCATGTTGGCGGCAGCCGAGTCCCAGACGCCGTTGATGTCTTCGGTGCGGGACGGCTTGTAGTCGAAGTGGCGCGGGCCGGTGTAGGAAGGTCCGCCGCCGGGGCCCCCGTTTTCCAACAGGTCCACGAGGGAAAAGGCGTTTTGCAGGTCGCCGTGGCCGAACACCAGGTCCTGGTCGAACTTGATGCTGCGCTGGCCGTTCAGGTCAATGTGGAACAGCTTGCCCTGGTATAGGGCCTGGGCAATTCCGTGGGTGAAGTTCAGTCCGGCCATCTGCTCGTGGCCGGTCTCGGGGTTGATGCCCACAAGTTCAGGGCGCTCGAGCGTCTCAATGAAGGCCAGGGCATGGCCGAGCGTGGGCAGGAGGATGTCGCCGCGGGGTTCGTTCGGCTTGGGCTCGATGGCGAAGCGGATGTTGTAGCCCTTGTCGGTGACGTAGTCGCCGAGCAGGTTCACGGCCTCGCGGTAGCGTTCCAGGGCGCCGCGGATGTCCTTGGCTGCATCGTATTCGCTGCCTTCGCGCCCGCCCCACATGACGAAGGTGCCCGCACCGAGTTCGGCGGCAAGGTCCAGGTTGTCCATCACCTTGCGCAGGGCAAAGCGGCGCACGCCGCGGTCATTCGAGGTGAAGCCGCCGTCCTTGAAAACCGGGTGGCTGAAGAGGTTGGTGGTCACCATCGGCACGATCATGCCGGTGGAATCCAGTGCATTCTTGAGGCGGTCGATCTCGTGCCGGCGTTCGGCGGCGGTGGCGTCAAACGGGAACAGGTCGTTGTCGTGGAATGTCAGGCCGTAGGCCCCCAGGTCGTTGAGCCGGTTGACAGCCTCCACGGTGTCCAGCCGGGGCCGTGTTGCAGAACCGAACTGGTCCTGGGCCTCCCAGCCCACGGTCCACAGGCCGAAGGAAAATTTGTCGTCGCGTGTCGGTTCAAGGGCCATGGTTGCCTCCAGGTGTGGTGGGGTTCACGAAATAATAAGTTGTGTAACCATACTTATGTCATTCTTTGACCTTGTCAACCATTTTTTGTTTGCGAAATGTGGAGATGTGCGACCAATGATCCCTGGTTTTTATACCTAGCGGCTGTTATGTTGTCTTCAACAGCAAATGATGGGACTTCAAAGGAAACTGACATGCCCGTGGGACAGAAGAGCACCGAAATGAATTGGGCGGGAAACTACCGGTACGGGGCCGCCGCGGTGCACCATCCGCGTTGTGAGGACGAATTACGGACGCTGGTGGCCGGGGCCGGGTCCGTGCGTGCATTGGGAACCCGCCACTCCTTCAATGCCCTTGCCGATGCGGAGGAGCTGGTGTGCCTGGACGCTCTGGCACCCAACATCACCATCGACGCTGCAGCGATGACCGCAACCGTCAGCGGCGGGACACGGTACGGCATCCTGGCCAGTGAACTGGCCAGGCACGGCTTTGCACTCCACAACCTCGCCTCGCTGCCCCACATTTCAGTCGCCGGCGCCATCGCCACGGGAACCCACGGCTCCGGTGACGGCAACGGAAACCTGGCGTCCGCCGTCGCCGGCCTTCGCTTCATCGACGCCGCAGGGGACGTCCGCACGGTGGGCCGCCTGGAAACGGCGGACTTTGCCGGGTACGTGGTGGGTCTCGGGGCGCTGGGCATTGTCACGGAAGTGACCGTGGGGATCGAGCCGGCGTTCGAGGTTGCCCAACACGTATACCTTGACGTGGCCTGGGACCAGGTGCTTGCCGACTACGACGCCGTCACCGGCCGGGCATACTCGGTGAGCCTGTTCACGGACTGGCACGGCGAGAAGGTCGGCCAGCTGTGGTTCAAGCAGCGGCTGGGGGACGGGCGCACCACGGAGTTCCCCGCGCAGCTCCTCGGCGGCAAGGCAGCCACGGCGAACATCCATCCGGTCCCCGGCATGGCGGCCGTGAACTGCACCGCCCAGCTGGGGGCCGCCGGAACGTGGCAAGACCGCCTGGCCCATTTTCGCGCGGACTACCTGCCCAGCAGCGGCGCCGAGATCCAGTCCGAGTGGCTGGTGGCCCGGGAAGACGCCCCGGCGGCCATCAACGCCCTGCGCGCCCGGGCCGGGGAGATTTCCCCCGTGCTCCAGGTGACGGAGATCCGCTCCGTTGCCGCCGACGACCTCTGGCTGAGCGCCTCCTACCAACGCGACAGTGTGGCCCTGCACTTCACATGGATCAAGGACCAGTCCGCCGTGGACAAGGCCGTTGCCGTGGTGGAGGAAACGCTGGCGCCGTTTGCCGCCCGGCCGCACTGGGGGAAGGCCTTCAATGCCCGTGCTGCCGAGCTGGCACCGCTCTACCCCCGTTTTGGGGACTTTCAGGTGCTCGCTGCACGGCTGGACCCGACCGGGAAATTCCGTAACGGTTTCCTGGACCGGGCGGTCTTTGCCGGGTGAGCTCGGATCATGCGACAAAATAGGGGCATGACAATTGAGCCCGAGGGCATCGCCGCGCCCGCCGGGGATCAACGGACCACCAGCCTGTCGCGGCTGCTGACGCTGGTGCACCAGCACGGCATGCTCAGCCGCGCGCAGCTGACCAGGCTGACGGGGCTGAACCGCTCCACCGTGGGTGTGCTGATAGGCCAGCTGGTGGCCGACGGGCTGGTGTTCGAGTCCGCGCCGGCGGGCGGGACGCAGGTGGGCCGGCCCAGCCCCGAGGTCCGGCCCAACCCCGGCGTGGCCGCGCTGGCGGTGAACCCGGAGGTTGACGCCGTCACGATCGGCCTGGTGGGCCTGGGCGGACGGGTCATCAAGAAGATCCGCTACAACACCGGACGCATTCCCACCGCCGCCGAGGCCGTCAACATTGCCGCGGCCGTCATTGCGGGCATGCGCGGGGAGCTTGACTCCGATTACAGGGTGGTGGGGATCGGCGTCGCCGTCCCGGGCCTTGTCACCGCGGCCGACGGCATGGTCCGCCACGCACCCCACCTGGGCTGGCACGGCGAGCCCGTGGCGGAACTGCTCGCGGACGCGTGCGGCTACCCCACTGCCGTTTCGAACGACGCTTCACTGGCCGCCGAAGCGGAACTGGTCTTCGGTGCCGCGGCCGGCTCCCGGAACGCGGTCTACCTCAATGGCGGGGCCAGCGGCATTGGCGGCGGCATCATCAGCGAAGGCCGGCTGCTGGCCGGCGCGTCCGGATTCGCGGGGGAGTTTGGCCACACCCTGGTGCGCAGCAACGGGGCCAGGTGCCACTGCGGCGCCCTCGGGTGCCTGCAGACCGAGGTGCGCCGCGCGCCGCTGCTGGACCTCTTGGGGCTCGACGCCGGTGAGCCCGGCGAGCTGGCCGGCGCCCTGGGCGCCAGCACGGACCCCCTGGTTGCCGCCGAGGTGCGCAGGCAGCTCGGCTTTCTGGCGATTGCCCTGCGCACCGTGGTCAATGTTTTCAATCCGGAGGCCATTGTCCTTGACGGCTTCCTCGCCGCGCTTGATGCAGCGGCGCCGGGCGAACTGGCGGCGGGCGTTGCCGCGCAGGCACTGGAGGAGCCCGCCGCGCAGGTGGCCATCCGCCCGGCGGCCCTCGGGGCCGACCTCATGATGGTGGGCGCGGCCGAACTTGCCTTCGCCCCACTTTTGGCCGACCCCTCCGCCGCGTAGCCGGGGACCGGGATTCCTCCCCGGCTACGCGGCGCAGGGTGCGCTACCCGACGGCGGCGGCCGGTTGCGTGAGCGGGACGGGGTCCGGACGCCCGCAGCGGCTGCCAACGTCCACGGCCCGTCCCGAGCGGGCGGAGCGCAGCACAGACTCCATGATGTCCAAGGCGTGGAAGGCGAGCGTGCCGCTGGCCCGCGGCTGCCCGCCGTCGGGCGTCAGGGCCAGGTCCTGCAGGCCGATGCCGCGGGCGGACTGCGCATAGCCGGCGGAGATGGGGAGGACCTTCCAGTCCTCGGATCCCAGGGTGCGAATTTTGACGGCGCCGGAAAATTGGTTCGGATCGGGGACCACCAGCGAGCCCGTTTCGCCGTGGACCTCAATGTTCGCCGCCTGCGTGGCGACGGCGTCAAAGCTCATGACGAGCGTGGACAGCACGCCGGACTCATGGACCAGGACACCTGTGACGTGGGTGTCCGTGGAGACCGGGACGCTCTCGCCGGCGCGTGGGCCGGAGCCGATGACGCGGGAGTTTCGGGTGTGGCTGGCGGCACCAATCACCGATTTCACCGGGCCCAGCAGCGTGACCAGGGCGGAAACATAGTACGGGCCCATGTCCAGCAGCGGGCCGCCGCCGGGAACGTAGTAAAAGTCGGGATTCGGGTGCCAGCGCTCGTGGCCTGGGGTGACCATGGTGGCCGTGGCGGAAATCGGCCTGCCGATCAGGCCGTCGTCGATGGCCCGGCGCGCGGTTTGCGTTCCGGTGCCCAACACCGTGTCCGGGGCGCTGCCAACCGTGACGCCGGCGGCGGCCGCGGCCGCCAGTACTGCCCGGGCCTCCTCCGTGGTGGCTGCCAGCGGCTTCTCCCCGTACACTTGCTTGCCCGCGGCAATCGCGGCCAGCGCCACCTCGGCGTGGGCGGCGGGGATGGTGAGGTTCAGGACCAGCTCCACCCCGGGGTCGGCAATCAGCTCCTGCACACCCAGGGCGCGCACGCCGGGCAGCCCGTCCGCCACTGCCTGCGCCCGTGCGGGGTCAAGGTCGGCCACGGCCACCAGCCGGAGGGCGTCCAGCGAGGGGAGCGTGTCCAGGTACTGGACAATGATGTTGCCGCAGCCGACGATTCCGATGTTCAGGGGGGTGTTTAGCGGCTGGCCCACAGCATGCCTCTTTCGATGATGGTCTTGACGTTCGGGTTTTCCAGGATGTCCACCTGGTGTCCGGGGGTGGCGACGAAGATGCGCCCCTGCCCCCATTCGCGCGTCCAGATGGCGGGGGAGGTGACTTCGCGGTGCCACGGGTCCCACTCGCGCACCTTTTGGGTGGTGGTGGCGAGGACGTCGATGTAGCTGTCCGCAAGCACCCAGTACTGCTCGGTGACGAGCTCAAAGCTGCCGATCCCTTCGGTGATGGGATGGCCTGCCGCCGCCGGGAGCATGTCCACGCGGTACGGCACGTAGTTGTCCGGCTGTTCCCCTGTCCGCTCGTCGGGGTGCCTGCCCGGGTGGCAGGCGAACTGGCCGCCGATCAGGTGCAGGTAGTCGGAGTTGTTGCGGTAGGAATCGGCAATGCCGCCATGCCAGCCGGCCAGGCCGGTGCCCGCCTCGACGGCCGCACGCAGGCCCTCAAATTCTTCCTTTTCAATGGTGCTCATGGTGTTGCACTGGACGATGAGGTCCACGGTTTTCATGTAGTCGGAGTCGGCATAGACGGCCGGGCCCTCCGCCACCCGGACCGTGTACCCGTTGGCTTCCAGGTGCGGAATGAAAAGTTCGGTGGCCTCAACCGGCTGGTGGCCGTCCCAGCCGCCGCGCACCACGAGTGAGGTTTTGGTGCTTGTCATGGGTGGATGTCCTTTGCTTGGTGTCAGCGGGTGGCGAATGCGGCGTCGAATGCTGCTGCCGGCGGGATGATCCCGGCCAGGGAGCGGACCAGGGCCAGGCCCTGCGGGCCGCCCACCAGCCGGTCCATGCCGGCGTCCTCCCATTCGATACTGGTGGGGCCGGTGTAGTTGATGTGGTTGAGCATGCGGAAGATCCGCTCCCAGGGCACGTCCCCGTGGCCGGCCGTGACGAAGTCCCAGCCGCGGCGCGGATCGCCCCACGGCAGGTGGGAGCCGAGCCGGCCGTTGCGCCCGTCCAGCTGCCGGACGGATTCCTTGACATGGACGTGGTAGATCCGGTCGGCAAAGTCGTACAGGAACGCGGCAGGGTCAAGGTCCTGCCAGATGAAATGGGACGGGTCGAAGTTCAGGCCGAAGCCTTCCCGGTGGCCGATGGCCTCCAGGGTGCGCTGGGCGGTCCAGTAGTCGTAGGCGATTTCCGAGGGGTGGACCTCCAGGGCAAACTTCACGCCCACCTCGTCAAAGACGTCGATGATGGGGTTCCACCGGTCCGCGAAGTCCTGGTAGCCGCGCTCGATCATGGCTTCGGAGGCGGGCGGGAACATGGCCACGCATTTCCAGATGGCCGAGCCGGTGAAGCCGGTGACGGTCCCGGCGCCAAGCCGGGCCGCGGCCCGTGCGGTCATCTTCAGCTCCTCCGCGGCGCGCCGGCGCACGCCTTCGGGGCTGCCGTCGCCCCACACCCGGGCGGACACAATGCCCTCGTGGCGCTCGTCGATGGGATCGTCGCACACGGCTTGGCCGTTGAGATGGTTGGAGATGGCATGGACGGCCAGGTTGTTGCGGGCCAGGATGTCCAGTTTGTCCCGCAGGTAGGAATCGTCCTCCACGGCACGCCACGGGTCCAGGTGGTCGCCCCAGCAGGCAATTTCGAGGCCGTCGTAGCCCCATTGGCCGGCCAGCCTGGCCACTTCCTCAAAGGGGAGGTCGGCCCACTGGCCGGTGAACAAGGTGATGGGCCGGGTCATTGTGCGTCCTCCACGGTGATGGCGTGCTGTCGGGTGGCTGTCCACGTGCTGTTGTTCGCGGCACTTTCCTCCACGGCCGCCAGCACGCGCTGGACCTGGAGGGCGTCGGAGAACGACGGCGTGGGCGTGGTCCCCGTGCCCAGTGCTGTCACGAGGTCTGCCACCTGGTGGGTGAAGCCGTGTTCGTAGCCGAGTCCGTGGCCCGTGGGCCACCAGTTGCCCGCATAGGGGTGGACGGGTTCGGTGACCATGATCCGGTGGAAGCCGCGGGCGTCTGCGGCATCGGTGCCGTCGTAAAACTGCAGGAAGTTCATGTCCTCAAAGTCGAACGCAACGGACCCGAGGGTGCCGTTGACCTCCAGCCGCATGGCGTTTTTCCTTCCCAGGGCGGTGCGGGTCGCTTCAAACACGCCGATCGCGCCGCCGTCGAACCTGGCCGTGAAAAGTGCGGCGTCGTCGACGGTGACCGGGCCGCGGGGCGTGTCCGCGGTGACGTCGCCGTGGCCGCCGAGGCCCACAAATTCGCCGCCCACGGGCCGCTCTTTGGTAAACGTTTCCAAGAGCGCCGAGACGCCGGTGATGTTCAGGCCCGTGACGAACCGGGCCGCATCTATGCTGTGTGCACCGATGTCGCCGAGGGCGCCGGAGCCGGACTTGTCCTTCTCCAGGCGCCAGGTCAGGGGCGCGTGGGGATCGGCCAGCCAGTCCTGCAGGTACTGGGCGCGCACCTGGCGGACGGTGCCGATCCGGCCGTCGTCGACCATGCGCTTCATCTGGGCCACCGCCGGCGTGCGCCGGTATGAATAGCCGCACATGGCAAACACGCCGTTCCGGGCCGCCGCGTCCGCGACGGCGGCCATCTCCTCCGCCTCAGCGACGCTGTTGGCCAGCGGCTTTTCGCACAATACGTGCTTGCCTGCCTCGAGGGCGGCGATGGCGATTTCCGCGTGCGTGTTGCCGGGGGTGCAGATGTCGATGAGGTCGATGTCGTCGCGTGCAATGAGCGCCCGCCAATCCGTTTCAACGGACGCCCAGCCCATGCGTTCCGCGGCGTGTTCGACGGCGTCCCTGTTCCGGCCGGCGACGGCCGCCAGTTCCGGGGTCATGGGCAGGTCAAAAAAGCGGTGTGCCGTGCGCCAGGCGTGGGAGTGGGCGGCGCCCATAAAGGCGTAGCCCACCATGCCCACCCGCAGCGCGGGCGGAGAGTGCTTTTCCATGGGAATGGTTCCTTCGGGTTGGGGTGCCTGGTGGGGCGGCTATTTGCTGAAGCCGGCGGTCAGGCCGGAGAGCAGCTGGCGCCGGCCCACAATGTAGAGCACCAGGATGGGCAGGGTGGTGAGCACCACGGAGGCCAGCACGGCGGGGATGTTGACGCTGTATTCACCTTGGAATGTCCACAACGCCAGTGGCAGGACGCGCAGTTCCGGGCTTTGGGTCAGGATCAGCGGGAGCAGGAAGCCGTTCCACACACCCAGGCCGTTGTAGATGGCCACCGTGACGATGGCCGGCTTGGTCAGGGGGAGGGCCAGGCGCCACAGCGTCTGCCATTCGCTGCAGCCGTCCAGCCGCATGGATTCGAAAAGTTCATTGGGTACGTCGCGGATGAAGTTGGCCATGATCAGCACACTGAGCGGGATGGCGAAGGCGATGGACGGCAGGATGATCGCCAGCAGGCTGTCGTAAAGGTGCATCTTGATGATCATCAGGTAGATGGGGATGATCACCGCCTGCAACGGGATCGCAAGGCCCATCAGGAACAGCGCATTGACGCTTTTGAGGAACCGGCCGCTCCCCCGGACGATGGCAAAGGAGGCCATGAAGGAGAACGCCAGGGACGGGACCACGGTGCCGACGGTGATGAGCGCGCTGTTGACAAAGTACCTGGCGAAGTCCGCTGCCAGCACCATCTTGTAGTTTTCCAGGGTGGGCGAGGTCGGCACGGCCAGCGGGTTCTGGCCGAAATAGCCTGCCTGGGTTTTCAGGCTCGTGATGACGACGTAGTAGATGGGGATGATGATGACGGCCAGCCACAGCCAGCCGGCCACTCCCGCGGGGACGTTGAACCGGCGAAGGCGCAAGCCGGCCCGGCGGGGCGTCCGCCTGGTGCGGGCCGGTGCAGCCGTGGCCGCCTTGGACAAGACACTGGCCATGTTACAGTCCTTCCAATTGGCTGCCGGAGTTGTCCTCGCCGCCGATCCGCTGCAACAGCAAGGCCAGGGCCAGGCCGATCGCCACCAGGATGACGGCGACGGCGCTCGCCGGACCCATGAGGTTGGCCTTGAAGCCCTTCAGGTACATGTCCAGGGCCAGGATGCGCGTGGAGTTGCCGGGCCCGCCGCCGGTGAGGACGAAGACCAGGTCAAAGTACGTGAGCGAACCCACCACCATGAGGGTGGAGGAGGTGATGATGGTGTATTTCAGTTGGGGGACCGTGATGAAAAAGAACTGCTTGACCCTCCCGGCGCCATCAATTTCGGCTGCTTCGTAGAGGGATTTGGGGATTTGCCGGACACCCCCCTGGTAAATGAGCGTGTGGAACGGGACGAACTGCCAGGCAATCACGAAGATCACCACGCCCAGGGCCAGCTCGGGCCGCCCCAGCCAGTCCTGGGCCAGGAACGGCAGGCGCAGGCCTTCAGCCAGTCCGAAGTTCGGGTCCAGGAGCGCCTTGTAGGCAATGGCGATCGCCGCGGAGGAGAGCAGGAGCGGCAGAAAGTACAGCACGGCGAGCACGGCCCGGTATTTCTGGCTTCCCGCCGTGAAGGTGCCCAGCAGCAGGCTGATGGGGGTTTGGACCAGCCAGGACACCACCATGATGACGAACGTCAGCCAGAGGGCGTTGTACATGAGCGGGTCGGAGAAGATGCTGAACCAGTTGGCCAGTCCTGCCGGCGAGATGGCGCCGATCCCGTCCCAGTTGGTGAAGCTGAGCACCAGCACGCCGATGAGCGGGAGCACGGCGAAGCCCACGAAGAAGACCAGCGCCGGAATGACCAGCCAGGCCAGGGCCCCGGTCTTCCCTTTGCCCGCCTGCGGGGTGCGGCCGGCCTTGGTGGCGCCGCGGCGCGCCGGCGGGGTGGTTGCCACTGCAGCCATGGGCCGGACGCTCATTTGCCCAGTGTCGCGTTCATGTTGCTGGCGAATTGTTCCGGCGTGATCGACTTGACGAACAGCTGGTCGATGTTGTTCAGCAGCGCCTCGGCGGCAGTGGGGCTCAGGGCCTGGTCCCAGGACTGCTGGAAATGGGGGGCGTCCTTGCTTTGCGTGTAGACGTACGTCAGGAAGTCCTTGTCGTCGGTGGCCGCCAGCTTGCCCTCGATCCCGGTGACAATCGGGACGCCGCCGTTGCTGATGTAGGCGGCAATCTCGGCCGGGGTGAACAACCCGTCCTTGAAGAACTTCTTGGCCGTTTCCTTCTCGGCGGCGCTGGCCTTGGCGGAGATCGACTGGTAGTTGGCAGGGTTTCCCACCGTGTCCTTGGGGTCGCCTTTGCCGCCTTCCACGGTGGGGAAGTCCACCCAACCGAGCTTTCCCGCCTGGACAAACCCGCCGCCGTCGTTCTTCATGCCCCCGTAGGTCCAGGCGCCATGGAGCATCATGGCGGCCTTGCCGGTGTAGAGAAGGGCCTGGTCGGCGTTGCTGTCTGCGGTGATGGAGGAGAAGCCCTTGATGAAGCCGTTGGCGGAGACCAGCTCCTGGATCTTGGTCAGGGCCTCAAGTGCGGCGGGGTTGGACCAGGCGTTGGCCTTGCCGGCGAAGATGTCGTTGAAGACTTCGGGGCCGCCCACGCGGTCGAACATGAACTCGAGCCACATCATGGACGTCCAGCGGGACTGGCCGCCCAGGGAGATCGGGGCGATCCCCATCCCGTTGAAGGTCTTGACCAGGGTCATGAGGTCGGCCCAGGTCTTCGGCGGCTGGACATTGGCCTTGGCGAAGAGTTCCTTGTTGTAGAAGAAGATGATGGGCGCGACGGTCTGCGTGGGGATGGCGTAGATCTTGCCGTCAACCGTGGCGGCGCCGAAGGCGGATGGGAAAAGCCGCGCCTTTACGTCCGGGTTGGCCTCAAACCAGCTGGTGAGGTCCTCCACCTGTCCCGCTTCCGCGTACGATTTCAGCGTGCCGCCGCCCCAGCCATAGATGATGGTGGGTGCCTGCCCGGCGCCGATCGCGGTCTTGATCTTGGTCTTGTAGGCATCGTTCTGGAAGAACGTCAGTTTGATTGTTTCGTCCGGGTTGGCCTTGTTGAAGGCGTCAATGGTGTTCTTGCGGATGCCTTCGTTCGGCTGGCCGGTGAGCGACCACATGGTGGCGCCGCTGCCGGCCGCCCCTCCGGGCCCCGAGGTGCCGCAGGCACTCAGGCCCCAGGCAGCCAGGGGGGCCACCACCGCAAGGGATAGGAAGGACCGGCGGGAAGCGAAATTTTGTTCCATCTTGTCTCCATTGAAAAGGTCGTCATCGTGGTTTCGAAATATTTCGCAATTAATTCTGCGATTGAGTAGAAGGTAGCGGTGTCACGCATCACATGTCAAGAAAAATAATGGCGAATTTGACGTGAGTAACTGGAAGAATGCACACTTCAGGGGAAGAAACTTTTCGAAATCCAGGGGTAGTGATGAGCGAGAAATCACAGCGGTCCAAGCCGGTGCTGGCCACCGTGGCGGCGCTGGCGGGTGTTTCGGCGCCCACGGTGTCCAAGGTGATCAATGGCAGGGACGACGTCGCCGCCGGCACCCGCGCCCGCGTCCAGGAGGCGCTGGAGCGTCTCGGCTACGAATCGCCCGTGCAGCGGCGTTCACGGTCCGCGGGGCCGGCCATGGTGGAGTTGGTGTTCGACGGCATCAACACCCAGTACTCCCTTGAAGTGCTCACGGGCATCCTCGACTACGCCTCCGCCGAGGGGGTTGAAATTGTGCTGAGCAGCGTCACCCCACGGAAGCTGCACAATGCAAACCATGAAGAGTGGGCCCAGCGCATGGTGGAATCCGGGCGCAAGGGGCTGGTCCTGGTCACGTCGGAGGTGACCGGAAAGCAGCTTGATTCCTTCAAGCGCCGCAGCATCCCCGTGGTGGTGATTGATCCGCTCAACCCGCCCCACAGCGGCTTTGTCAGCGTCGGCGCCACCAACTGGGCCGGCGGGAAGGCGGCCACGGAGCACCTCATTGCGCTGGGGCATGAGCGCATAGCCTATCTGGGCGGGCCGGAGGCCGCCGAGTGCAGCGTGGCCCGGCTGCACGGCTATCTGGCGGCCCTGATGGGCCACGGGATTCCGGCCAGGCCCGGGTACGCCCTGGCCGGGGGGTTCAACCAGGCTTTTGGCGCCTCGGGCGCCGCGAACCTTCTCGCCCTGCCGGAACCGCCGACCGCCATCTTTGCCGGCAGTGATGACATTGCCCTGGGGGTCCTGGATGAAGCCCGGCGCCAAAATGTGCGGGTCCCCGAGGACATCAGCCTGGTGGGCTTTGATGGCACGGCCCTGGCGGAGCAGACCCTGCCCCGGCTGACCTCGGTGGCGCAGCCGCTGAAGGAAATGGGGCGGGCGGCGCTGCGCTCGGTATTGAGGCTGGCCAAGGGGGAGACCCTGGATTCCCTGCACGTGGAGCTGGCCACCGAACTGGTCGTCCGCGACTCTACTGCGGTTCCGCCGGGCCCCTAGGGTTGTGCCCGCACAATATTTCGCTTGGTCCTGGTGGGCGCGGATCTGGCCCGCCTATTCGACCTTGACGGTTGCCGGCAGGAAGTCCGGCCGGCTTTGTCCGGGCCGCACCAGCGGCGGGTGCCGCCAGGCGCGGCCAGGACCTGCGCTCAGCCCTGCTCCCCGGCCCCCAGCGAGAGCCAGTTGTTGCGCGTGGCCAGGGCCGCGCCGTCGGCGTCGCCCAGGCCGGCCAGCCGGATGATCTCGGCGTGGGCCGTGACCGAATGGCGCGCCGCGTGCGAGCTGAAGCGCCGGCGTTCAACGCGCCGCAGCAGCGGCAGGGCCTGGTCCAGGACGGCCGGCACCATGTCATTCCCGCACGCACGGACAAACACTGCGTGAAAGGCGTCGTCGCCAGCCAGGGCGAGATCTGCGTCGTCGTGCTCCAGGGCGTGGGCGAAGCGGCCGTTCGCCTCGGTCAGGGCGGCCAGCTGCTCCCGGCCAAGGAGGGGCACCGCGAGGCGGACGGCGAGCTCGTGCATGGCCGCCACCACCTGCTGGGCGCTGACGGTCGAAGCGGGATCCAGCGGCGCCACGATGGTGGCCCGGCCGGGTGTCGCCTTGACCAGCCCCGCACGTTCCAGCCGCAACAGCGCCTCGCGGATGGGCGTGCGGCTGACGCCCAGCCACTGTTCCAGCTCGGGGTCCTTGAGCCGTTCGCCGGGGCCAAAGGTGCCGTCAACAATGGCGTCGCGGATGGAGTTGTAGACGTCGTCGCGGAGCAAGGGGCGCTTGTGGATGCCGTGGGGCGCGGGGGTGGGCATGGTGCCCATGCTATCCCGCGTCCGGGGCTGTCCAGGCACCCTTGACACACCCTGTACGCAACATGCAATATATTGCATAACCAGAACGGCGTGACCTGCGCCACTCCCAAACCCTGAGGACCTGCCGTGGCACTGTCAGACTTTGAACGCTACCCGCTGACGTTTGGACCCAGCCCGGTCCATGAGCTGCCCCGCCTGTCCGCGCATCTGGGCGGGGCCAGGATCTGGGCCAAGCGCGAGGACGTCAATTCCGGCCTGGCCTTTGGCGGGAACAAGACCCGCAAGCTGGAGTACATCGTCCCGGACGCCATCGCCCAGGGAGCAGACACCCTGGTCTCCATTGGCGGCTACCAGTCCAACCACACCCGCCAGGTGGCCGCCGTCGCCGCCAAGCTGGGCATGAAGGCCCGCCTGGTGCAGGAAAACTGGGTGGACTGGCCGGACCCGCTGTCCGACCGCGTGGGCAACATCCAGCTCTCCCGCATCATGGGCGCCGACGTCCGCCTCGACGCGGCCGGCTTCGACATCGGCATCCGCAGCAGCTGGGAGGCGGCCATCAAGGACGTCGAGGACGCCGGCGGCAAGCCGTACCCCATCCCCGCCGGCGCCTCCGAGCACCGCCTCGGCGGCCTGGGCTTCGCCAACTGGGCCTACGAGGTCCAGCAGCAGGAGGCCGAACTGGGCATCTTCTTCGACACCATCGTGGTCTGCACTGTCACCGGCTCCACCCATGCCGGCATGATCGCCGGCTTTGCCGGCCAGGATCGCCCGCGCCGCGTCATTGGCATTGACGCGTCCGCCACGATCGAGAAAACCCGTGCGCAGGTGGGCCGGATCGCCCGCCACACCGCGGAACTGATCGGGCTGGGGCGCGAACTGCGCGAGGAGGAAATCACCGTGCTGGAAGGCTGGGCGGGCGACTTTTACGGCATCCCGGTCGAATCCACGCTGGACGCCATCCGCCTCACCGGCTCACTTGAAGGGATGATCGTGGACCCCGTCTACGAGGGCAAGTCGATGGCCGGGCTGATCGATTTGGTGCGGTCCCGGGACATCCCGGCCTCCAGCAACGTCCTGTACGCGCACCTTGGCGGGCAGCCGGCCCTGAGCGCCTACAGCGGGCTCTTCCGCTAGCCCGCCCGGCGGACGACGGCGGCACGTGCGTTGCGCCGTCGTCCTCCCGCCGCGGCCCGGCGCCGCGGACGGACCGCCGCGCGATACCGGACCCGTGCCGGAAGGCGGCCTCAACGGAAGGTGGCGAGCAGTTCCCGCGCCGTGGATTCGTCCGTGACGAGTTCGTTGACGTAGCCGCCGCGGATGGCCGCCGCCAGCGGCACCACCTTGGCCGGCCCGGCGGTGACCATCATGCGGCGCGGGATCTTCAGCAGGTCATCGAGGGTGATGCCGACCAGCTGGTCCGTGACCTCCGAAACCACCTCGCGGCCCTGGTGGTCAAAGAAATGGCCGCACAGGTGGGCGGCCGCACCGGCTGCCGCCAGGTCTGCCAGGGCGGTGGGGGACACCGGGCTGTAGGTGCCGGTGCCGTCAAAGCGCTGCATGGAGCCGAGCCCGATGAGGGCCAGGTCGCTGTGCGTCCCCAGCTCCAGCCCGTAGGCCACCTCGGGGGATTCCAGCGCCTTCAGCCGGGCGGCGGGGTCACGGTAAAGGAAGTTGGCCGGGACAGGGACAAAGTTCCCGCCCAGCTGCTGGCAGATGTGTTCGCCGACGTGGATGCGTTCGTCGCCGGAACGGTCCAGCCGTGACGGGCAGGCGAGCAGGTCAATCACTGTCAGTTCGCTGCGCACCCCGGGGCTGAGCGACTTGGCCACGGATGACAGCGTCCGGCTGGCGGCCACGCCCAGCTGCCGCACGCCGTCGAGGTGGGTTTCCAGGTAACGGGCGGCCACGTAGCCCAGGCGGTTGTTCTTCTCATACAGGGACCGGGGACGGTCCATGGAGATGACACAGTCGGCAAGCTTGAACGTGGACCGCAGCCTGGCCTCCAGTTCGGGCATCCTGTCCACCGGCGGGCCGATCCGGATCTGCACCACGCCGCGCCGCTTGGCCTCGGCCAGCAGCCGCGACACGGTGGCGCGGGAGAGGTTTTCCGCGGAGGCGATTTCCAGTTGGGTGGCGCCGGACATGTAGTACAGGTGTGCCACCTTTTGCACCAGCTGGTCGTGCCGCAAGGCGTGGTCTGTGGCCAAGGCCGCACCCCTTTCCTGTCTGGCCGGCGGTGTTCGCGCAGTAGCCTATAGACGATTCTAGGAGATGGTCCCCGCGGTTGCGCGCCCGGGAAGGGCCGGACCGGCAGGGGCACCGCCAGGATGGTCCGGCAAAACCCCTTCCATCTGGCGGATATTTTGCGTTAGGGTGGGTAATTGTGAGATAGAGAACAGCAGCCAACCCACCACACGCTGATCGCGCCGCCGCCTGCGGACCGCTGGATCGCGTCCTGCCTGCCTCCCCCCACTTTTTAGAAGGCCATTGTGCGTGCATTTCCCTATCCCGACGCCGGTTCCCCGGACCTGCGATCGCCCGCCCGTTTCCTGTGGTGGCTGGCCCGCGCGGAAGGTGCCACGCTCCTGGCGGGCGTGGTGTACGGCTCCGTCTGGACAGCCTGCCAGGCGCTGACCCCGTTTGTCCTGGGCCTGGCGGTGGACCAGGGGATCGTGGGTGGCAACTTCCGGCGCCTGGGCCTGTGGGTGGCGCTGCTGGTGGCCCTGACGCTGCTCCAGTCCGGGGCGGCCACGCTGCGCCACCGCACGGCCGTGAGCAGCTGGATGCAGGCCGCGTACCGTTCCGCGCAGCTGGTGGGGCACAAGGTCACGCGCAGCGGGGATGCCCTGCCGCAAAAGTTCTCCACCGGCGAGGTGGTCTCCACCTCGGCGTCGGATGCCATGCGCATTGGCGAGATCTTCGACGTCTGCGCCCGCCTGGCCGGCTCCGTTGTCGGCTACCTGCTCGTGACGTATCTGGTGTTCCGCTCCTCCTGGCAGCTGGGCCTGGTGGTCCTGCTCGGCGTCCCGCTCTGCGGCGCCATGCTGCTGTTCGTCATCCGTCCCTTGCAACGCCGCCAAAAGGAACAGCGCGAGGCCGCCGGAAAGATGACGGCGCTGGGTGCCGACACCGTGGCCGGGCTGCGCGTGCTGCGCGGGATCGGCGGCGAGCACATCTTCGTCCAGCGCTACCGGGAGCGCTCGCGGGACACGCAGCTGGCCGGAAACAAGGTGGCCTATTCGCTGGCCGACCTCGACGCCGTGCAGGTCCTGGTGGTCGGCGCCTTCAGTGTGGCCTTCACCTGGATCGGCGCGCTGCAGGCCGTGTCCGGGCAGATCGCGCCGGGCCAGCTCGTGGCCCTGTATGGCTACGCCGTGTTCCTCGTCTCGCCCATCCGCACCGCCGCCGACGCCGTGTCCCGCTTCATCCGCGCCCACGTCGGTGCCCGGCGCATCATCGACGTCCTGGCCACCCCGTCCGCCGTGCACGACGCCGGCACAACCGTCCCGGGGCCCTCCTCGCCGAGCGCCCTGGTGGACACGGCCACCGGCGTGGTGGCCGTCCCCGGCACGCTCAGCGCCGTGGTGTCCGCGGACCCCGCCGAGTCGGCGGAGCTGGCGCGGCGACTGGGACGCTTCGAGGACGCCGTGCTGCGGGAGGCGCAGGTCCGCTGGGGCGGTGCCGCCCTGCACCTGGTGCCGTTGCGCGAGGTCCGCTCCCGCATTGTGGTCTCCGACGCCGAACCCCAGCTGTTCACCGGCACGCTGCGCGAGGAACTGGACCCGGCCGGGAGCCACAGCGACGCGGAGATCATGGCCGCCCTCGACGTGGCCAGCGCCGCCGACGTCTTTGACGGGCTGGAAAGCGGGCTCGACGACGAGGTGACGGAGAAGGGCCGAGGCTTTTCCGGCGGCCAGCGCCAGCGCCTCACCCTGGCCCGTGCCGTACTGACCGATGCGGAGGTGCTCGTGCTCATTGAACCGACCAGCGCCGTGGACGCCCACACCGAACAGCGCATTGCCGCGGCGCTGCGCCGCAAGCGCAGCACGGCGGAAAACACCACGGTGGTGGTGACCGCCAGCCCGCTGCTGCTGGACGCCATGGACACGGTGACGTTCCTGGAGCACGGGACCATCCGCGCCCGGGGCACCCACCGCGAGCTGCTGGACACGGTCCCGGCCTACCGCAAGGTGGTGATCCGCGGGGAGGGGATGGACGGCGGCACCCCGGCGGGCAACAACGAAAACTCAGGCACCGGCGTCGAACATACCGGGGACAACCACGAACCGGTCGGAAAGGGCGTGCAGTGATGGGCGGTTCCAAGCTGCCCGTGGCGGACTCCGCCACGGTGCGGGCGGAAGGCCTGCGCCTGATGGGCCAGCACCGCCGGCCGCTCGCCTTTGTGGTGGGGCTGTACGTGCTCGCCGCCGTGGCCGGGCTGGCGGGGCCGTTCCTGCTGGGGCGCCTCGTTGACGCCGTCGCCCGCGGCACCACGCCCGGGTTTGTCGCGGCCGTGGCGCTGGCGCTCGCCGGCTTTGTGCTGGTCCAGTCGCTGCTGTCCCGGTGGGCGCAGCGCACCGGCATGGTGCTGGGGGAGAAGGTCTTTGCCCAGCTCCGCGAGGAGTTCATGGAGCAGGTGACCTCGCTGCCGCTCTCCACGGTGGAAAAGGCCGGCACCGGCGACCTCGTCTCGCGCACCACGAACGACGTCGACGCCGTCTCGCACACCGTGCGCTTTGGCGTGCCGCAGGTGCTGGTGTCGCTGGCGACGATAGTGCTGACGGTGGCCGCGGCCGTGTTTACCAGCCCCGTGCTGGCGGTTGGCCTGCTGGTGGGTGCGCCGCTGCTGGTCCCGGTGACCCGCTGGTACCTCCGGCGCGCCACGGCCGGGTACCTGGCGGAGCGGGAAAGCTATGCCGTGCTCAACGGCGCCATCACCGAAACCATTGAGGGTGCCCGCACGGTGGACGCGCTGGGCCTGGGTGCACACCGGCGCGGCCGCATCGACGCGGCCCTGCGCGGCTGCTTTGAGCGGGAGAAATACACGCTGGGGCTGCGCACGGTGATGTTCCCGGTGGCCGAATTTTCCTTCTGGCTCCCCGTGGCCGGCGTGCTGCTGTGGGGCGGCTGGCTGGCCTCGCAGGGTGCCGTCACGGCCGGCATGGTGGCCACCGTGGCACTGTACGCACTGCAGCTCATTGACCCCGTGGACCTGCTGATCATGTGGATTGACGAGATCCAGGTGGGCGCGTCGTCGCTGGCCCGCATCGTGGGCATCCGCGACGTGCAGGGGGACAGGATCGCCACGGACGCCGTCCCCGCCGACGACTCACTGGTGGTGGACCGTGCCCGTTATGCCTACCGCCCGGGCCACGACGTGCTGCACGGGATCGACCTGGTGCTGCGGCCGGGGGAGCGGCTGGCCATGGTGGGGCCCTCCGGCGCGGGCAAGTCCACGCTGGGGCGCCTGATCGCCGGCATCCACCCGCCCACGGGCGGCACGGTGACGGTGGGCGGCGTGCCCCTGGTGGACCGCCCCCTGGACGAGCTGCACGGCGAGGTGGCGCTGGTGACGCAGGAACACCACGTGTTCGTGGGCACCCTGGCGGACAACCTGCGCCTGGGCAAGTCCGGCGCAACGGATGACGAGCTGGAACAGGCCCTGGCCGACGTCGGCGCCCTGGGCTGGGCGCGTGCCCTCCCCGACGGGCTGGAAACCGAGGTGGGCTCCGGCGCCCACACCCTGACGCCCGGGCAGGCGCAGGAACTGGCGCTGGCCCGGCTGGTGCTGGCCGATCCCCACACCCTGGTGCTGGACGAGGCCACCTCGCTGATTGACCCGGCCGCCGCCCGCCACCTGGAGTTCTCGCTCAGCGCCGTGCTGCAGGGGCGCACCGTGGTGGCGATTGCGCACCGCCTGCACACCGCGCACGACGCCGACCGGGTCGCCGTTGTGGACCAGGGCCGCATCACAGAGCTGGGCTCGCACGACGAACTGCTCGAACGCGGCGGATCCTACGCCGCGCTGTGGAACTCCTGGCGCCAGGAGTCCTGAGACGCCGGTCGAGCCTGCCGGTGGTCGAGCAGCGAGCCCTGCGAGCGCGTCGAGACCGCGCCTGTCGAGACCCGGACCTTGCCCGCCGGTCGAGCCTGTCGACACCCGGGACGCCTGCCGGGAACCGCCCCTTTTGGTGTCGGGCAAACAGGCGTAACGTTCAAATGAGGGGCGCATTGGACCGCTCGGCCTTGTGCGTAGCTAGCCAGATGATGACCAAGGAGCTGACCATGCCTGACAAACAGCCACACCACCACGAGCACAAGAAGATGGACAAGGGACACGCCATCAAGGCCAAGCGTGCCGAGAAGAAGGCCCGCGGCTCCTCGATCGAAAATGCCGACCCGGTATCCCACCTGAAGAAGCGCTGAACTGCGTGCAGCCTGCCGGCCTGACCGGCCACGCCCCGCCGCGGGAGCTTTCATGCATTCGCATGGAATAGCCCGTGGCGGGGCCGTGTTGTGACGACTATGGAAACCATTGGCACCAAACGCATAGGCTTTCTCTCCTTCGGCCACTATGGCACCGGCCGCGGCTCGCAGACGGCCTCCGCCCGGGATGCGCTGCACCAGGGGATTGACCTGGCCGTTGCGGCGGAGGAGCTCGGCATCGACGGCGCGTTTTTCCGCGTCCACCACTTTGCCCGGCAGCAGGCGTCGCCCTTCCCGCTCATGGCCGCCATTGCCGCACGCACCAGCCGGATTGAAATCGGCACCGGCGTCATCGACATGCGCTACGAAAATCCCCTTTACATGGCCGAGGAGGCGGCGGCCACGGACCTGATCAGCGACGGCCGGCTGCAGCTCGGCGTGAGCCGCGGGTCACCCGAACCGGCCGCGAACGGTGCGGCCGACTTTGGCTACCACCCGGAGGCCGGCGAGACGGCTGCCGACATGGCCCGGCGCCACACGGCAGCGTTCCGCCATGCGATTTCCGGTGCGGGGGTGGCCGAGCCGGGTGAACACGCCTACATGGGCGGCGAACGGCTGCTGCGCATCGAACCGCACTCGCCAGGACTTTCCCAGCGCGTCTGGTGGGGTGCCGGCACGCGTGCCACGGCGGTCTGGGCGGCCCGGCAGGGCATGAACCTGATGAGTTCCACGTTGCTGACGGAGGATACCGGGGTGCCGTTCGACCAGCTCCAGGCCGAACAGATCCAGGTGTTCCGCGACGAATGGGCCGCGCACGGGCACGGGTTCACGCCGCGTGTCTCGGTCAGCCGCAGCGTCATCCCCGTGGTGGACGACGTGGACCGGATGTACTTCGGGCTGCGCTCGCAGGCCCAAAACAAGGACCAGGTGGGCATGATTGACGGGCTGCTCTCCCGCTTCGGCAAGAGCTACATGGGTCCGCCGGACGTTTTGGCTGAGGAGTTGGCCGCCGACGCCGCCGTCCAGGCCGCGGACACCATCATGCTCACCGTGCCGAACCAGCTGGGCGTGGACTACAACGTGAAGATGCTGGAGAACATCGCCAAGTACATTGCCCCGGCGATCGGGTGGGCGCCCAACGCTGGTTGACGTCGGCGGGGGCGCTTTTTGTGCAGATTAGCCTCGAGATTTCATCGCGGGTGTGACTTCGCGGCGTCATTAAAGCCTGAAAGGTGCCTCTGACATGGGAAAATGTAGTTACCACACAACATTTTCTACACAGTTTCAGGAGCACCTTGCAGGTGAACAACATTACCGGTTTTTACCCCTCTGTTCGAGTTGATGCCACCGGGGGCGGGGTTGTGTCCCAGGGCGGCGGGATCGTCCTGACGGAGATGCTGAAGGCATCCGGTCTGACCACCGGACTGGCAGGAGTGCTGGAGCCATGGCGTAAGCCGTTCGCCACACACCACCCTGGCAAGATCCTCACGGACCTGGCGTTGTCGCTGGCAACGGGTGGAGACTTCGTCTCCGATATTGATCGGCTCCGCAACGAGCCCGACGTGTACGGCTTGATCGCCTCTGATCCCACGATCAGCCGGCTCTTCAAGGTCCTGGCCACCGCACAACCGGCGAAGGTGTTGGCGGCGATCAACAAGGCCCGTGCCGCATCGAGGGCGCATGTGTGGGAACAGGCCGGTGAAGCCTCGCCCCTGCATGGTGCCAGCAGGAAGAGTCCGCTGGTCATCGATCTTGATGCTTCCCTGGTGAATTCCCATTCGGAGAAGGATGATGCCCGGCCTACGTGGAAGAAGGGCTTCGGCTTCCACCCGCTGTGTTCTTTCATTGACCACGGCGGCACAGGTACAGGAGAGCCCCTGGCCACCTTGTTGCGGCCCGGCAATGCCGGCTCGAACACGGTCGCCGACCACATCCAGGTCGTGAAGGACTCCATTAAGCAGTTGCCGAAGGGGTGGCGGTCCGGGCGGAAGATCATGATCCGCACGGACTCTGCCGGTGGCACGCACGGGTTCCTAGATTGGCTCACTGCCAAGGGGCGTAATTTCTCTTATTCTGTCGGGTTCACGATCAGCGATGCCGTTGCCAATGTGTTGCCGCTGATTCCGAAGAAGGGGTGGACCCGGGCCTACGACAGCGACGGTACAGAACGAGACGGCGCCTGGGTTGCCGACATCACCGGCATGCTCGACCTTTCCGGCTGGCCGAAGGGGATGCGGATCATTGTCCGCAAGGAAATCCCGCACGTGGGCGCCCAGTTGAGGATCACCGACATCGACGGGCACCGGTACACGGCCATTGCAACGAACCAGGAACACGGCCAACTGGCTGACCTTGACGTCAGCCACCGGCTCCGTGCCCGCTGTGAAGATCGGATCCGCAATGCCAAGGACACCGGTTTCGCGAACCTGCCGTTCAAATCCTTCTCAGCCAACGAACTCTGGTGCCATGTGGTCATGATGGCCACAGAGCTCATGGCCTGGACCCAGATGATCGGCTTCAACGACTCTAAGGCCCGTCGGTGGGAACCGAAGAAGCTCCGGGCCAGGCTCTTTGAAATCGGCGGGAAACTCGCCA
This sequence comes from Arthrobacter sp. STN4, assembly GCF_024539665.1. NCBI lineage: Bacteria > Bacillati > Actinomycetota > Actinomycetes > Micrococcales > Micrococcaceae > Arthrobacter > Arthrobacter sp. STN4. The sequence continues at coordinate 348,405 of NZ_JAKZGX010000001.1, forward strand.
AACACGCCCGCCAAACAACCCTTCACCTGGCCTCCAAAGCGCCAGAGGTGCAATTGCTGCTCAAGGCAGTGAAACGGATCGCCGCGCTCAGCCCGCCATAGACGGCAGCCAGCCCGACCATCCGCCACTCATCAGAAGCAAGTACCAGCACCACCGTGACCGGTGTGGAACCGTCACCGACCACCGCCCCACAGGTCAGCGGCCAGAATGTCACACCCAAATGCCACAATGGGAACCATCAGGCAGACGGTCAGCCCTGATCCACCAGAAACCTCGTGTCATGAAAGTTCGAGGTTAGGCACCACGTATGTTGCGGCAGGGTCGCGCAAGATATACTGAAGAAGGTGGTTAGACATCCTATCCAAAGGTGCGATGAATGATGGCAGCTTACAATCCGCCGAAGAAACGCGTGCATCGTGGGTACGTATATCTTGATGACTCAACTGTCATGAATAGCCTGTCGGCGATTGAGTCCGGGAAAATTGACGAAGTTGTTGCCAAGATTAATCAAGCACGCGATGGCGGTTTTTCGGGTAGTATCAACGCCGGCGCGGGGGCTTTCGGTGGAAAAATCGAAGGTGGCAAGAAGACGATTAGCTCATTCGAAGAAGAAGTCGTTCGGACGCGCACAAGGTTTTCCATATTTGAGATTTGGTATCAGAAGATAGTTGCAGAGAAGGCACTTGGAACATTCAGTGGATGGGATGACACGGTCTTATCAGCGGTGGAGCCGGGAGACACACTCGAAGTCAGTGGCGCTCTGCAAATCGTTCCTCTCCAAACCTTGTTTCGCTTGTTTCGCTGGTTTGCAGCCCAAGCTCAGGATCAAAGCTCGCCCTTTGCGCAAAAGGGTGAGGAGCTAAAAGGAACCAAAGCTGGCCTAAGAAGCTTGGAAGCACTGCTAGGCGGTACTGACGAGGTTTTGGCAATGCTGCGCCCCGAAGGCGACGCCGGACCGGCGGTTGCTGTTATTCTCGACGCCAACTGGCTTATTGGTGGGCTTGGACGCCTCGACGGCACATATACAGTGGTAGCTCAGGTTGAAATGGTGCTGGAAGAGGGTGACAAATGGCCAACATTGAGGCTTACAGCCGACGCGCCGGTCACCAAGCTCGAACGAGACACTCTAACTGCGGTCGTGGGCAACTTCATTGAGCCCGCAGAAGCTCTTGGGGTCACCATTGCGGCCGATGAAGCCGAGCTCTCTGGCCCAGCACTGCTTTTGAGGGCGATTGCCATCTATCGATGACGAACGAGGGGTGGTCTGACGGTGTCTAGCTCGGTGGAGCATCGAGATAATGCGAATGCGTCCCAATGTTTCGTAGCCGAGCCATAAAGCAGTTGGGCATGGCCTGCTACGTGAAAATGCTGGAAGACGTCACCAGGTAAATCGCCGGCGATAGGGTGAGGACTTGCGGCGGTTAAGTAGCGGACGACTTAGCTGCTACAAGACCAGTTTGTCCAGTCGTTCGACTTCGTCGCATCGACAACGCCGTCTCTATGGAATGTGAGCCAATCTGACGGGCCCTCGGATTTTCCCCATCCCAGAGCTTGCTCCACTTCCTTACGTGAAGGTGAGACTCCGAGTGTTATGACAAGAACCTTCGGGCGAGCCGAGCGATCACGTTCCCCAAGTGCTTCGCGCAATGACGCATTCACCGCGTCATCGCGAAATGAATATCCAACGATAAGCCAATGGCTCGAACTACGTAGGCTTAGCCCAAAGCCTTCATAGGCCAATGAGAATGGGTAACTCCGAATTTCGGTCGTCTTGTTGAGTTGATTGGAGAGAACAACGGCTGGGCGTAAATTCATAGTTTCAGAACGAACTTGGGCAAGAAATGATTCGTCTCGCACTTGCCACGCTTCGAATCGAACCACCAGTTCAGTTTTTTCTTGTTCCGGGTCGTACCACCACGAATAGGAACCGTGAAGTTGCAGCAGCCTAATCCTGGTCGTTGAAGGGAAACTGAGGGTAGTGCGCAAGGCAACGCACGAAAAGATTTTTCCGTCTTCGTCCTTGACTGTAATTTTCCTTCGCCCGTCCGCAAGATCACAGAGTTCTGATTTCACTGTTCCGAGCAGAGCCGCATGGAGCATGGTGTCGTAATTGAGGTTCGCAAAAGTGATTTTACCCGGGAAGGCTGAGGCAATAGCCTCTACAAAATTTTCGAGGGGAGCCTGTCTTTCTGCGTATGCCATAGACCGTTCACTGATGATTTCGAGTACGTGGCTAATTCCTTCGTCGCTGACACTCCTAGCAAACTTCGCTGATTCAGCCAACGCTTGAGCCAGAACTTCGTCTTCGGGTGCCAAAGCGCGCGCAAGCCTGTTCATGTGTTGGATCGCGTGGCGCTGAGCCACGAACGCACCGATCAACACCTCGAAGTCCTCTGTTGGGTCGTTTCCGTCAAGGTGCCTAGCAACTTCAGCCATGAGATTCGCGACTGTTTGGAGGGGAAGATCCCGTTCTTCGCTATCACCAATTTGGGCGTTCGAAGCATCTATTCGGCGTATAACCTCGTGACAGAGTAGATCGAGTCTCAAATCCGGGTTAAACGCTGTGCTGAGCCCGTTACCTGAAAGTACAGTTAGATTCATTTGGTCCTTCGTTCCGGCTTGTCGGTGGGGTACGTCGTACTTTGCTTTGTGTCGTCGCTACCGCGCCTCCGCGAACCGCGGTGCCATCGACTCCATCTGCTCCATGACCAGCTTGATGGCCTCCGGCTGCTTGTCCGGCGGATAATCGTTCAAGACCAGGAGCCTCTTGATGGATGAACGCAGCTTGGCGCGGACATCGTCGCGGACGGTCCAGTCCGTCCGAATGTCCCGCTGCATGACGCGCACCAGCTGGCGGGCGATCTCCGCCAGCTTTCCCTCGCCCTGGACTTCCACGGCGGATTCGTTGGAGGCCACGGCGTCGTAGAACGCGAGCTCATCCGAGTTAAGGGCCGGGTTGAAATGCTGCCCGCGGTTGCCTTCGGCGGCCACTTCCTTGGCCAGTTCCACCAGCTCGGCAATGACTTCAGCAGAAGTGAGCTGCTGGTTCGTGTACTTTTTCATCAGCTCGGTGATGCGCTCGGAAAACGCGCGTTGGCGCACAACGTTGTTCCGCGTCGTCGCCACCGACTCCTCGGACACCAGCTTGCGCAGCGCCTCGATGGCCAGCTGCGGGTTCCGCGCGCCCTTGGTCTTGGCGATGAACTCCGGCGTCAGGTCGTCCAGCGACGGCTTGGGCATGCCGGCCGCCGAGTAGATGTCCAGCACTTCGCCGGACGCCGTCGCCCCCGCAATCAGCTCGCCCAGCAGCCGCTGGATGTCCTCGGGGATGGGCTCGCCGGAGGCCTGGCGTTCGGCCGCGTCGTACTTGGCCATCCAGACCCGGATTTCCTCATACATCTGCACCTCGGGGCGCATTTGCGCCAGCGCGGCCGAGCCCGAGCACAGCGCCCAGGCGCGGGAGAGCTGCCCGCTGTACCGCCGATACCTGGAGGCCAGCGTTTCCCCGTTCGACGGCGCGTTCCCCGGCGTTGCGGGGTCGCGCAGGTAGGCGGTGGCGCCGGTGGCGGCGTTGATCCAGGCCTTGGGGCCGCCCTTGTTCAGCACGGCTTTCCAGTCGAAGCCGGCCAGCAGCTGCCCCAGCGTGCCCAGCAGGGTGACGGTCATGGCGACGGCTTCATCCACGTTCTTGCCCACGGGCTTGTTGGCCTGGTCGGACTGCGTGTATTCGCCCAGCGCCTTGGCCAGGTTGTCGGCCAGCGGCGCATAGGCCACCAGCAGCCCGTCCTCCTTGCCGCGGAAGGTGCGGTTGACCCGGGCCAGGGTTTGCATGAGCAGGGCACCCTTCAAGGGACGGTCCAGATACAGGGTGTGCAGCGGCGGGGCGTCAAAGCCGGTGAGCATCATGTCCTTGACAATGACCAGTTCCAGTTCATCGTCGGGGTCCTTGAGCCGGGCCTTGACCACGGCGTTCTCCGAGTCGCGGCGCACGTGGTCGGACACCGGTGGCCGGTCCGTGGCGTCGCCGGAGTAGACCACCTTGATCAGGCCTCCGGACAGCTCGGCCGAGTGCCAGTCCGGGCGCAGTGCCACGATGGCGCTGTAAAGCCGTGCGCAGATCTCGCGGGTGCCCCCAACGATCAGGGCCTTGCCCGCCACGGAGATGAACTTGTGCATGGCGGTCCGCCGGCCCTCCCAGTGCTCCACCAGGTCCGCAGCCAGTGCGGCGATGCGCTCCGGCGCGCCGTACACGGCGTTGACGACGGCGACGCTTGCCTCGATGCGCGCCCGCTCGGTCACGTCCAGGCCCACTGTGGCGTCGTCGGCTGCAGAGTCCAGCTGCTCCTCGGTGACCGAACCGGCCAGGCCCACCTTGATCAGGCGCGGCTCAAAGTAGACCGGCACCGTCGCGCCGTCGTCCACGGCACGGGTGAGGTCGTAAATGTCGATGTAGTCGCCGAAGACGTCGCGGGTGTTGCGGTCATCGAAGGAGATCGGGGTGCCCGTGAACGCGATCAGGGTCGCGTGCGGCAGGGCGTCGCGCAGGTGCCGGGCGTAGCCGTCCAGGTCGTCGTAGTGGCTGCGGTGCGCCTCGTCCACCACCACGATGATGTTCCGCCGGTCCGAAAGCAGCGGATGCTCCGTGCCGGCCTCCTTCTCGGCCTGGCTGCGGCCGAACTTCTGCAGCGTGGTGAAGTAGATGCCGCCGGTGGTGCGGTTGCCCAGTTCCTCCCGAAGCTCGGAGCGGCGGCGGATCTGCCGCGGCGCCTCGGGCAGCAGCTGGCTCTGGGCGAACGTCTCATACAGCTGGCCGTCGAGCTCGTTGCGGTCCGTGATGACCACCACCGTCGGGTTCTTCAGCCGGGGGTGGCGGATCACGCGGTTGGTGTAAAGCTCCATTTCCATGGACTTGCCGGATCCCTGGGTGTGCCAGACGACGCCGGCCTTCCCGTTGGATTCGACCGCCTGGACCGTATTTCCCACGGCCTTGGTGACGGCGAAATACTGGTGGGGCTTGGCAATGCGCTTGCTCAGCCCGTCGGCGTTTTCGTCGAAGGCGGTGAAGTCGTTGAGCAGCTGCAGGAACCGGTCCTGGTTGTACAGGCCCTGAAGGGCGGTCTCCATCCCGGTGACGGCCTCACCGTCCAGGGTGAACCCCGGTGGGACGGGCACGCCGTCGTCGTCCACGTTCCAGGGGGAGAAGTGGTTGAACGGGGTGAACGGGGTGCCGTATTTGGCCTGGATGCCGTCGCTGGCGAGGGTGAAGACGCAGAAGCGGAAGGCCATGGGGAATTCACGCAGGTAGGTTTGCAGCTGCGCGTGGGCGGCGGCGAGGTCGGCCTGGGCGCTGCCGGCCTTTTTCAGTTCGATGATGCTCACCGGCATGCCGTTGCAATACAGCACCAGGTCGAAGCGGCGCTTGTAGTCCCCGGCCACGAGGGTGACCTGGTTGACGGCGAGCCAGTTGTTCTGGTCGGGGTCGCGGCTGAGCAGGTGGATGGTGGCGTTGACGTCGGTGCCGTCGGCGTCGATGTAGCTGAGCCGGTAGCCCTGGACCAGGCAGGCGTGAATGCGCTGGTTTTCGGTGATGGCGTCGGTGGACTTGGGGGCGGTGATTTCCGCGAGCGCCTGCTTGAGGTACTGCATCGGGACGGTGGGGTTGAACTTTTGGAGGGCGGCGAGCATCCGGGGCCGGATGAGCAGTTCCGACCACGATTCGCGCTCGTCCCTGCCCGGGGCAATGTCCTCGCCGCGGACGGGTTTCCAGCCGAGCGGCTCGGCCAGCTGTTCCAGGGCGAGGCCCTCCCAGTCGGCCTCGGAAAAGCCCGTTCCCGCCACTGCCATGATGTGTTCTCCCCCGCGTGATTCTGCACTTGGTGTTGACGGTACCAGCCCGGGGTTGTCGCGACGCCTTCGTGAAGCGATAGGAGGGGTTATCAGTGTCCGACGTCTTGTGGATAACCATTGCAACTTCTTTTGCATGTTCTCGTGACGTTTAAACTTTTGGCCCTTTTCTTTACATGTCGCACTTCGGCGCGCTGCGCTGTGGACTCGTCGTCCCGCAATTGTTCGGCCGTCAAAACTTAATTGTTGACGCGCGAGAAGGGCAGAACTTCCGCAGGAATCCGGGGATCAAGCGCTGGCTGGCTTACTTGTTGGCTGGCCGACGTGCAAATGTTTGTCGCCCGCCCGGGCTCTCGCCCGCCCCGCCACTAGACTTGACTGTCGAGACTATTGACCATCCTGCAACGCGGAGGGAACCGCATGGCCAAGAAGACCAAACACAAGAGTGCCGCACAGCGAAGCGTGACCTCGGTGAGTGATTTGAGGGCGGAACGAGCCGTCGACGCCGTCACCCCGGCCTTTGTTGAGTGGTGCCGGCAAACAGAGGGGGGCAGGGCCGAAGAGGCCCTGGAAATTCTCAGGCCCGTCAAGCGGCTTGTTGCCGCCTACTTCCAGGCATCGCCGTCGTCGGAGGCGACCAACTTTGAACCGGGGCCGTTTGGGCTGGCCGTGGCGGAGACCATCAGCGGGTACGACGAAGATGATGAGGACGGCATAACCTTCGCCTTCGCCGCAATCCACGTTTATGTGGAATTCCTCGGGGAAACCGGGGCCTGGACCGGGACAGAAGAGAACTTCGATGCTGTGGACGAGCTGTTCCACATGGATGGCGAGGCATCTCTGCCCGAAATCGTGGCGCCGACACTGATGGAGGAAGAGGAGCTGGCCGGCCTGGCGGGGACGGGGCTCGCCCGGCGCCTGGAAAGGCTGTTGCTATGGCTGGGCGACGGCAGGACGGTCACGAGCACCGGTGCCTTGCGCCTGAAGGAGATCGAAGGTGCCGCTGCGGCCGTGGGCGTGGCGGCCAGGGGAGCGGCACGCAACGCCAAACGGGAACCGCTTCCCATGGACGATCTCGGAGACGCTTCCCCCGAAGCCATGGTGACAGTCAATTCCATGAACCAGGTCCCCATGCTCGTCAAGTTCTGGGCCGCCCTGGAAGCCAGCGACCTCATCGAGATCGGCTCCACCAAGGCGTGGCCCACGCCGCTTGCCGAGGAGTTCCTCGAGCCGGGACATCCGGGGGGCCTGGAAGTGCTGCGCGACTTCATGGCCAAATTCCTGGCCGTCGCCATTTATGGCGAGAATGATTGGGACCCGGCAGTCACCCAGGCCAGCATGGCGCAGACGGCTGCCCTCTATGCCGCCTGCACGGAGAAGCCCTTTCCTGTGGAGGTGCTGACCGACCCGGCCAAGTTGCAGCGCCTGGACCTGGACATGTATGCCGCCGCAATCCTGCAGGAACGGATGGATGAGCTGGCGGAATTGGGTCTGGTCACCTTGGACAAGGTCATCACGGTGCCGCCCGCCGTGGTGCCGGCTGTTGCGGCCGTCATGCAGGGCGCGTTGACGGATGGGCCCGACGACGCCGACGATCCGTGGGGTGATCCGTGGGGCGCGGGACCGCTGTTGCCGGGGTCGCCGGCCCGGCAGCCCGATGCGCCGAAGAAACAGCCGTCCCGGAAGCGGAAGAACCTCGCACCGGCACACATCCTGCAGCTGAAAGTCATGCTGAAGGGTTCCAAGCCGCCGATCTGGCGCCGCCTGCTGGTTCGTTCGGACCTGACGCTGGAGCAGATGCACCGGGTCATCCAGATGAGCTTTGAATGGCTTGGCTACCACCTGCACGAGTTCCGCGTCGGCGGGTGGCCAGGCACCTCCTATGGCCCGGCCGGCGGTGACGACGACGGGTTTGGCGACCCGCCCCTGGATGAGGCGTCCGTGACCATCGGCGAGCTGTTGACGGCGGAAAAGGATTCGATCACCTACACCTACGACTTTGGCGACGACTGGGTGCACGCCATCACCCTGGAGAAGACCTTGCCGCACGACGCCGGTGTGCCCGCCGTGCGCTGTACCGGCGGCCGCGGCCGGGGCCCGGCCGAAGACTGCGGTGGGGTGTGGGGCTGGGCCACAGTGGTGGAGGCCGTCAACGACCCCGCCCATGAGGAACATGCCGAATATCGCGAGTGGCTGGGCATGGATGACGGGGAGAGGCTGGACCCCAAGGCGTTCGACAAGGAGGAGCTGAACGAGGAGCTCGTGGAGATGTACTGACCGGGGCTCAGGATAGAACGCGCGGCACTTGGGTTCCAGGGAAAGGCCCGTCAGGGCGTACTGTCACGCGGGCGGCCAATGCACCCGAAAGTGGGTACATACGGCCGTTCGGAGCCTATTACACCCGAAATCGGGTGCAATAGCTGGACCTTCAGTCCGACGGTGGCGTTCCAATCATGGCTCACCTGCAGCCAGCTGCAATCAGCACAATAAAGCAGACGTCGGGGCCAGACATGGCTAGCCGTGGCGTGACAGACGCACGTCGGATTCGGGCGTTCTTGCCGCCGTTGAGCGTAGCTGTGATCTGCTACAGTGGAGGTGTAGTTCAGTTATGACTGAACTCGGCGGGCATTCGGTAGAGCTTCTTGATGATTGTCCGTGGGTGCTCGCGGTTGTGCGGACGTCAGGAAAGTGTGACGCTGCCGAGTTTATCCGGCACTTGGAGAAGAGGTACCAGGCTCGATATCGAAGATATTTTGAGTACCTGCGGGATGGAAAACCTATAAAGTCGCCCGAGAACTTTCGGACACTACAGCGCGAATCTGACGGAGCGGTCGTGGTCGAGCTCAAAGTAGACAAATATCGCCTCTATCTGGTGCATGATGAACCGTATTGGTGGGCAACTCATGGGAGGGACAAACCCAAAGACCATGCCGTGGGCGCAGAGATTGACAAAGCTTTGGCGGCGTACAGGGACGCAGCAACAAAATGAAGGGTTCGGAGAATGGGAATTTTTGACTCTGATGATCCCGAGTTTGCGCTAGCCTACGCGGAGGAGGCGGCCATGATCGACGCGAGCGAACTCATTGCTGAGGCGCTGGAGAAGTCTGGAATGGCCCGGGTCGAGCTTGCGCGTGCCCTGGACGTCAGCAAAAGTGAAGTGACAGCGCGTTTGGCAGGTGAACGAAACATTACGGTCCGGAATCTGGCGAAGACTCTTCACATGTTGGGGGCACGCCTTGAACTGAATATGGTCAACGAAAATGCAAGAGCGGCGAAGCAGGTTAATCGTGTTGTCCGGATGGAAGATTTCCGGGCCTTTAAACGCCGAAAGGCTACGTCGTTAGAGGAGCGGAGCCGGAGGATGACCGACGCTGAGCTCCGGCGGGCAATTCGGGCAGCCCAATGATGACACTTAAGTCTTCAGACCCGTTCGTTGCTGTCGATCACAGCGTTCTGGAAGCAAATATTGATGTCGGTGAAAACTTCCCGGAGCAGATTGTCTGGGAAGTGTCATATGGTGCCCTCGATCCTGATGGCAAGGACCGATCGGTCATGGGATGGCTGCTTGTCGCCGGTTCAGAAGTTCAGGTCACGGTGTTTCTTGGTGCTCTGCTGATCGAGAACGGAAAAAGGTACACCGAGGATGATTTCGTAAAGATCTTTGCCGAGTCGGACGCTTGCCGTGGCATGTACGACTCTGCACGCATGGCCGCAGCCGTCATGATCGGCCTGACCAAATCCAATCTCGCCATCCCAGCAGAAATGCCAGACGTATCTATCGCAAAGCTGAGCGAAGTCGACGACGAACTAGACATTGGTTACGACGGAGAGTAGCGACTTGCGTAACTCTCCGTCGTGGACGTCAGACGTGCTCTGCTGCAAGCGCTTCGACGTCCTTGACGCGGAGCTTGCCGGACATGAGCTGTGCCAGCAGCGCGTCGCGTGTTGCCGCAAGGCTAGTGTTTTCTTGGATCAGGCTCTCAACGGATCGCTGGAGTGCGGTAACCTGGACGCTGAATTCGCGAGCCGACTCTTCCCCCGGCCACGGCACGTGGACCGCTGACAAGTCTTTCCAACTCGTTCGGGGCATACGGGTCCCTTCACTTGCAGCGGTCACGCGTTCCACTACGTAGTCACTTGAAACGCTAGCTAAGGAAAAGCCGGACAAGTCTTGCGACGATGGAGTTAGAACTAGGATGTCGGTGGAGCAAACGCCAGCGAAGGGCGTGATAGCCACCTTGTGGAAGTATGGCCGAAGCTTTCCAAACAGGATGTCGCCCGGGTGAAATCCTGCTTTGGTGCTCGTCACGGAGTCAGCAAGCCCAAATGAATCTAGCCACATGGACCGCCGTGGAATATGTTCAAGGCCCACGTATCTAACTTCGGGACCCAAAGTGCTGGGATCTATCAGGTCCTTCCTGTTCGACGTAAGTTCGCCAATAGCGATGGTTTCACTGGCATCGGACGTTAGTCCAACGAACATGGACCGCACATAGTCATCCGCCGTCGCGGCGAGCTTGGTGTTGGCGGCGATCTTGTCGTCGAGGGCGCCCAGGACTTCTGCGATGGCGCGTTGTTCGTCCAGGGTGGGGATATTAACGGTCAAGGACTTGAGCTGCCCAAGATTGAATCCAGGGATTGTGCTGCCAATTGCTCGGGACTGTACTTCGAAGATCATCTTGGGCTGGCTCAAGTTGTAGTACAGGAATAGAGGATCAACTTTTGAGCGGTCCACCGTCAGTTTCATTTGCTTATTGGATACGATGTACTTCTCGTACCGGGAATCCGGACCTAGTAGACCAATTTGCCCGACTGTACCCCAGCAAGTGAATATCAAATCTCCGCGCTTGGCGGTGCTTCGACTAAACGTTTCGGCCAGCTCTGTCTCCAAGAATATGAGATCAGATTCGTTCAGTTTTGTGCCAACATTTTCGCTTAGGTTGCTGCCGCGCAACATAGGCACACCATCCTGCCGAAAGTGTTTAGACGAGACCGCTGAACCGAACGGGCCTGTAGCAAGTGCAGCTTTTTCGCTGGAGGCGAGTTCTTCGATCTTATGCGTTTCCCAGCTCATGAAACCCTCCCCAGCTGCTCGCGCACCACAGCTGCCAGGCGAGCCGACTCGTCGAACTGGGTGAAGAGCTCAGCAGAGAGACGGGCGATCTTGTCCTCGATGGGCTCGCCGTCGTCCTCAACCTCGGCGGCACCTACGTAACGGCCCGGGGTGAGGGCGTAATCCGCAGCCTTGATCTCGGCGAGGGTGACGGACTTGCAGAAGCCGGGGATGTCTTCGTAGGTTTTGGTCTCGACAAGCTCGACGGGCGTGGTACCGCGCCAGGCGTGGAAGGTGCCGGCGATGAGGGCGATGTCCTCATCGGAGAGGGCACGCTCGGCGCGGTCCACCATGTGCCCCAGGTTCCGGGCGTCGATGAACAGGACCTGGCCGGTCCGGTCCACGGAACCGTGCGCACCCAACGACTTGTCCTTGGCGAAGAACCACGTGCACACCGGGATGCCGGTGGAGCGGAACAGCTGGGTGGGCAGCGCCACCATGCAGGAAACCAGATCGGCTTCCACCAGCTGCGCACGGATCTCGCCCTCGCCGCCGGAGTTGGAGGACATGGACCCGTTGGCCATGACCACGCCGGCCGAGCCGCCGGGCGCCAGCTTGGAAATGATGTGCTGGATCCACGCGTAGTTCGCGTTGCCGGCCGGCGGCACGCCGTACTTCCAGCGGGGGTCCGATTCCGAGCGCGCCCAGTCCTTGATGTTGAACGGCGGGTTGGCCATGACGAAATCGGCCTGCATGTCCGGGTGCTGGTCGCGGGCAAACGTGTCGCCCCAGCGCGAGGCCAGGTTGCCGTTCAAACCATGGATGGCCAGGTTCATCTTCGCCATCCGCCACGTGCGCTCGTTCAATTCCTGCCCGTAGACCGAAATCTCCGAGCCCTCCTTGTGGTGGGCTTCGAGGAACTTCTCGGCCTGGACGAACATGCCGCCGGAACCGCAGCAGGGATCGTACACGCGGCCGTGGTCGGGGCGGAGCACTTCCACGAGCACGCGCACCACGCCGGCCGGGGTGTAGAACTCGCCGCCGCGCTTGCCTTCGGCGCGGGCAAACTTCTCCAGGAAGTATTCGTAAACCTCACCGAGCAGGTCGCGCGCCTTTGTGGCGCCCTGGCCGGTGAACTTGGCGGAGTTGAACAGGTCCAGCAGTTCGCCAAGGCGGCGCTGGTCCACATTGTCCCTGTTGAAGATCATCGGCAGCGTGGCCGCCAGCGACGGGTTGGCGCCCATCACATACGCCATGGCGTCGTCGATCAATTCGCCAATGCTCTTGGCATGTTCGTCCAGGGTGGCCTGTGTGCCCTTGGCATTCTGCGCCAGGAAGGTCCAGCGGGCGCGCGCCGGAACCCAAAACACGCCGCGGCCGGTGTACTCGTCCGCGTCGTCGATCAGCTGGCCAATCTGGTCCTCGTTCAGCCCGTCGGCCGCCAGCTCGGTGCGGATCTGCTCGCGCCGCTCGTCAAAGGCGTCGGAGACGTACTTCAGGAACACCAGCCCCAGGATGACGTCCTTGTACTGGGACGCATCCATGGAACCGCGCAGCTTGTCCGCAGCCTTCCACAGGGTGTCCTTGAGTTCCTTCATGGTGGACGGGGCGGCGTCCAGGTTCTTCGCGGTGCTTTTCTTCGGGGGCATTGAGCATCTTCCTTTTACGTTAAATCGATCGTAGCGTCCACGGCGAGCCCGCCGGCGCTGACGCCGTCGCGCAGGAGCGTGGTGAGTTCGGTGAGGCGGTCGAGCCTGAGCTGGGCGGCGGCCCGTTCCCGCTCCAGGAGTCCCAGGACGTGCTGCAACTGCTGTGCCGCTGCGTGCGGCACCAGCCGGAGTGCCCAGTGCCGCCAGTCCTTGGAGGCGGCGGCATTGATGTCCGCAGCGAGCAGCTCCGGCATGAGCCCGCCGGGATCGGCGCCGCTGATCCGCAGCACCCGCGCCGGGTACTCGACGACGGCGCCGCCCTCCCCGTCCACCAGCGCGGCGGGTGCGGGCGAGGTGGTGAAGACGACGTCGCCGGGCTCGGTCAGCCGCGCGTTGGGGTGGTTGGCCGCCAGGACCAGGCGGCCGATCCTCCTGGCAGCCGCGCCGCGGCGTCCCTTACCCGCGCCGTGCCCAAGTTCCGGCAGCCCGAGGACCCGGGCGCCGCCGTCGTGCGCCAGGGGGAGCCCCGCGGCCAGCCGCACACCCTGGACGTAGCGCAGGTGGCCCCGTGCCAGGAGCGACTCGACGGTGCCGCTGGACGGGGCTCCCTTGCCCAGCGACACCCTGAGGGGCACCGGCGCGGGGGTGGATCCGGGGTCGTTGAGTTGGGCCAGGAGCCGGTCCGCGCGCACCGCCTGCCCGGCGGCATCGGATTCGTCGGGCAGGTCGGCGCCGTGCCGGACCAGTGCGCCGCGCCGGGCCAGCAGGCGGGAGGTGGGGACAACCCGGGCAAAGCGCATGGCGTGGGCGTGGATTGTGCCGGCCGTGCCCAGGGAAAGGGCGAGGTCGCCCACCAGGTCCTGGACGGCGTCGGACGTCAGGACGGTGCCGGTGAGGTCGGCGACCATGGTCCAACGTTCGGCGATCGGCACCGAGGCGTGGGCCGGGCCCAGCACCCAGAGGGCCAGCGCCTGGCGGGTCCGGGCCGGGACCAGGCCGGCGGGGAGGCGGACGACGGCACGCACCCGCCCCGAACGCAGCAGGTCCGAGCGCACCTCGGCGGCCTTCACATCGTCGAGGGCGTCCGTGAGCACCGACGCGGGCGCCATGACGACGCCGCGCTGCGAATCGTCCATCTGCAGCACGGTGTTGTCAATGTCCGCCAGGATGTCCGGCGCGGCCAGGTCCGGGGCGCCGGGCGGCGGGTAGGACGCCACATGGACGGCCGGCTCCCCGACCGTGAACTGGCCGGTGCCCGTCACCGTGAGGGCCCTGCGCCGCGCGCCGTGGACCAGCAGGCGGCGCAGGGCGGTCCGCGACGCCTGGTCCCGCCCGCTGCGCGTGACGAACACGGGGTCCGCGTCCTCCGGCAGCCTGTCCAGGACGGCCACGAGCAGGTCGCTGCCGCCAGCGGTGGGATCGACAAACACGGGCCATCCGGTGTCGCCATGCCCGGCCAGTTCGACGGCGGTCCTCGCCGCCAGCTCGACGGCCGCTTCCGCGAGGGCCGTGTCCGCGTAGCCTCTCAAGCCCGCCCTGAAGCGCTCGCGCAGGAGCTGTTCCAAGGCGGCTGCGGGGGAGTAGGCGGCATCCACCAGCTGGTCGGCCCGGGCGGCCCATTCCTGGGCGTCTTGGCCCAGGCCCTCGATTTCCGAATAGAGGAAGTCGTCGTCGGGGTCCGCCTCGTCCGCGGCGTCGAGCAGTTCCCCGGGGCCGAGCGCGGCCAACGGGCCGCCCGCCAGCCGGCGCAGGGTGATCAGCGCGGTTTGGGCGGCAAAGGATGCCTCCGGGTCTGTCCGGGCCGAGTCGTGCCGGGCAAACGACGCCATGTCCGCCCGGGCGTGCGGGTTGTTGCCGTGCTGCGTGGCCTCGAGCCAACCGCCCACCTCGCCGGCGTCGAACAGCTGCTGGCCGCGGTTCACCTGGACCGGGTCCGGGAACGGGGTGGGCGTGTCCCTGCTGCGGCTGCGCCACATGGACACCACGGGCCGCTTCACGCGGGTAAGGGCGGCAATTTCCGCCAGCGAGATGCGCAGGGTCGTGGCCGGTTCGCTCATGTGCCCTCCTTTTCATCCGCATTTTGGGTGCGTGTACAGCTTATGTCGCAATCCACATTCTGTGAACAACATGTTGATAAGTCCCATTATCAGTTGTTTTTTAAAATCTGGTTCATCAACGGGCCTAGCGTGTTCCTGTCAGCAAGGAACAGCATCCGAAACATTGGGGGGAACCGTCATGGGCAGCACAATCGAAGGCACAGAGCCCGGCCACGAGCTCGTCTTCAGCACCTACGGCCACGTGCTGGGCCTGGCCAACGGAGTGCTGTTCGGCGCTGGCCAGCCGGCGCGCCGGCCCCAGGTGGCTGTTGCCGCACCGAAGGCGCGACTTGGCTGCCCGGACGGCGGGTCGGGGCAAGGTCCCGGCGACGATGCCCCGGTTGTTGACCCGCCGCTGCCGCAGGGTGGCCGTTCATTGGGGGACGGCCACCCTGCACCAACACACCTCTTGCCGAGGCCCCACGCTGGGGCGCCGGACGAGACCGGTGCTTGCACTTTCGAAGAACTGCAGGCCCCGTCACTGGGGGCCGGGCAGCACCACCCATCATCGCGCACCGATTCGTAGGGAAATTGACATGACAGAAAAAAACAGCCCGCAAGCGGCGGGCCCCGTGCCTCCCGCGAAAGGGGAGTCCGTTCCGGCTGAGACGATGACGCCCAAGAGCGGCCCCGCCTCTAAGCGAAGCCCCGCACCCAAGGGAGCGGGCCCCAAGGGAGGCCCGGCACCCAAGGGAAGTCCGACCAGGAAAACTGGCCCCGCACCAAAGGGGACCACCCGGAGCACGTGGAAGACGAAGGCGCTCGTGCTCGGTGCGGCCGCCGTCGTACTTCTGGGTGCGGGCACCTGGTTTGGCAGCAGCCTCCCGGACCCCACCGCCAGCGATGCCTATGTGCAACTTGCGCAGGACAAGGCCGGCGTGGATGAGGCGTTGAATAACTCAAGGTCCGCCTACCGCCAGCTCGATGGCCAGTTTGCAGCCTTGCAAAGCCAAATCAAGGGGCGCGAGGATGCGGTTGCGGAGCGTGAAAGTGCCGTGAGCGCTGCCGAAAAGAAGGTCGGGGAGGACCAGGCGGCAGTGAAGAAGCGCGAGGACGCCGTCTCCGGGGCCGAGAAGGAGAAGGCCAAAAACACCATTGGTGAAGGCACCTGGGCCGTCGGGCGCGACATCGCCCCCGGCACGTACGTGAGCACCTCGGCCGTCGATTCCGACTGCTACTGGGCCATTCTTGCCGGCGGCAGCAACGGCTCCGACATCATCGAAAACGACATCCCCGGCGGCGGGCGTCCATCCGTGACGCTCAGTGCCGGCCAGGACTTCAAGACCTCCCGTTGCGGGACCTGGACCAAGCAGTAGCCCGGTCCGAACCATTGCCGCCACCGCGGCAGCCAACATACCCTGACGCGGCC
Organism: Arthrobacter sp. STN4; assembly: GCF_024539665.1. Classification (NCBI taxonomy): domain Bacteria; kingdom Bacillati; phylum Actinomycetota; class Actinomycetes; order Micrococcales; family Micrococcaceae; genus Arthrobacter; species Arthrobacter sp. STN4. The sequence continues at coordinate 364,416 of NZ_JAKZGX010000001.1, forward strand.
CACCCACCGCGTCCACGAAAGGAAACAACCATGACTCACACCATCAAGCCGGGGACCCCGTTCCTGCAGCCCGTACCACTGCCGGGCGTCACCGGCACCAAGTCCTTCGTCACCACCTGGGTCCTGTCCCTGCTGCTTGGCGGCCTGGGCGTCGACAGGTTCTACCTGGGCAAGGCCGGCACCGGGATCCTCAAGCTCGTCACCCTTGGCGGCCTGGGCATCTGGACGCTCGTGGACCTCATCATCACGCTCGCCGGGAAGCAGACGGACAAGCGGGGGCAGCTGCTGGCCGGCTATGCGAAGCACAAGGTTCTTGCCTGGATTGTCACCGCCGTGCTGCTGGTGGTGGGCGCCGTGTCCGGTGGCACCGCCGGATCCGGTGCCGGAACACCTGCCGCTGGACCTGTAGCACCGGTGGCGCCTGCCGCTGCTGCGCCCGCTGCCCCTGCGCCCGCTGCCGCCCCGGCCAAGAAAGAAGCCGCCCCGGTTGCCAAGAAGTGGACCACCGTGGCGACGCTGAGCGGCACGGCCGACAGCTCCAGCCAGGTCTTTGAGCTGACGGGTGGCGAGGCGCAGCTGCGTTACGACTTCAAGGGTGGAGCCGACACGGTGGTGGCCGCCGTTTACCTGGAGCCCGCAGGAAAGGACATTGCCAAGGACGGCGCGTTCCCCCTTGTCATGCTGAGCAAGCCGGACGCGAACGTGACGGCCCTCCACAAGTCAGCTGGCAAGTACTACCTCGACGTGCGTGCGGCCAACATCGATTCCTGGACCGTGACGGTCGAGGAAAAGCGCTAGCCGGGGACGGGGACGGAAAGGGACGGCGTTCTACCGGCGTCCCTTTCCGCGATCGGCGTCCGGAGCCGTGATGAGCCGACCGATACACGTGCCGGATCTCGATGCTCGACCACCGGAGGGGTCAGTCGCCGCGGAGCCTGTCCATGTCGCGGCGGTCCTTCTTGGTGGGGCGGCCGGTGCCGCGGTCGCGTTGCGGGAGGCCGAGCGCTGGCAGCACGGGGCGCGGGGGAGTGTGGTCGGTGAAGCAGTGGGATGCGGCCTCGGCGCCGACGCGCTTGTTGATCAGGCGGCGCACCTCCAGGATGCGTTCCCAGCCGGACTCGCGGACGCGGACGGTGTCGCCTGGTACCACTGTCTGGGCGGCCTTGGCATTGACGTCGTTGAGCTTCACATGCCCGGCACGGCAGGCCGCCGTCGCCACGGAGCGTGTCTTGTACACGCGGATGGACCACAGCCACGCATCAATACGGACCGAGGCCGGTGCGGTTTTTGGAATGCTCATGATGGCATCCACTTTAGCGCCGACGGCGTCCCGTTCTGCGCCGGGCGGGCCTGCGGTGGTGCGAATGGCGGCTCACTTGTTCACATTTGATTGCTTAAATCGTAATAGGAAGGCAGCTATTACTGTTTGTGGTTGCCGCTGGTCTTCTTCTGCGCCGCGGTCCTTGCGCCGGCGCCGCAGGTTTTGACTGGCCACCCCGACCCGCCCGGGCATCGCCGAACCGGGCATCGCGCCAGCGGGCAATTAATGGGGATGTTTCCGCGAAACAGTCCCATTAAGTGCCCGTTCGAGGAGTCAGTCCTGGTGGCTGAAGGCGGCGTCGAAGGACAGCTCGGACGGCGCGAAGTTGAACTTCTTCAGGGCGGCCAGGGCTTCGGGCGCGCCCTGGAGCCTGTCCATGCCGGCGTCCTCCCACTCGACGGAGATCGGGCCGTCATAGCCGATCGCCGTCAGCGCGCGGAACGCCGATTCCCACGGCACGTCGCCGCGGCCGGCCGAGACGAAGTCCCAGCCGCGGCGGGGATCGCCCCAGGCCAGGTGCGAGCCCATGACCGTGTTGCGGCCCGTCAGGCGCAGCTTGGTGTCCTTGCAGTCCACGTGGTAGATCCGGTCCTTGAAGTCCCAGATGAAGGACACCGGGTCGATGCCCTGCCACATGAAGTGCGACGGGTCCCAGTTCAGCCCGAACGCCTCCCGGTGGCCGATGGCCTCCAGGGTGCGCACCGTGGTCCAGTAGTCATAGGCGATTTCGGACGGGTGCACCTCGTGGGCAAAGCGCACGCCGCATTCGTCAAAGACGTCCAGGATCGGGTTCCAGCGGTCCGCAAAGTCCTGGTAGCCGGCGTCGATCACGGCCGCCGGGACGGGCGGGAACATGGCCACGTACTGCCAGATCGAGGAACCGGTGAAGCCCACCACGGTCTTCACGCCCAGGGCCTGGGCCAGGCGGGCCGTCAGCTTCATTTCCTCGGCCGCGCGCCGGCGAACACCCTCGGGCTCGCCGTCGCCCCACACCCTGGTGCCGACGATGGCCTGGTGGCGGAAGTCGATGGGATTGTCGCAGACGGCCTGGCCCTTGAGGTGGTTGGAGATGGCCCACACCTTCAGGCCGTACTTCTCCAGCAGGGCCAGCTTGCCCTCGACGTATCCGGGCTCGTCCCAGCGCCACGGGTCAAGATGGTCCCCGGAACAGGCGATTTCCAGGCCGTCGTAGCCCCATTCGGAGGCGAGGCGGGCCACTTCCTCGAACGGCAGGTCGGCCCACTGGCCGGTGAACAGGGTATACGGGCGGGGCATGGTTAACTCCTAGACGCGATGGATGAGGGTGCGGGTTCGGCAGGCTGGGTCTCGACGGGCTCGGTTTCGACAGGCTCAACCGGCGTCGTGATGCCGCCGGCTGCGGAGGAGGACTCAATCGCGGCCAGGACGCGTTGGACGCCCAGCCCCTCCTCGAACGACGGCGAGGGGTCGGTGCCGCCGTCAATGGCCAGCAGGAAATCGCGGATCTGGTGCGTGAAGCTGTGCTCCCACCCCAGCACGTGCCCCTGCGGCCACCAGCCGGAAACATACGGGTGTTCGGGCTCGGTGACCAGGATGCGCCGGAAGCCCTGGACCTCCACCGGTTCCGTGCCGTCGAGGAAATACAGCTCGTTCGGGTTTTCCAGGTTGAACGTTATTGACCCGGTTGTGCCATAAACCTCCAGCCGCAGCGCGTTCTTTTGCCCCAGCGCCACCCGCGACACTTCCACGCTGGCCATGGCGCCGCCGGCCAGGGACAGCCTGGCCCAGGCGGCGTCGTCGACCGTCACGGGTTCCGGACCATCCGGGCCGGGCCGTTCGGTGACGAAGGTGTGCAGCATGCCCGAGGCCGCCGTGACGGTGTCCCCGAGCAGGAACTGGACCTGGTCGACGGCGTGGGAGGCGATGTCCCCGAGCGCACCCGAGCCGGCAGATTCCTTGCGCAGCCGCCACGTCATGGGCGATTCGCCGTCCACCAGCCAGTCCTGCAGGTACGACGCGCGGACCTGGCGGACGGTGCCGAGCCTTCCGTTCGCGATGAGCCGGCGGGCCAGCGCAAGCGCGGGGAGCCTGCGGTAGTTGAAGCCCACCATGGAGCGCACCCCGGCTGCCCGGGCGGACCGGGCGGCGCGAACCATGGTCTCCGATTCGGCCAGGGAATTGGCCAACGGCTTCTCTACGAGGACGTGCTTGCCCGCGGCGAGGGCCGCCGTCGCAATTTTCGCGTGCAGCCAGCCGGGGGCACAAATGTCCACAATGTCGATGTCGTCCCGGGCAATGACCTCCCGCCAATCCGTGGCCGATTCGCTCCAGCCGTACTTGGCGGCAGCCGCGGCCACGGCCTGCGCGTTCCGGCCCACCATGACCGTTTGCTCGAATGCCGGGACGTCAAAGTGGCTGGCTACGGTGCGCCAGGCGTGGGAGTGGGCCTGGCCCATGAAGGCGTAGCCAATCACGGCCACGCCCAACGGACGGGTGCCGGCCGGAACTTGGAGGGAGGTCATCGGGGGATTCCTAGAGGGTTGCCTGGGTGGGGTCCCAGTCAGCGGGAAGCGGTGCGGAGGCCGGGGCCGTGCTGTCAACGGTGACAAATTCGCCGCTGTCCACCGACTCGGCGATCGAGACCATGGCGTCCAGCACGTGGTAGGCAAGCTCGCCCGGTGCCCGGTGGGGGACGCCGGCACGGAGCGAACGGGCCAGGTCCAGCACGCCCATGCCGCGGCCGTTGGACGGGCCCTCGGCGGCAATCGTGGACCATTCCTCCTCGCCGCGCCTGCACAGGCGGATGTCGCCGTCGAAGTTGTTCGGGTCCGGCAGTGAAATGGTGCCCTCGGTGCCGGTGATTTCCACGAACCCCACACGGGCCCTGGGGGACTCAAAGCTAAAGACGCTGTGCGAGGAGGCGCCGGACTCGAACTGGGCGATGGCGCTCACATGGGTGGGGACCTCGACGTCGAACACTTCCCCGGCCTTGGGCCCGGAACCGATGGTGCGGGTGGGGAAGGCGGTGGAACCGACGGCGGCTACCTTGGCGATGGGGCCGAATGCCTGCACCAGCGCGGTGAGGTAGTACGGGGCCATGTCGAACAGCGGGCCCGCACCGGCCTGGAACAGGAAGGCCGGGTTCGGGTGCCAGGATTCGGGGCCGGGGGACTGGAACATGGTCAGCGCGGTCAGCGGGGTGCCGATTTCCCCGGCGTCGATGAGCCGGCGGGCGGTCTGCAGGCCGGCGCCGAGGAAGGTGTCCGGGGCGCAGCCGAGCCGGACCCCCGCAGCCCGGGCTTCCTTGAGCAGGGCCAGGCCGCTTTCGCGGTCCAGCGAGAACGGCTTTTCCGTCCACACGTGCTTGCCTGCGCGCACGGCCGCCGTGGCGACCTCAACGTGGGCCGCGGGGATGGTCAGGTTGACCACGATCTCGACGTCGGGGTGGCCCAATGCCGCATCCACCCCGCCGGAGGCAGCGATGCCGTATTCGGCGGCCCGGGCGGCGGCGGCTTCCTCGAAGAGGTCGGCGACGACCAGGACCACGACGTCCGGGAAGGTGGTCAGGTGGTCCAGGTACTGCTTGCTGATGTTGCCGGCGCCGATGACGGCGACGCCGACCGGCCCGCTTTTGGTGGCAGTCATGGCGTTCAGGCCTTTCCGCGGTTGAGGAAGGCAAGGCTTTGGGCGATGCCGTCAAAGATGTCCCCGGCGTAGTCATCAAACTCCACGACGCCGACCTCCAGTGATTTTGCCGCGTCAATGACGTCCCAGACGGGTACCTCGCCCTGGCCTGCCGGCAGTTGGGCCTTGGTGTCCATGGTGAGGGGGCCGTCCTTGATGTGGATGAACTTCACCCGATCGCCGAGGCGGGCCAGCACGTCCACGGCATTGGCGCCGCCCACCGAAACCCAGTAGGTGTCCACTTCCAGGACCACCTCCGGGTCCAGCAGCGTTTCAAGGTACTCCAGGGCCGTGGTGCCGTTGATCCTGGACTCCAGCTCCCAGGAGTGGTTGTGGTAGCCGACGCGGATGCCGTATTCGGCGCCCTTCTTCGCCGCGGCGTTCAGGGCCGCGGCCGTCTTTTGGATGTCCTCGGCGTTCTGCCACTGCTCGGCCGGAATGAACGGATCGATGACCGTGGTGATGCCGAGCGTCCGGGCGGCGCGGAAAATCCCGTCCTGGTCGTCCTTGAGCAAGGGCGCGTGGCCGGACGGGGCGGTGATGCCGTTCTCGGCAAATGCGGCGGCCAGTGCGTCGGCGGTGGCCACAAAGTTGTACGGCTCCACCTTCGTGAAGCCAAGTTCCGCCACGCGGGCAATGGTGCCGGGCAGGTCCTCCTCGAGGGGTTTGCGCACGGTGTACAGCTGCAGTGAATACGTCACGGAGGGTCTCCTCGAAAGGTGCAATTGGTTGTTCTTCTCCAAGCTAGGGGAACTTTTGACGGCCGTCAAGCAAAAGTTGGGAAGAAATTCCCCAACTTGGAATTTCGTCGGATAGAAGTGTGACAGAAGGGGGCCAGTGTGTTATTTGTTGTGGATGCCGCACTCACCAGCCCTGCCCACCCCAGCCACCGCCGGCGGTGCCCCGGGCGCCGGCACCTCCCGGGCGGGCGACGTCTTCCAGCTCCTGCGCGACGGCCACGCCAGGACCCGGGCGGAACTGACGGAAATCACGGGGTTGGCCCGCTCCACGGTTGCGGCGCGCATTGATGCCCTGGCCGGCTCCGGCCTGATCGGGCCCGCCGGCGAGGCGGTCTCCTCAGGGGGGCGCCCGCCGTCGCGCTTTGCCTTCCAACCCACGGCCCGCGTGGTCCTGGCCGTCGACGTCGGCGCCACGCACGTGCTCATCGGGCTCACCGACCTCAGCGGCAAGATCCTCGCCGAGCTGCGCGAATCCATCGACATCTCCACCGGCCCGGTCCCCGTGCTGGACGCCGTGCTGGAGCATTCCGGGCAGCTGCTCGCCCAGTCCGGCCGGCACGAACGCGAACTGGTGGGCATCGGCATCGGCCTGCCCGGGCCCGTGGAACATTCCACCGGACGGCCCGCGAGCCCGCCCATCATGCCCGGCTGGGACGGCTTTGACGTTCCTGCCTACGTCCAGCGGCGGTTCAAGACCAACGTGCTGGTGGACAACGATGTGAACATCATGGCCCTCGGCGAACGGGCCACCTATTGGCCCGACGCTGAAAACCTGCTCTTCGTCAAGGTCGCCACCGGCATCGGAGCCGGCATCATCAGCGGCGGGCTGTTGCAGCGCGGGGCCGACGGGACGGCCGGGGACATCGGGCATATCGGCGTCCCCCGCGGCGGCGACGTGCTGTGCCGGTGCGGCAACCACGGCTGCCTGGAAGCCCTGGCGTCCGGACCTGCCGTGGCAGCCTCGCTGGCAGCCGCAGGCGTCCCGGCGGCCACCGGCGAGGACGTCCTGGAGCTGGCCCGGCGCGGAAACCTCGCCGCCATCGCGGCCATGCGCCAGGCCGGCCGGGACGTGGGCGACGTGCTGGCGGCCTGCGTCAACCTGCTCAACCCGTCGGTCATTGTCATCGGCGGCGGGCTCTCCTCGGCCGGGGAGTACCTCATGGCCGGCGTGCGGGAAATCGTGTACCAGCGGTCCCTGCCGCTCGCCACGGCGCGGCTGCGCATTGTCCAGTCCATGGCCGCCGACCACGCCGGCGTGTTGGGCGCCGGGCGCCTGGTGATTGACCACGTGCTGGCCCCGTCCGGCGTCGAACGCCTGCTGGCGCAACAGCAGCCGTCATGAGCGGGTCCGGCCCGGCGGGAAAGGTCACCATTGCGGGCCTGGCCCAGCGCCTTGGCATGTCCAAGGCCTCCATTTCCTACGCGCTGAACGGCCAGCCCGGGGTCAGCGAACCGACCCGCGCCCGCGTCCTGGCGCTCGCCGCGGAGCTGGGCTGGTATCCAAGCTCCAGCGCCCGGGCGCTCTCGCAGTCGCGCAGCGAGGCCGTCGGGATCGTGCTGGCGCGGACCCCGGAGGAGGTGGGCTCCGAGTCGTTTTACATGAACGTCCTGGCCGGGATCGAGGCCATCCTCAGCGAGCACGACATGAACCTGATGCTGCGGATGGTCACCCCCGCCCCGCCCCCGGAGCCACGCCGCGACCTGGACGTCTACCGGCGGTGGGCGGGGGAGCGGCGCGTGGACGGGGTCATCGTCTTCGACCGCTTTGCCGACGATCCCCGCCCCCAGCTGCTGGCGGGGCTGAGCCTGCCGCACGTGCTGGTGGGCGCCGCCGAGGACGCCGGCCCCACGCCGTTTGGCGCCAACACCACGGTGGACCAGGGCGCGGATGCGGCCACCGTGGTGGAGGCGTTCCACGCGCGCGGCCACCGGCACATCGCCTACGTCTCCGGCCCGCCGGGGCTCACGCACGAGGCGGCCCGCCGTGCCGGCATCCATTCCCATGCCAGCCGGCTGGGCATGACGGCCGTGTTCAGCACCTCGGACTACACCGCGGACGACGGCGGCAAGGCGACCACCGCCGTCGTCGCCGGCCTTGCGCCGGGGTCCCCTGAGTTTCCCACCGCCATCGCGTACGGCAACGACCTCATGGCCATTGGCGGGCTCCGGGCGCTCAAGCGGCTCGGGATTGCCGTCCCGGGCCAGGTTTCCATCCTGAGCTGGGACGATTCGATCCTGTGCCAGCTCAGTTCGCCGGCGGTCGCCGCGCTGGCCCGGAACACCATGGAGCTGGGGCGCCGTTCGGCCGCCCTGCTGCTGGAAACCATCGCCGGGCACCAGACCGCGAACGTGGCGATGGCCGCCGGTGTGCTGCACCGGCGGGAAAGCCTCGCCAACGCCGCCCTTTGAACCCCGCAGCTTCATAACAAAGCGGTAACAATCCGATTTTGCTGAACCGGTTCAGTTAGGCTGGTCACAGGAAATACGTCTGCCCGGACATACTTAAATCCCTGAATTTTCAAGGTTTTTCGCCAATATTGCAGCCATGTAGGGCGTCCTCTGTTGGGAGATCTGATGGATGTAGTTCAATAGGCCGAAAATTAACCTTCAACTTTTGATTGACGCTCGGCATAAGTTCGTCTAGCTTTGGATTCACGATGAGAAACGGGTCCGCCCGAGACACCTAGGAACCAACTTTTCGGGTATCCCACGACAATGACAAGGAAGTCGCGAAAGTGAAAATTCGTACTTTTGCCGCAGCAGCGGCAATCGCAGCCCTGGCGGTCACCGCCACCGGCTGCAGTGGTGGCACCACCAATTCCGGCTCCACGGGCGGCTCAGGGACCACGCTGACGTACTGGGCCAGCAACCAGGGGACCAGCCTTGAAAATGACAAGGAAGTGCTCACCCCGGAGCTGAAAAAATTCCAGGATGAGACAGGCATCAAGGTCAACCTGGAAGTCATCGGCTGGAACGACCTGCAGACCCGCATCCAGACGGCAGTCACCTCCGGCCAGGCTCCCGACGTGCTGAACATCGGCAACACCTGGGCCGCCTCGCTGCAGTCCACCGGCGCGTTCATGCCGTTCGACTCCGCCGCGTTTACCGCGATCGGCGGCAAGGACAAGTTCGTCAAGACCGCCATGGACACCGGCGGCGTTCCGGGGCAGGACCCCACCTCGGTGCCCCTTTATGGTCTGGCCTACGGCCTGTACTACAACAAGGCCATGTTCAAGGATGCCGGCTTGACCCCTCCCACCACCTGGGAGGAAATGGTCACCGACGCCAAGAAGCTGACCACCGGCTCCGTCCACGGCATGACCCTGGCCGCCGGCAGCTACACGGAAAACTCACACTTTGCCTTCATCAACGCGGCGCAGAACGGCGCGGAGTTCTTTGACGCATCCGGCAAGCCGACCTTCACTTCCGACGGCGTCGTCAACGGCATTGCCCGCTACCTGGACCTCATGCAGACGGACAAGGTGGTGGATCCCGGCAACGCCCAGTACGACAACGGCACCAAGGCCATCAACGACTTTGCCAACGGCAAGGCTGCCATGGTCCTGAGCCAGAACAACGCGAACAGTTCCATCGCCTCCCAGGGCATGAAGGACAACCAGTTCGGCGTGGTGGCTTTCCCGGCCCCCGCGGGTGGCAAGGACATCGCCACGATGGTTGCAGGCATCAACATGTCCATCTTCAAGAACACGAAGAACAAGGACGCGGCACTGAAGTTCGTGAAGTTCATGACCAGCAAGGACACGCAAAACACGCTCGACAAGTCCTTTGCCGCACTTCCCGTCCTGGCCGGTGTCACCCCGACCTTCACCACGGACTCCGCCTTGGCCAAGACGTTCGAGGACATTTACGCGAACAAGTCCAAGCCCCTCCCGCTGGTTTCTGCCGAGGACCAGTTTGAAAGCACCGTGGGCAAGGCCATGAACCAAATGTTCGCCACGGTCGCCTCCGGCGGCACCGTTTCCAAGGCTGACATCAAGGCGGCGCTGACCACGGCCCAGCAGGCAGTGGAAGCCGCCGGCTGATCCCCCACGCACCTGGTCCGGCCCGCAGCCGGGACGGACCAGGGGCACCCGGGCCCGTGGGCCCATCCAGCGGTGACGAAGGGGCGGGGCCCGCATCGCCGGCCCCGCCCCTTCCCCATTTCCACACTTCCGAAGAAAGGTGAGTGCCGCAGTGTCTGCAACCACCACCACCCGCAAGTCCGGAGCCGCCGACAAGGCGGCCAGGGGCGGGAAACGCAAAACCCGCAAGGCCGGCTGGTGGCTGCCGTACGCGCTGCTGGCCCCCGCCGTCGTCTTCGAACTGGTCATCCATGTCATCCCGATGGCCACCGGCATTTGGATGAGCTTTCTCAAGCTCACCAAGATGTACATCTCCAACTGGGGCAATGCACCCGTCACGGGACTGAAGAACTACCAGATCGCACTCGATTTCAACTCCGCGATCGGCGCCGGGCTGCTCAAGTCCTTCCTGATCACGGCCGCCTTCACCATCCTGGTGGTCGGCATCTCCTGGGGCCTGGGCATGGCGGCCGCGGTGGCCCTGCAAAAGTCCTTTTTTGGCCGCGGCTTCTTCCGCACCCTGTTCCTGATTCCCTACGCACTGCCCATGTACGCCGGCGTCATCGCGTGGAAGTTCATGCTGCAAAAGGACAACGGGGCCATCAACCACTTCTTCTTTGACAACCTTGGCCTGCCGGGTGCCAGGCCCTTCTGGCTGATCGGCGACAACGCCTTCTGGGCCGTTGTCATCGTGGCGATCTGGCGGCTGTGGCCGTTTGCCTTCCTCATGCTCATGGCCGGGCTGCAGTCGATCCCCAACGACGTCTACGAGGCCTCGGCCGTGGACGGCGCCAAGCCGCTGCGCCAGTGGTCGTCCATCACGCTGCCCATGCTGCGTCCGGTCAACATGGTGCTGCTGCTGGTGATGTTCCTGTGGACCTTCAACGACTTCAACACCCCGTTCGTTCTGTTCGGCGGTTCCCAGCCCCCGGCCGGCGACCTGATTTCCTTCCACATCTACAACGCCTCGTTCCTGACCTGGAACTTTGGTTCCGGTGCGGCGATGTCCGTCCTGCTTCTGCTGTTCCTGCTCATTGTCAGCGGAATCTACCTGCTCTTCATGAACCGGAGGAAAGACCGTGCGTGAAACCACCGGTGCCAAATCCTTCAGGATCGCCACCATCGCGATTCTGACCATCTTCACCATCGTGCCCATCTGGGTCATGGTCATCTCCGGGCTCAAGCCGTTGAAGGATGTCCAGGGCGCGTTTTCCTGGTGGCCCAAGACCCTGACCATCCAGCCGTACATCGACATGTGGCAGACCGTTCCGCTGGGGAACTACTTCGTCAACTCGGTGATTGTCTCCAGCGTGGCCACGGTGTTGTCGCTGATCATCGCCATCTTTGCCTCCTACGCCATCTCCCGGTACAACTTCCGCGGACGCTCGGTGTTCTCCACCACGGTGCTTTCCACCCAGATGCTGCCCGGCGTGCTGTTCCTGCTGCCGCTGTTTTTGATCTTCGTGAACATCAACACGAACTTCGGTGTCCAGCTCGTGGGCACCCGCACCGGCCTGATCATCACCTACCTGACGTTCTCGCTGCCGTTTTCCATCTGGATGCTGGCCGGCTACTTCGACGGCATCCCGCGGGAGCTGGACGAGGCGGCCAAGGTGGACGGCTGCGGCCCCATGCGGGCCCTGATCACGGTCATCCTGCCCACCGCGCGGCCGGGCCTGGTCGCGGTGGCCATCTACAGCTTCATGACCAGCTGGGGCGAGGTGCTGTTCGCCTCCGTCATGACCACCGACGCCAACCGCACCCTGGCCGTGGGCCTGCAGCTCTACTCGACGCAGACCAACGTGTACTGGAACCAGATCATGGCCGCCTCGGTGGTGGTCTCCATCCCAATCGTCATCGGCTTCCTGCTCCTGCAGAAGAACTTCGTGGCGGGCCTGACGGCCGGCGCCGTCAAGTAGCCGCTGCGGCACCGCCGCACGACGACGGCGTGCCAAGCTGGCGGGGGCGTGGTAAATTTTACCCGTCCCGGACAGCTTGGCACGCCGTCGACCGTGGACGCTAGACCGCGCAGCCGTCCGGACCGCACACCTCGGCGCCATCGGCGCTGGCGGCGGCCACCATGGTCAGCGGATTCGCTTCCTGCCATGCCTCGTTGAGGGCCTGGGCGAACAGTTCGGACGGCTGGGCGCCGGAGATCCCGTACTTCCTGTCAATCACAAAGAACGGCACGCCCTGGACGCCGAGCGCGCGGCCCTCGGCAAAGTCGTGGCGGACGTCGTCGGCGTACTTGCCGGTGTCCAGCGCCTCGTTGATGGCGGCGGCGTCCAGCCCTGCGGCGGTTCCGGTGCGGACCAGGAACTCGCGGGCGCCAATGTCCTCGCCGTGCTCAAAGTGGCCCGAAAGCAGGGCTTCCTTGACGGCGTCGGCCTTTCCGTTGGCCGCAGCCAGGTGGATGAGTTGGTGGGCGTTGAAGCTGTTGGCGACCACCACGTCGTTGAACTTGTAGTCCAGGCCCACGCCGGCAGCCTGCTCGGTCACATGGGCGAACATGCCCGCGACCTGGCCAGGGTCCATGCCCTTGCGCTCGGAAAGGTAGCTGATCTCAGTGCCGTCGTAGTGCTCCGGGAGGCTGGGGTCCAGCTGGTAGCTGCGCCACTGCACCTCCACGGAATCCTTGTGCGGGAACCCATCCAGGGCAGTTTCAAAGCGGCGCTTGCCGATGTAGCACCACGGGCAGGCGACGTCGGACCAGATTTCAATCTTCATAATTGCGGCAACGGGGAACGGGAGGCGGTTATTCCGGAGGGCCCGCCGCCCGGGGCATGACAAGGCCCGACCACCGGATGGGGTGGTCGGGCCTGTCGGTATTCTGGCTGGGCCGCCGGGACCCGGATTTCGGGCGGTCAGTGGCGACGTGTCCGGCAGGCCAGCCAAGACTTGTGAAACTACGCGGCGGCGAGCTCGCGCTTGCGGGCCGGCTCCTGCGCGGGGGTTTCGTGCAGGTAGTTGGCGTAGGCGGAGAGCGTCAGGAAGGTGGGGAACTCCTCGCCCAGGGCCACGGCCTCGAAGATTTCCAGCGCGTCGTCGAAGCGGTCGGCATCGAAGCGGGGCATCCTGGCGAATTCCTCCTCCAGCATTTCCTGCACCCAGTCGAAGGTGATGAGTTCGCCCTGGTCGGTGATGGCCTGGCTGTGGATCCACTGCCAGATCTGCGAGCGGGAGATTTCCGCGGTGGCGGCGTCCTCCATGAGGTTGTTCAGGGCGACGGCGCCGTGGCCGCGCAGCCAGGACTCGATGTACTGGATGCCCACCCAGATGTTGTCCCGGATGCCGTCCTCGGTGATGGTGCCCTGGGTGCCGGCCACGTCCAGCAGGGCGCGGTCGTCCACTTCGACATCCTCGCGCAGGCGGCTGATCTGGTTCGGGTTCCAGCCCAGCGTGTCGTCAAAGACCTCCATGGCCACGGGGACCAAGTCCGGGTGGGCCACCCAGGAGCCGTCAAAGCCGTCGCCGGCCTCGCGGGTCTTGTCCGCACGGACCTTCTCCAGGGCGTTGGCGTTGGCTTCCGGGTCGCGGCGGTTCGGCACAAAGGCGGACATGCCGCCGATGGCCATGGCGCCGCGGCGGTGGCAGGCCCGGACCAGCTGTTCGGTGTAGGCGCGCATGAACGGTGCCGTCATGGTGATCTGGTTGCGGTCCGGGAGCACAAAGCGCGGGCCGCGGGTGCGGAAGTTCTTGATGACGGAGAACAGGTAGTCCCAGCGCCCGGCGTTCAGGCCGGCGGCGTGGTCGCGCAGTTCGTAGAGGATCTCCTCCATTTCGAAGGCCGCGGTGATGGTTTCGATCAGGACGGTGGCGCGGATGGTGCCCTGCGGGATGCCCAGCAGGTCCTGGGCCTGAACGAAGATGTCATTCCACAGCCGGGCTTCGAGGTGGTTTTCAATCTTCGGCAGGTAAAAGTACGGCCCCTTGCCCTGGGCGATGAGCCGGCGGGCGTTGTGGAAGAAGTACAGGCCAAAGTCCACGATCCCGCCGGCCATCGGCTTGCCGTTGATGAGCAGGTGCTTTTCCGGCAGGTGCCAGCCGCGGGGGCGGACCACGATGGTCGGCATGTCCTCGGCCGGGTTTAGGCGGTACTCCTTGCCGTCCGGGCTTGTGAAGTCGATGCGGCGTTCCAGCGCGTCGATCAGGTTGACCTGGCCGCGGATCACATTGCCCCAGGTCGGCGTGGACGCGTCCTCCATGTCCGCCAGCCACACCTTGGCTCCGGAGTTCAGGGCGTTGATGGCCATCTTCGCATCGACGGGGCCGGTGATTTCCACGCGGCGGTCCTCCAGCCCGGGGGCCGGTGGGGCGACCCGCCACCGCGGGTCCTCGCGGATGCCGGCGGTCTCGCGCAGGTAGCGCGGGTCGCTGCCGCTGAGGATCTGGCGCCGGCGCACCTGGCGGGCCTGCAGCAGCTCCTGGCGGCGCGCCGTCGTCGCACGGTTCAGGGCCGCGATGAAGTCCAGGGCCTCCGGGGTCAGGATCTCATCCTGGCGGTGGATGGGCGGTGCCGTCAGGGTGATGCCGTTGATCGTGAATCCGTTCAGGCTGTTGGTTGAGTTCATGGTGTTTGCTCCAAGTCTGGTCCATCTGTGTTGCAGCTGTTGGACGAAAACCCGCCGTTTCGGGTCGGATCGGTCCACCAGCTGCAACACAGATGAGGGGGAAAGCTGTTAGTGGAACTGCTGGGCTTCGGTGGAGCCTGCCAGTGCGAGGGTGCCGCTGTTTGGGTTCAGCGCCGTCGCCACCAGGTCGAAGTAGCCGGTGCCCACTTCACGCTGGTGCTTGGTTGCGGTGTAGCCGCGTTCTTCTGCGCCGAATTCGCGCTCCTGCAGGTCGACGTAGGCGCTCATGCCGTTGCGGGCGTAACCGTGGGCAAGGTCAAACATCGAGTAGTTCAGGGCGTGGAAGCCAGCCAGGGTGATGAACTGGAACTTGAAGCCCATGGCGCCGAGCTCGCGTTGGAACTTGGCGATGGTGGCGTCGTCCAGGTGCTTTTTCCAGTTGAACGACGGCGAGCAGTTGTAGGCGAGCATCTGGTCGGGGAACTGCGCGTGGATGCCTTCGGCAAACTTCTTCGCATGTTCCAGGTCCGGGGTGCCGGTTTCCATCCAGATGAGGTCCGCGTAGGGGGCGTAGGCCAGGCCGCGGGCAATGCACGGCTCGATCCCGTTGCGCACATTGTAGAAACCTTCCGCGGTCCGCTCCCCGGTGAGGAACGGCTTGTCGCGGTCGTCAACGTCGGAGGTGATCAGGGTGGCGGCCTCGGCGTCCGTACGGGCAACAATAACAGACGGGACGCCGGCGACGTCGGCGGCGAGCCGGGCGGCGTTGAGCGTGCGCACGTGCTGGGCCGTGGGGATCAGGACCTTCCCGCCCAGGTGCCCGCACTTCTTTTCGCTGGCCAGCTGGTCTTCCCAGTGCACGCCGGCCGCACCCGAGGTGATCATCGACTTCATGAGCTCGTAGGCGTTCAGCGGCCCGCCAAAGCCGGCCTCGGCGTCGGCCACGATCGGCACCAGCCAGTCCTCCACGCTCTGCTTGCCTTCGGAAAACTCGATCTGGTCGGCGCGCAGGAGGGCGTTGTTGATGCGGCGGACCACCTTGGGCACCGAGTCCACGGGGTACAGGGACTGGTCCGGGTAGGTGTTGCCGTTGGAATTGGCGTCGGCGGCGACCTGCCAGCCGGAGAGGTAGATGGCCTTCAGCCCGGCCTTGACCTGCTGGACGGCCTGGTTGCCGGTCAGGGCGCCGAGCGCGTTCGTGTAGCCTTCCGGACCGGCGTTGCGCAACTGGTCCCAGAGCTTTTCCGAACCGCGGCGGGCCAGGGTGTGCTCCTCCTGGACCCGGCCGCGGAGCCGGACGACGTCGGAGGCCGGGTAGGAGCGCTTGATCCCCTCCCAGCGGGGGTTGGCCGCCCACTCGAGTTCGAGGGCCGCGGCTGCCTCAGCGTTGGTCTGTTCCGGCGTCTTTGCGGGTTCAAATGCTGCAGTCATGATGAAAAGCTCCTTTGCTGGAATCCTTGGTCCTTCTTCTTGAAATCAACTATTCAGGGCTTTGCAAGGGCTTTGCAGATAAAAAGGGTGGAAAGATTTGCACTTCTTCCCGTATTCTCAAGAAATGAACAATGCGGGCTGGAATCTGGGCGATGGGGCCCCACGCGACGGCAAGGGCGCCGGCGGCGACGGCGAAGTGGACCTGATAGCGCTGGGCCGCCGGGTCCGCCACCTGCGCAAGAAATTGGGCATGACGCTCGACGACCTCAGCGCCAAGGTGGGGTCCGCGCCGTCGCAGCTGTCCCTGATTGAAAACGGCAAGCGGGAACCCAAACTCAGCCTGCTCCAGCACCTGGCCG
Source organism: Arthrobacter sp. STN4 (assembly GCF_024539665.1). Taxonomy (NCBI): domain Bacteria; kingdom Bacillati; phylum Actinomycetota; class Actinomycetes; order Micrococcales; family Micrococcaceae; genus Arthrobacter; species Arthrobacter sp. STN4. The sequence continues at coordinate 380,583 of NZ_JAKZGX010000001.1, forward strand.
GGGCCCTCGGCGTCAGCCTGGACCAGCTGCTCGGGGCGGAGCCGCCCAGCCGCCGGGCGGCGCTGGAAATCGAGCTGGAACGGGCGCAGCGCGGGCCCCTGTACCAGTCGCTGGGACTGCCCACGGTCCGCGTCAGCTCCCGGCTTTCCATGGAAATCCTGGAGTCCCTGGTGGGGCTGCAGCACGAGCTGGAACGCCGGCTGGATGAACAGTCCGCAACGCCCGAGGAGGCGCGGCGGGCCAACTCCGAACTGCGCGGGGAGATGAAGGCCCGCAACAACTACTACCCGGAGATTGAGCGCCAGGCCCAGGACCTGCTGGACAAGGTGGGGCATGACCGGGGCCCGCTGTCCCACCACGTGGCGGCGGACATTGCCGAGCACCTGGGCTTTGACCTGCACTATGTGGGGGATTTGCCGCATTCCACCCGCTCCGTGACGGACCTGAAGAACCACCGGATTTACCTCACGCACGGCCAGCGCTCCGACCACGACCCCCGCTCCGTGCTGCTCCAGGCGCTGGGCCACTATGTCCTGGGGCACCAGACGCCGCGCGACTATGCGGATTTCCTGCGCCAGCGCGTCTACACGAACTACTTTGCGGCCTCCCTGCTGATGCCCGAGCACGCCACGGTGGACTTCCTGAAGGAAGCGAAGGCCGCCAAGGAGCTGGCCATCGAGGACATCCGGGACGCGTTCGCCGTGTCCTACGAGACGGCCGCGCACCGCTTCACCAACCTGGCCACCGAGCACCTGGGCATCACCACGCACTTCCAGAAGGTGCACGAGTCCGGGATCATCCACAAGGCCTACGAGAACGACGGCGTGAACTTCCCCGCCGACCACACCGGCGCCATCGAGGGGCAGGCCGTGTGCCGGTTCTGGACGTCACGGGCCGTCTTTGACGTGCCGGACAAGTTCCGGGCCTTCAACCAGTACACGGACACCGCGGTGGGCACGTACTGGTGCACGGCCCGCACGGAACGGCACTCCTCGGGGGAGTACTCGTTGAGCATCGGCGTCCCCTACGAGCACGTGAAATGGTTCCGCGGGCGTGACACCAAGGAGCGCTCGCAGTCCAAGTGCCCCGACCCGGACTGCTGCCGCCGCCCGCCCGCCGAGCTGTCCGCGCAGTGGGCCGGGAACGCCTGGCCGTCCACCCGTGCGAACTCGCACTTGTTGGCAGCGATGCCGCAGGGTGCGTTCCCGGGCGTGGACGAGACCGAGGTGTACACCTTCCTGGCCGCGCACCAGGGAGCGTGACCGGCTCCTGCGCGCCGTTGGCTGCCAACCCTGCGCGGCACCGGGACCCGACGCCGGCCCGGGGGTCGGGGAATGGTTGCCGAATGGTCGCCCGACGTTCACCCCGCGGGCGCCAAGGCGGCATGGTGTGCGACGTACCGTGGAGGTGTCAGTCAGCAGCACAGGCTCCCTGCAGTGAGGAATTCCTTCGTGACCGAGATCCAGTACCCCGTTGTTTTGACCGTGCAGGGCCCCGACGCCGACGATGCGGCCGTTGTTGATTCCAACGTGTCCGTGGTGAACGCCATGTTCGAGGCGCTGCTCAACTCCGGGGAGATGGCCCCCAACGCCCTGTGCAGCTATTTCGTTGACTTTTACCTGACCCAGGCGCTCGACGGCGGATTCGCCCAGTACGTCATCATGTCCCCGGACCGCGAAGAACTCGACGCCTACATCCGCGAAGGGCTGGAGGGCATGGGCGCCGGGCAGCACCTGGAGCTCTTCAACCGGACCACGGCCTACTTCGACTCGCTGTCCGAAGCGGACTCCGAAGCCTACCTGGACGGCGACCTCGACGAGGACTACGACGTCGCCGACGTTCGCAGCGAGGGTGTCCAGCACATGGAAGCCCTCGACGGGGCCTTCGAGGACCTCCTGGACACCGAGGACCTCACGGCGCTCAGCGCCGCCTGGCTCAAGGGACAGGAAGGCCTGCTCCTCCTCGACGCGGACGGGCTTGCCGCCCACATCGCCGGGCGCGCGGCCCGGATCCCCAACCTGGCGCAGCGCCAGGCCGAGGCCGAGGAAGCCGGGCTGGAGAACATTCCCGAGTTTGAGGCCGTCATCCGGGAACTGTGCAGCACGGCCGGCTACGAGCTGGAAAAAATCACCATGGGGGACCCCAACTTCGAGCACAAGGGTCAAACCGTCCCGGCCTGGCACTTTGGCACCGACCACGGCGACTTCATCATGGTCGAGGAGGAGGACGAGGCCTTCATGATCGATCCGAAGACCAGGGAAGTCATCGCCACCGTTGAATTTGACGACGAAGACGGGTTCGCCCAAGCCTGGGAACAGCCGCCCGCAACGGGCCCGCACCCTTGACCGCCGCCCCGATCCGCAGCATGCTGGCAACTACCGGCCGGCAGCGGACCGGGGACGGAAAGGGTGCCATGAACGTCAATTGCCACCGCTTCAACGGCAGGGCGGCCATAGTCACGGGCGCCAGCAGGGGGATCGGCCTGGCCATCGCCCGGAGGCTGGCCACGGAAGGGGCCCGCGTGGCGATCACCGCCCGCGGCGCGGACCAGCTCGCGGACGCCGCGGCCACTTTCCCGGCCGGCAGCGTGGTCACCTTTGCCGGGCACGCGGACGACCCGGCGCACCGCGCAGAGGTGATGGACGGCGTCGAACGTGAACTGGGCGGGCTGGACATCCTGGTCAACAACGCCGGCATCAACCCCGCCTACGGTCCGCTGGAAACCGTCGACATGGACGCGGCGCGCAAGATTTTCGAGCTCAACGTGCTCGCCACGCTGGCCTGGACCCGGGCCGTGCTGGACCGCCCGGGACTGGGATTCCGGGAGCGCCGCGGCAACGTGGTGAACGTGTCCTCCGCCAGCGGCGTGGTCCCGGCGGCGGGCATCGGCCTGTACGGCATCAGCAAGTCCGCCGTCTCCCACCTCACGCGCACGCTGGCCCTTGAACTGGCGCCGGCGGTGCGCGTGAACGCCGTGGCGCCAGCCGTGGTCAAGACCCGCTTTGCCCGGGCCCTGTATGAGGGGCGCGAGGCGGAAGTGGCCGCCACGTATCCCCTGAAGCGCCTGGGCACGCCCGACGACGTTGCCTCCGCCGTCGCCTTCCTCGCCTCCCCGGACGCGGACTGGGTCACCGGCCAGGTGCTCACGCTCGATGGCGGCCTGCTCGTCGCCGGCGGAATAGGCCAGGACCGGCAGTGATGGGGCAGCACGCGGGGCCGTCCCGGCCGGCCGGCCCGGGGCCCGCCGAAGCCGAGGAGCTGCGCCTGCGCACCCGCGAGTTCATCCGCGGCACCGTCATCCCGGCGGAGCCGCGTCCCGGGCAGGCCCTGAACCTGACAGTGCGCCGGGAGCTCGGGGAGGCCGCCAAGGCCGCCGGCGTCTACGCCCCGCACGCGCCCCGCGAATTTGGCGGGCAGGGGCTGCCCCTGGAACATTGGTCCCCCATATTCCAGGAGGCAGGGTATTCCCCGATCGGCCCGGCCGCGCTGAACTGCATGGCGCCGGACGAAGGCAACATGCACATGCTCAACCTGCTTGGCACGGCCGAACAAAAGCGCCGCTATCTGGCGCCGCTGGCGGCCGGGCAGATCAGTTCCTGCTTTGCCATGACCGAGCCGCACCCGGGGGCCGGCTCCGACCCGGGCGCACTGGCCACGACCGCCGTGCACGACGGCCGCCACTGGACCATCACCGGCCACAAGCGCTTCACCAGCGGCGCCACCTTTGCCGGCTTCGCCATCGTCATGGCCCGCACGCCGGATACCGTAACCGCTGGTGCCGGCACCCCGGATACCGGGCCGGCCGGTGCCGGGAAGGACGCGGCGCCCGCCGGCGCCACCATGTTCCTGGTGCCCATGGACTCGCCGGGGGTCCGCGTCGGCGCGGCCATCCACACCATGGACAAGTACCTGCCCGGCGGCCACCCGCACGTGCACTTCGACGGCGTCCGCGTGCCGGACAACGCCGTGCTGGGCAGGGTGGGCCTGGGCTTCCGGCATGCCCAGCTGCGGCTGGGCCCGGCGCGGCTGACCCACTGCATGCGCTGGCTGGGGCTGGCCCGCCGGGCCCTGGACATTGCCTTGGACCGCGCCAACACCCGCGAGATCTTTGGTGGACCCATTTCAGGGCTGGGCATTGCGCAGGAGCTGATCGCCTCCTCCGTGATCGACCTTGAAACCTCCGACGCCATCATCGGCCGGTGCGCCGTGCTGCTCGGCACCGATCCGCAGGCCGGGGCCGCACTGTCCTCCGTGGCCAAGGTGCACTGTTCCGAGGCCGTCTACCGGGTCATCGACCGGGCCGTGCAGCTGTGTGGGGGAGACGGGGTCTCCGACGGGCTCCCCCTGGCCCAGTACCTGAACGAGGTCCGCCCCTTCAGGATTTACGACGGCGCCACCGAGACGCACAAATGGGCCATCGCGCGCCGGGCCTCCGCGGCCAGGCGCCGCGAGGTGGAGGGCGGCGAACCGTTCCAGGGCGCGGCCCGCATTGACGCCGGGGACCTCCCGTGACCGGCGGCGGGGACGTGGCCCGGACGACGGCCGAGGCGGAGCGGATGGAAGTGCCGCCGCTGCTGGTGGTGGACCGGCTGGAGGAATACCTGGACGCCTCCGGGATCGGCACCGGGCCCCTGCACTGGCACCGCATTGGCGACGGACAGTCCAACGTGACGTTCCGCATCAAAAGGCGGGGTGCCGACGTCGTCCTCCGGCGCGGGCCCCGGCCGCCGCTGCCGCCGTCCACCCACGACATGGTCCGGGAGGCGCACCTCCAGCAGCTGCTGGCGCCGCGGGGCATTCCGGTGCCGAAAATCCTCGCCGTCTGCGCGGACACGCACGTCCTGGGCGGGCCGTTTTACCTCATGAAGTTTCTGGACGGCGACGTGGTCACGGACACGGTTCCGGCGCACCTGGACGGTCGCGGGCAGCGGCGCGCCACCAGCGAGGCCGTCGCGGACATGCTGGTGCGGCTGCATTCGGTGGATGGCGGCAAGGGCGCGCTTGCCGGGATCGGGCGGCCGGAGGGATACCTGCGGCGGCAGGTGGCGCGCTTTGCCGGGCTGTGGGACGCCGGGGCCGTCCGGGACCTGCCGCAGGTTGCGGAGCTGGCGCAGTGGCTGGAGGCGAACCGGCCCGCCACGCAGCGCACCGCCCTGGTCCATGGCGACTACCGGGTGGGGAACCTGATGTTCCGCCGCTCCGGGCCCGTGCGCGTGCAGGCCGTGCTGGACTGGGAGATGGCGACGCTCGGCGACCCACTGGCCGACCTGGGCTACCTGACCGCCACATACGCGCAGGCCGGATCACCCGGGACGCTGATGGAACTGACCTCGGTGACGGCGCAGCCCGGGTACCTCACGCGGGAGGAGCTGGTGGAACGGTACAACCAGCATTTCGGGCTGGACCTGTCCGCGTTGCCCTGGTATCAGGCGCTGGCGCTGTGGAAGGCCGCGATCTTCTGTGAGGCGATCTACGCCCGTTGGCAGCAGGGCGGGAGGGACGACGGCGGGCCCTCCCTGGGTGCCGTGCTGGAGGAGGGCGTGCCGCGCCTTTTGGAGGCAGCCGCCGGGTTCGCGCAGCGGCTGCCGTAGGGCGTCAGCTGCCGCCCTGGGCCAGGCTTTGGAGCACGTATTCGAGCTGTTGGGCCGTCATGGCGCCGGGGTGGCGGACCAGCAGTGTCCCGTCGGCCCCAATCACCGCGGTGAACGGCAGCCCGGGCACCTGGTACGCGCCAGAGGCAGTGCCGGCGGTGTCGCTGAGCAGGGGGTAGCTGATGCCGTATTGGGCGGCGAAGGCGGCGGCCCTGGCGGGGTTGTCGGCGACGTCGATGCCGACAAAGTTCACGTTTTTGCCCAAGTCCTTGAAGGACTGTTCCATGGCGGGCATTTCCGTGGTGCACGCCGTGCAGGTGCTGGCCCAGAAATTGAGCACCGTCACCTTGCCCTTGAGCGCGCCCAGCGACGTGCTGCTGTGCGGGTGGGACAGTTGCGGCAGCGTGAAGCCCGGCGCGGCGGCGTTGAGGGAGGCTGCCGTCCGGCCGGCCTGTGCCGCGGGGGAGGGACCGCCAACGTGGATCGCGGCGGCATGGGACAGCAGGTCCACCGCGGCCTGGGCCATCGCGTGGCCGTAGAGATCGGTGTTGGCGGATGAGGTGCCAAACTGCCCCAGGGCGGCCTCCTTCCCGGACGGGTCGATGAAGAAGAGTTCCGTGCCGTGGACCACGTCCCGTGTCTTGGGGTTGAGCTCAATCGGCACGCCGTAGTTCGCGGCCGTCTTGGCCAGCTGGTCCGGGCTGCCGGTGGCAAAAACCCAGTTGGACGCGCCGGCCAGGCCATGGCCGTCCGTCCATTCCTTCACGGCCGCCGTCGACGGGTAGTAGGGGTTGGCATTGACGGAAAGGAACACCACGTCCTTGGCATGTGGGCCCAGGTCCTTGTTGGCGGCCACCACGTCCTGGGCGAGCAGGGTGCACAGGTCCTGGCACCGGTCGTCGTTGAAGGACAGCACCACTGACTTTCCGCGGTAGTGGGACAGCGTGACGTGCCTGCCGTCCTGGTCGGTCAGCGAGAGGGCCGGGGCCGTGGGCAGCGGCCGGGCCTGCGGGTCCAGCTGGAGCAGGGTGGAGGCGGCCGCATTGATGCCGGGCTCGACGGCGGCCGCCCCCTGGGCTGCCGGGGCGGCGGGCGGGGTGTTTGGCACCAGGCCCGCGAGCAGCAGGACCACCACCACGGCCATCAGGAGCATCAGGCCGCCCACGCCCCACAGGACCGCCCTGCCGCGGGTGCGTGGCGCGGCGGCCGGTGTTGGTGTTTCAGGCATGGGGGTTTCCTTCCGAAGGTTCCGCCCCGCGGGCTTCCCGGGGGCTGGTCCAGTTTTTGCGGGCGACGGCGGTGACGGCGGCGAGGACTGCCGCGAGCAGGAGCAGGGCCATGAGGGCCATGTGGCCCGCGATGAATGAGGTCACGTCCCCCTGCACGGCGGAGACGGTGCCGAAGGGGCCGGCGGCCAGGGAAAAGTGGAGCAGCTCGGCCGTCCAGTAGTAGGCGAGGTAGAGCCCTGACACGGCGAGCACCGTCCCGGAGACGACGGGCAGGAAGCGCCCGGCCTGCCGGAAACGGCGCATCAGCCCGGCCCCCGCGACCGCCGTCGCCACGGCGGCACCGGTGACAAACAATCCCATGCCCAAGGCATAGGCAAGGTAGCAGCCCAGGCCGGCCCAAAAACCCAGCCGGGTGAACGAGCCGCCCACGGCGGCCAGGAACAGGGGGAGGGCGCAGCTGAGGGAACCGATGGCGTAGGCGATGCCGAACATGAACGTCGCAGCGAACGTCCGTCCGCCCGGTGCCAGCCGGGGCGCGGGCAGCCGGAGGTAAAGGGGGCGCCCGCAAAGCGTTGAAATGCCCAGGGCCGCCATCAGGGCGCCCGCCGCCACCATGAACCACGGCAGCCATCCCGAGGCCAGTGCGGCACCGGAGACCAGGACCAGCCCGAGCGTGCCAAAGACAGCCGTGAAGCCGCACGTGACCCCGGTGCCGGAGACCAGGCCGCGGGCGGCCCGGGCCGCGCGGCCGGTGCCGCCGCCGTCGGGCCTGCCGGTGAACAGGGCCAGGTAGGCTGGAAGCAGCGGGAACCCGCACGGGTTGACGGCGGCCACCAGGCCCAGGGTGAAGGCGTAGCTGGTGGCGGCCGCGACCGCCAGCGGGCTCACTGCGGCCCCTTGTCCCGGGAGGCCAGGCGCTGCAGGTAGCTGTTGTAGTCCTCCAGGTCCACGTCCCCCACGCGGGCGGCCCGGCGCTCGGCGGCCGCCGTCTTGCGCGCATCGGAGCGCTGCCACTTGGAGACCAGGACGCCGAGCACCAGCAGCGTGGGGAATTCGGTAAAGCCCCAGGCGATCCCGCCGCCCGTGCCCTGGTCCGCCAGCGGCATGATGTTCCAGCCCGGCATGGGCGTGGCATAAAAGTGCACCAGCAGCGTGGTGGACATCATGACCACCACGCCGAAGAACGCGTGGAACGGGGTGGTGGCGGCCAGTTCCAGCACCGGGACGACCTCCCCGGAGATGCCGCGCAGCCCCCGGCCGGTCTGGCGCGGGGAGGGGTCCACACCCAGAATTCCCCAAAAATACAGGAAGCCGATCATCAGGAAGTGGATCAACATGATGTTGTGCCCCCACCAGGTGCCCATCAGGTAGTCGAAGGCGGGGGTGAAATAGAGCCCGTACAGGCTCATGACGAACAGCGCGAACGTCACCACGGGATGGGTGAGGATGGAGGCGGGCACCGAATGGAGGACGCGCAGCAGGCCGCGGCGCACCGTGCCGCGGCGGCCGTGGCCGGCCGGCAGCACCCGCAGCAGCAGGGTGATGGGGGCGCCGAGCACCAAAAAGACCGGGCAGAGCATGTTCAACGCCATGTGCTGGACCATGTGGATACTGAAGAGCTCCATGCCGTAGCCGTCAATGCCGGTGCCCGTGACAAACAGGATGCTCGCCACGCCGACAAGCCACATCAGGGTGCGCCCCACCGGCCATGCCACCCCGCGGCGGCGCAGCACCAGCAGTCCGGCGCCGTAGCCGAGCAGCAGGACCACGGCCAGGACGGGCAGCACGGGGATCGGCTGCGGATGCCAGGCCAGCACGTTCGCCACGGTGGGTGGGGCGGTGGGCATCCACATGGGCCCGGCCATGACTGCGTGGGGGTTTCCCATGCCGGGCATGGGCGGCATGCCGGACAGCAGCTGCACGCTCAAAGCCCCGCTATCATCAGCTCGGCCGCGGAGGGTTCCCCGGCAGCCCGGGCGAAGACTTCAAAGCCGGTCTTGACCGCCTCGCGTTCCGTGGGGGAAAGCGTGCCCAGGAGCGTGGCGATCTCCGTGCGGCGGGCTTCCGTCACGGTGCTGTGGACGTTCCTGCCGTGTTCGGTGAGTGACATGATGACCTCCCGGCGGCTGGCCGTCCCCACCTGCCGGGTGATCAATCCGGCCGTCACCATCCTGTCGGCGAAGCGGCTGAAGCTTGATTGGTTGGCGCCGAGCCTGCCGGCCAGGTCCCCCATGCGGAGCGGGCCAAAGTCGGAAAGCACCACCAGCACCCTGAACTGGGGCAGCGTCACGGTGTCCATGACGGTGGCCAGGGACCGGGCAATCACGCCCAACAGCGCCCGTGAGGCCGTCAACGTTTCAGCGATCGCGTCTCCGGGGGCGGAAGGAGGGGTGCTAGCATGCATAATTGCAGTATGGCATATATTGTACGACCGCATGAAATTTAATCGCATGAAATTTAGGCGTGAGCCATGAAGTGAGGATTCCCTGCATGTCCAACGGCATCGGCACACCCCGACGCAACCTTTCAGCTGCCTGGCGGACCATTTGGCGGCCCGCTTCGGAAGGCGGCTACCAGTTGATCAGCGTGGCACTGGTGGTGGGTGCAGGGGCCGGGTTCGCCGCCGTCGCGTTTCGCTGGATGATCTCCGCGGCCACCCTGTTCTTTTCCGGGCACCTTGACTATTCGGCGGTCCAGGGCCACCCGGCACATCCGTGGCTGCCTTGGCTGGGCCCGTTTTTTGTCGTCCTCGCCCCCGCCGCGGGCGGGCTGGTCTACGGGCCGCTGGTCCAGCGCTTCGCGCCGGAGGCCCGCGGCCACGGCGTCCCCGAGGTCATGTATGCCGTCAGCCGGCACGGCGGGCGGATCAAGGGCCAGGTGGCCGTGGTCAAGGCCCTGGCCTCGGCCATCTGCATCGGGTCCGGGGGGTCCGTTGGCCGTGAAGGGCCGATCGTGCAGATCGGCTCGGCCCTGGGATCCTGGCTGGCCCGGGTGTTCCGGATGCCGGATGCCAGGGTGCGCACCCTGGTGGCCTGTGGTGCAGCGGGAGGCATTGCGGCGACCTTCAACGCCCCCATTGCGGGGGTCTTTTTTGCCCTGGAGCTGCTGCTGGCGGACTTCGAGGCCGGCTCCTTCGGCGCGGTGGTGCTGGCCTCCGTGGCCGCCTCCGTGGTGGGGCGGACGTTCCTGGGCGACAAGGCCTTCCTGCAGCTTCCGCCCTTCCATCTGGGCGGCGGCTGGGAGTACCCGCTGTTTCTGCTGCTGGGGCTGCTGGCGGCCCTGGCCGGGGTGGGGTTCACCCGGGTGCTGTACGGGATCGAGGACGCGTGCGACTTCGCGGCACGCCGCATCCCCAACTGGCTCCGGCCCGCCCTTGGCGGGCTGTTGCTGGGGCTGCTCCTGCTGGCCCTGCCGCAGATGTACGGGGTGGGGTACCCCGTGTTGCAGGCCGGCGTGGACGGCCGCTATGCGGTGGGCTTTTTGCTGCTGCTGTTGGTGGGCAAGATCGTGGCCACGAGCCTGACCATAGGGATCGGCGGCTCGGGCGGCGTGTTTGCCCCGTCCCTGTTCATCGGCGCCATGCTGGGTGCCGCATTCGGGGAAGTTGTGGGGATCATCGATCCGGCGCTCCACGGCCAGGTGGGGACGTTCGCGCTCGTGGGCATGGGCGCGGTCTTCGCCGGGGCCGCGCGCGCCCCGATCACCGCCGTCATCATCATGGTTGAGATGACCGGCGAGTATTCGATCATCCTGCCGATCATGTTCGCCATTGTGGTCTCCGCCGGGGTGTCCAAGCTCCTGTCCCCGGACACCATCTACACCCTCAAACTCAGCCGCCGCGGCGTGGACCTCACCCGGCACCCCGGGACCGAACTCATGCAGGCCACCCGCGTGGACTCCGTGATGGATGCCGGCCGCCGGTCCCTGGACGGCAACCTCAGCGCGGCCCAGGGCTCGCACCTGCTCCTGGCCTCCGGCAGGCACAGCCTGCCCGTCACGGACGACGCCGGCCGGCTGGCCGGCGTCGTCACCCTCCAATTGCTGTCCGAAGCGCTGGCGGGAAGCGAGGACCGACAGGGGCCGGCGCTGTCCGCGCTCGCCGAGCACGTTGCCACGGCGGCCCCTGCGGCCACCCTGGACTCCGTGGTGGATCTGGTGCTGGACTCCCCGGCAGGCGGCGGGCTGCCCGTCGTTGATGGCGGGGTCCTGAAAGGCTGGCTCAGCCAGGAAGCCGTCCTGCGGCTCCTGGCGCGGGCCGGGGCCTGAACCGGGCTGATGCCGGGGCCGGGCCCATGCCGTCGTCACGCGGCAGGCGCCCCGCGGCGGCGACTTCCCGCGGCGGCGTCCGGCCCTATGCGCCCGTCTGCGCCTTGGTGCGCCGCTGCAGGGCGGCCAGCACCGCCACCAGCACAACGATGGCCGCGGCCCAGCCGAGGCTGACCGGTGCGGTGCCCCAATCCAGTCCGCCCCGGGCATGGGAGACGCCCATCCAGTCGGCGAACGACGCCCCGAGTGGCCGGGTGACAATGTAGGCAGCCCAAAAGGCGGGGATGGCCTTCAGCCCGAACTTCCAGTACGCAAGCGCCGGAACGGCAATGACCACGGCAAAAAGCACGCCGGAGCCGAGGTAGCCCAGCTGCAGGGTGACGGCGGTGAGGTCGCCGGCAGCCGTGCCCAGGGCGAAGGTGGCCAGCACGGCAGCCCAGTAGAACATTTCGCGCCGGGGCGAGTGGATGCTGTGGATGGACAGCGTTTTTTCCGTGCGGTGCCACAGGAAAAACACGGCCGCCAGAACCACGGCGTAGAAGATTGTCGAGGCCACGTAGGGGATGCCCAGGCCCACGTGCAACACGTCGGCGGCCATGGTGCCGAAAACGCTGACCATGGCCACGGCCAGCCAGTACACCCACGGGATGTACCGCTTGACGGAGAACTGCAGTGCCAGGGCGGCCGCGAAGCACACGGCGCCGATCCCCACGGCGATGACGGGATCGATCGTGTGGGCGAGGTAGTCGCTGGTGGTCTCACCCATGCCGGTGGTCAGCACCTTGATGACCCAAAACAACGCCGTCACTTCAGGGACCTTGGAGACCAGGCTGCGGACCCGCCGGTCCGTCGCGGCGGGCAGGGTTGTATTCGGTGAAAAATCCTCAGGCATGCCATGCATTCTCCAACCGTCGGCTGGGAGGTTGCCGGGAAGGGCTGCCGGAACATAAGTAAAACCAGTTTTAGTGCACGCATAAAACCGTTTTTCAAACACTGTGAGCTGGCGCACGATAGTGGAAGAAAAGTGATCCACACCATCGTCGCAGCCGGTCGGGCTGCAGATACAGGAGGCAGGCAATGAGCCGGCAAGTCCCAGACCTTACGCCCCGGGTGGTCACGCTCGGCACCGCCGGCGGCCCCCGCTGGTGGACGGGCGAAAACGCCGGGAAGCGCTCGGGGATCGCGACCGCCGTCGTGGTCGGGGAGGCCACCTACCTCGTGGATGCGGGGCACGGGGTGGGCCGGCAGATGATGCTGGCCAACCTGCCCGTCAGTTCCCTGCGCGGCATCTTCGTCACACACCTGCACTCGGACCACACCATCGACCTGGGCTCCCTGGCCATCTTCGGCCTGTTCACCTTCGGGGCCGGACAGCACAAGATCCACCTGGTGGGACCCGGCGACCGCGGCGCACTGCCCCCGGTCTCCGCCCGGGCCACGGTGCCGCCGTCACCCGTGTTCCCGGACAACCCGACGCCGGGCATTACCGGCATGTTCAACCACCTGATGGCCGCCTACGCCACCGACCTCAACGACAGGATCCTGGACAGCCTGCGCCCGTCGCCCTTTGACTACTTTGTGCCGCAGGACATCGCCATCCCGGCGGAGGCCGGCTATTCGCCCAACGGCAACCCCACGCCGCAGGGGATGGAACCGTTTGAAATTTATTCGGACGAGCTGGTCACGGTCACGGCAACGCTCGTGGAGCACCCGCCGATCGCCCCGGCCTTCGCCTTCCGCTTCGACACCGCGGCCGGCTCCGTGACGATCTCCGGGGACACCGCGCCGTGCGAAAACCTGGTCCGGCTGGCGCGCGGCACCGACCTGCTGCTGCACGAGGCCATCGACTTTGACTGGGTCAACAAGACCTACGGCGGTTCCTCCGACGGGACAGGCCGGGCATCCGGGGACCACCACCGCAAGTCCCACACCAGCGCCGCGGAGGCCGTGGAGCTGGCAACCCGGGCAGGGGCCGGGGCCTTGGCCCTGCACCACCTGGTTCCCGGGACCACACCGCTGTCCGTCTGGCAGCAGGCAGGGGCCGATTTCGCCGGGGACTATTACGTCCCCGACGACCTTGACTCCATCCCCTTTGGCCACAGCGCCTCCGCCACGCGCACAATGGAAGAAATGGTTTCCGCGAGATGACTATGACAAGCAACAAGACCAACCCCCGCCAGGGACGTGCCGCGCGGGAAGACAGCCTGAACACCTCCGCCATGCGGCGGATCCTGGCATCAAGCTTTATCGGCAGCGCCATTGAGTTTTACGACTTCGTGCTCTATGCGATGGCGGCCAGCCTGGTGTTCAACAAGGTCTTCTTCGCCAACATCCCGCCCGCCGTGGGGTTGTTCGCCTCCTTCGGCACCCTGGCCGTGGGGTACGCCGCCCGCCCGGTGGGCGGGGCCATCTTCGGCCACTTCGGCGACAGGCTCGGCCGGAAGGGCTGCCTGATTGTCTCCATGGTGATGATGGGCCTGGGCACCGCATCCATCGGGCTGCTGCCCACGACGGCGCAGATCGGACTCGCTGCGCCCATCCTGCTGGTGGTGCTGCGCCTGGTCCAGGGCATCGCCGTCGGCGGGGAATGGGGTGGCGCCATGCTGGTTGCCCTGGAACACGCCCCGTCCAAGCGCCGCGGCTTTGCCGCCAGCTTCGCCAACATGGGCGGGCCCGCCGGCGCCGTCATGGCCACGCTGATGGTCTCGGCCTTCTCGGTCATGCCCCGGGCACAGTTCCTGGCATGGGGCTGGCGCGTGCCGTTCCTGGTCAGCCTGGCGCTCGTGGCCGTGGGCCTGGTGATCCGGTTGAAGGTGGCCGAGACGCCGCTGTTCCTGGAACTGGAGAAAACGGCGGAAAAGAAGCGCGTGCCGCTGCTGGAGGTCTTCACCAAGTACCCCAAGAACCTGATCCTGGGCACACTGGCGGGCATGAGCTCCTACACCGTGCAGGGCCTGATGACGGTCTGGGCCATTGCCTACGCGGTGGACCACGGTGTCAGCCAGACCGGCGTGCTGAACGTCAAGGCCGTCGGCGCCATGCTCACGATCGTTGGCATCTGGTTCGCCGCCCGGCTCAGCGACAGGTTCGGCCGCCGACCCGTCATGCTCGCCGGCATGATTGCCGGCGCCGTGCTGGCCTTCCCGATCCTCTGGCTCCTGCAGACACACACCCTGCTGGGCTTCGCGATCGGCCTGTTCCTGGCCAACGGCATCATCCAGGGCGTCATCTTCGGCCCGTTCGGCGCGTACGTGGCGGAGCTGTTCCCCACCCGCATCCGCTACACCGGCGCCTCGCTGACCTACCAGTCCTCCTCCACGCTGGGCGCCGGCTTCACGCCCCTGATCGCCAGCAGCCTGGTCCTGCTGGCCGGCGGCTCGCTGTGGCTGGTGGGCGTGGCCTGGGCCCTGGCCTTCGTGGTGGCGGCCGTGTGCGTCATGGCCACCAAGGAAGGCCGCACCGCGGACCTCAGCGGCGACATGCGCTGACCCATTCACCCGGGTGCGATCTCCCCGGACGACGGCGGCGGGTGGCCTTCCAGATCGGAAGAGCGTCGTGTAGGGAAAGAGTGTGGCCTTCCGGCGGAAGGCCACCCGCCGCCGTCGTGCGTGCCCCGCGACGTCCGCCCTCCCCACGGACGCTCGGTTGCAACCGGGGGTGTTTTTAAGGACGCTCCCGCGCAACCGGGGGTGTTTTTGCGGACGCTCGGTTGGTGGTGCAGGGCCGGGCGCGGCCCCGGGTCTCGACGCGCTCGCAGGGCTCGCTGCCCGGCCGGCGGGGTGTGCCGGGTCTTTACGGGCTGACCGGCGGGGTATAGGCGGCGCAGTAGTCGATGAGTGCCTGCAGCTTGCGGCTGGGCTGTTGCTTGGCGGGGTAGGCAAAGCAGATGTCGCTGTGGCCGATGGGGCCCTCGATGGGCAGGGGAACCACGGGCAGGCCCTCGTAGCTGACGTCGTGGGGCGGGCGCTGGACCAGGACCGTGTAGCCCAGGCCGCGGGCCACCATGCCGCGGACGGCCTCATAGCTGGTGGACCGCCACGCAATTTTCGGGTCCAGGCCGGAGGCGCGCAGGTTCGGCAGCTGGTTTTCGCGCACTGTGGGGATGTCCAGCAGGACCATGTCGTCATCGGCCAGCTCCGCCAGCCGGACGGCGGAGCGCCCGGCCAGGCGGTGCATGACCCCCACCAGAACGTAGGGCCGGCCTCCCCTGACAACCTTGTACTGGGCCCCCTCGACGACGTGCCGCGTGTGGGTCAGGACGGCGTCGAGCCTGCCCTCGAGCATGTCCAGCTGGAGACGGCGCGGCGGACCTTCGGTGATGGACAGTGCCAGGTGCGGGTTGGCTGCGGCGAAACCGGCGGTGATGGGCGGGACCCAAAAGGCGGCCAGCGTGCTGTAACATCCGATGTCCAGCGGCCCGGCCAGCATGCCGGGGGACTCTGCCGTGGTGGCCTGGAGCTCGTCGGCCTGGCGCAGCAGCATCCGGGCCTCGGAAAGGAACCTGCGCCCCGCGCTGGTCAGCGTGATGCCCTTCGCCTTCTGCCGGACCGCCAGCTGGACGCCGAGGGCCTTTTCCAGCTCCGTCAAGGCCAGCGACAGCCCGGCCTGGGAGACGTGGGTTGCCTCTGCGGCCGCCCGGATCGAGCCGTGGTCGGCGATGGCGACAAAATGGAGCACCTGCCGGAGGGTGTAACGGAACATGGTCGAATCCTATCCGCACCGCAGGGCCCGTACGCGGCGCCAACGTCCCCTGGAACCGCCGAAACACCCGTCCGCCCTGGCGACGTTCAGCTCACAGGCTTGCGTGAGTTGACGCACACAATTATGCTTAGTGTGCACTATTAGAACTGCATGTTCAAATAGCGAATTAACGATTTTTGGTGGCGCAGCCGCCGCCACCTTGCAGCGAGGAGATTCTTGTGCAGTTCCACCACCATGGATACGTATCCGGTGACCCGAGGGTCAAGCCGGCCGCCGGTGTCGGCATTGACCGCCCCGAGGAGCTTCCGGATGAGGTGGACGTGCTGATCGTGGGCTCGGGGCCGGCCGGCATGCTCACCGCAGCCCAGCTCTCCCAGTTCCCGGACATCACCACGCGCCTCGTGGAGCGTCGCGGTGGCCGGCTGGAGCTCGGCCAGGCCGACGGCATCCAGGCCCGCAGCGTCGAGACCTTCCAGGCGTTCGGCTTTGCCGAGCACATCACCGCAGAGGCCTACTGGCTCACGGAAATGAACTTCTGGCGCCCGGACGAAAAGGAACCGACCCGGATTGTCCGCGGCGGCCGCGCCGTCGACGACACGACCGGCATCAGCGAATTCCCGCACCTGATCGTCAACCAGGCCCGCGTGCTCGACTACTTTGCCGAGGTCGCCAAAAACTCGCCCACCCGCCTGGTCCCCGACTTCGGCTGGGAATTCCAGGGCCTGGAGGTCACCGGCGAGGGCGACTACCCCGTCAAGGTCACGCTGGTGCGCAGCGCCGGCGAGGACGAGGGCACCGAGCGCTTCGTCCACGCCAAGTACGTCGTTGGCTGCGACGGGGCCCGCAGCAAGGTCCGCTCGGCGATCGGCTGCACCATGGGCGGCGACCAGGCCAACCATGCCTGGGGCGTCATGGACGTGCTGGCCCAGACCGACTTCCCGGACATCCGCACCAAGTGCGCCATCCAGTCGCACGACGGCGGATCCATCCTGTTGATCCCCCGCGAGGGCGGCTACCTCTTCCGCATGTACGTGGACCTGGGCGAGGTGCCCGAGGGCGACCGCGGCGCCGTGCGCAAGACCAGCATCGAGCAGATCATCGCCAAGGCCAACGAGATCATGCGCCCGTACACCGTGGATGTGCGCAGCGTTGCCTGGCACAGCGTCTACGAAGTGGGCCACCGCCTCACCGACCGGTTCGACGACGTCCTGGCGCAGGACCGCGGCACGCGCAGCCCCCGCGTCTTCATCACCGGCGACGCCTGCCACACGCACAGCGCCAAGGCCGGCCAGGGCATGAACGTCTCCATGCAGGACGGCTTCAACCTCGGCTGGAAGCTCGGCCACGTCCTTGAAGGACGCAGCCCCGCCGCGCTGCTGGACACCTACTCCACCGAGCGCCAGGTGGTGGCGAAGAACCTCATCGACTTCGACAAGGAATGGTCCACCATGATGGCCAAGAAGCCCGAGGAGTTCGCCGACCCGTCGGAGCTGGAGGACTTCTACGTGGCCACCGCCGAGTTCCCGGCAGGGTTCATGACGCAGTACACGAGCTCGATGCTCACGGCCTCACACGCCCGCCAGGAGCTGGCCACCGGGTTCCCGCTCGGCAAGCGTTTCAAGTCCGCACGCGTCTCCCGCGTCTGCGACACCAACCCCCTGCACCTGGGCCACCTGGCCACGGCCGACGGCCGCTGGCGCATCTACGTCTTCGCCGACCAGGCCCAGCCCGGGGCCGCCTCGCCCACCACGGACCTGGCGCAGTGGCTCGCAAACGCCCCGGAATCGCCGCTGGCGGCCACTCCCGAAGGGCTCGACGCCGACGCCTGGTTTGATGCGAAGGTCATCTACCAGCAGAAGCACGAGGACATCGACATCAACGCCGTGCCCGACGTGTTCAAGCCCGTGGTGGGGCCGTTCCGGCTCACCAACCTTGAAAAGGTGTTCGGCATTGTGGAAGGCGATGACATCTTTGATGTGCGCGGGCTGTCCCGCGACGGCGTTGTCGTCGTCGTCCGCCCGGACCAGTACGTGGCGGACATCCTGCCGCTGACCGCCACTGCGGAGCTGGGCGAGTTCTTCGCACAGATCCACTCGGGCGCCCGCGTGTAACAGCGTTTCGCAGCAAAGGTACGGCCCCGCAGTGATGCCACTGCGGGGCCGTACCTTTGCCGCCTGCGCCCCCGGCTGGTTACGGGCGGTTCCGGGCGGCGCCCCGACAAGGCGGGCGGGCACGCATTGCCTTATTTGGTGCCCGCCCGCTCATGTTCGGCACGGCCGGCGGCGTCCAGGGCGGCGAACGTTTCCCCGTCCAGCCGCAGGGCGGCCGCGCCAAGGTTTTCTTCCAAGTGCGCCGGGGATGACGTACCGGGGATCGGAAGCATGGCGGGGGAGCGCTGGAGCAGCCAGGCCAGGGCCACCTGGGATGGCGTGGCACCCAGCCGCTGCGCCGCCTCCTCGACAGCACCGCCGGCCCCGGCCAGCATTCCTGCCGAGATCGGGGCCCACGGGATGAAGGCAATGCCGTGTGCCTCCGCGTAGTCCAGCACATCCTCGGAGGACCTGTCGGTGAGGTTGTAGCGGTTTTGCACGCTGGCCACGGTGAAGTACCCGGCCGCGGTTTCCAGCTCCGCGACGGACACCTGGGAGAGGCCCAGGGCCCTGACCTTGCCTTCGTCCTGGAGGGCGCGCAGGGTCCCGAACTGCTCCTCCACCGGCACCTTGGGGTCGATGCGGTGCAGCTGGAACAGGTCCAGGGTGTCCACCTTGAGCTTGCGCAGGCTCAGCTCCACCTGCTGGCGGAGGTACTCGGCACGGCCCAGCGGAACCCACTTGTGCGGCGCAGGTCGGGCCTGGCCGGCCTTGGTGGCAATGTGCAGCCCCGCCGGATAGGGGTGGAGTGCCTCGGCGATGATGCGCTCGGAGACGTCCGGGCCGTAGGAGTCGGCGGTGTCGATGAAGTCGACGCCCAGCTCCACGGCCCTGCGGAGCGTGGCGACTGCCGCCGCATGGTCGGCGGGCTCGCCCCAGATGCCGTCGCCGGTGATCCGCATGGCACCGTAGCCCAGCCGCTGGACAGTCCCGAGGTCCTTGATGTCGATGGTGGCCGCCACGGCGGCCTGTGTGTTTTGGCTCATATTCGGGGCAACCGGCGCCGGACGGGCAATATTCCGGCAGCGGCCCTTAAAGCTGCGCAATGCCGTCACGTGGACCCTGCGCCACGTGGGAAGTGGCGCAGGGCCGGCAGCGCGCGGTGCGCCGCCCCGGGGCTACCCGAGGTCCACGACGTCGAACTCGAGCAGGTCCATGCCGCTGGCCACCGGGGCCTGGGCGGAGTGGTCGTGGCCGGAGCGCTGGGCGCGCCAGTTCTCAAAGTCTTCACGGGTGGCCCATTGCGTGTAGACGAAGTAGCGGTCCTCCCCGGCGACGGGGCGCAGGAGCTGGAACCCCTCGAACCCGGGGGCGCCGTCCACCGAGTGCTTGCGCGCGGCGAAGCGCGACTCGAGTTCGGATCCGGCCTCGACCGGGACCTTCAAGGCGTTGATGACAACAATGGACACTTCTGCTCCTTCCGGGCCCGGAATGCCCGGGCCGAGTGTCCTTCCACGCTACCGCAGCGCACTCGGGAACAGCGCTGCCCCCGGCCGGGGACGGCGCTGTTGTGGCGGCAGCCCGTTGTTTACGCGTACGGATCCGCGATGCCGATGTACTGCGTGGTGGTGTATTCGGCAATGCCCTCGGAACCGCCTTCACGGCCCAGGCCCGAGTGCTTGACGCCGCCAAACGGTGCAGCGGCGTTGGAGATGACGCCGGCGTTGAAGCCCACCATGCCGAATTCCAGCTGCTCGCTGACCCGCAGCAGCCGCGAGAAGTCACGCGTGTAGACGTAGGCGGCCAGGCCGTATTCGGTGGAGTTGGCGATCCGGATGGCGTCGGCCTCGTCCTTGAACGTGGTCACCGGGGCCACGGGGCCGAAGATCTCCTGCCCCAGGATGGCGGCGTCGTTGGGCACGTTGCCCAGGACGGTGGGCTGGTAGAAGTACCCGTCACCGGCCACGACGTCGCCGCCGGTCAGGACTGTGGCGCCGTCCGCGACGGCCGCGGTCACCAGCGCGTGGATGCCTTCGCGTGCCTTCTGCTCGATCATGGGCCCGACGTCGGTGCCGGCCTCCGTGCCGCGGCCCACCGTGAGTGCGCCGATGCGTTCGGCGAGCTTGGCGGTGAATTCCCCGGCCACGGATTCGTGCACCAGGAAGCGGTTGGCGGCCGTGCAGGCCTCGCCCATGTTGCGCATCTTCGCCGCCATGGCGCCGTCGACGGCCGCCTCAAGGTCGGCATCCCCGAATACGATGAACGGGGCGTTGCCGCCCAATTCCATGGAGGTGCGCAGCACGTTGTGGGTGGCGTCGGCCATGAGCTGCTTGCCCACGGCCGTGGAGCCGGTAAAGGAAATCTTGCGCAGGCGCGAATCCTTCAGCAGCGGCCCCGAGATCGCCGCGGCGCTGGAGCCGGAAACCACGTTCAGGACGCCGTCGGGCAGCCCGGCCTCCTGCATGACCTGCGCGAACAGCTGGGCCGTGAGCGGGGTCAGCTTCGCGGGCTTGAGTACCATGGTGCAGCCGGCGGCGACGGCGGGGCCCACCTTGCGGGTGGCCATGGCCAGGGGGAAGTTCCAGGGCGTGATGAGCAGGCAAGGGCCCACGGGCTTGTGCTGGACCAGGATCTTGTTTTTGCCTTCCGGCGTGGTCACGTAGCGGCCGTAGTCTCGCACGGCCTCCTCCGAGTACCAGCGCAGGAATTCGGCGCCGTAGGCCACTTCGCCGCGGGCCTCGCCCAGCGGCTTGCCCATCTCCAGGGTCATCAGCAGGGCAAAGTCCTCGGCCCGCTCGGTGACGAGCTCGAAGGCCTTGCGCAGGATCTCCCCGCGCACCCGCGGGGCCGTGCGGGCCCAGCCGGCCTGTGCTGCCGACGCCGCATCGAGGGCTGCGAGGGCATCCTCGCTCCCGCCGTCGGCGATGGAAGCGAGGACCTTTCCGGTGGCGGGGTCGTGGACGTCCAGGGTCTTGCCGCTGGCGGAAGCCTGCCACTGGCCGTTGATGAGCAGCCCGGTCGGGACGGACGCGAGCAGCCCTGCTTCGCGGTCAACTGTGATGGTCATGCGTGAGCTCCTTGAAGATTGTGTGTGTGGGGCGGGAGTTGACGCTGGTCGAGCTTGTCGAGACCTTGGTTTCCACAAGCGGGGGTTTCCACAAGCGGGGGTTTCGACAAGCGGGGTTTCGACGGGCTCAACCAGCGCTGGTCAGTAGCTGGCGGTGGGTCCGGTGCCGGCCGCCGGGACATAGCCGGCGGCGAGGGCTTCGCTGCCGCGCGCCAGCATGGCCACGTCGGCGCCCACCAGGATGAAGTCCACGCCGGCGGCCAGGTAGCGGCGCGCGGTGGCCTCGGCAAAGGCGTTCACGCCCACCGGCTTGCCGGCCGCCTTGGCCGCCTTGATGCAATGCTCGACGGCGGCCACGACGTCAGGGTGTTCCTGCGCTCCCAATACGCCCATGGAGGCGGCGAGATCGGAGGGGCCGATGAAGACGGCGTCGATCCCGTCCACGGCGAGAATCTCCGACACGTTGTCCACGGCCTCGCGGGACTCGATCTGGACGATCACGGTGATGGTCTCCGAGGCCCGGGCCAGATAGTCCGGGATGCGGTTCCACCGGGCCGAGCGGGCCAGCGCCGAGCCGACGCCCCGGACGCCGCGCGGCGGGTAGTGGGCGGCGGAGACGGCGGCAGCAGCGTCGTCGGCCGTGTGGACCATGGGGATCAGCAGCGACTGCACGCCCAGGTCAAGGTACTGCTTGATCAACACGGTGTCGTTGACGGGCGGGCGCACGACGGCGGTGACGGGGTAGCCGTTGACCGCCTGCAGCTGCGCGAGGATGCCTTCGAGCCCGTTGGGGCTGTGTTCGGCGTCGATGAGCAGCCAGTCCAGCCCGGCGCCGGCACAGATCTCGGCCACCAGCGGGCTGCCGGAGCACACCCACATGCCGGCCAGCGGCCGCCCGGCCCCGGCCAGGGCGTCCTTGAACGACGGGTCCGGCGTTACACGAACTGGCATGTGATGGTCCCCAGCTTTCCATAGTCGGCAAAGACGGTGTCGCCCTCGTTGACCCACATGGGGCGGGTGAAGGAGCCGGCGAGGATGAGCTCGCCGCCCTTGAGCGAGTCGCCGTGCGGGGCGATCTTGTTGGCCAGCCAGGACACGCCCGTCGCCGGATGGTTCAGCACGCCGGCCGCCACCCCGGTCTCCTCGATGGCCTGGTTCTTGAACAGGATGGCCGAGACCCAGCGCAGGTCCAGGGCGTCCGGCTTCACCGGGGTGCCGCCCACCACCATGGCGCCCATGGCGGCGTTGTCGCTGATGGTGTCCACAATGGTCCGGCCCTCCATTTCGATCCTTGAGTCGAGGATTTCTAGCGCCGGCACCACGTATTCGGTGGCGCGCAGCACGTCAAAGAGCGTGGCGTCGGGGCCGCTGATGTCCTCCTTGAGCAGGAACGCCAGCTCCACCTCGATGCGCGGGTGTGAATACTGCTTCCACTCAACCGTGCAGCCGTTTTCCAGGATCATGTCCTTGAAGATGATCCCGTAGTCCGGCTCCGTGATGCCCGTGGCGTACTGCATGGCCTTGGACGTCAGGCCGATCTTGTGGCCGCCCAGCACCCGCCCCTGCGCTTCGCAGCGCTCCCTCCACAGCTTTTGCACCCGGTAGGAATCCTCCACCGTCATCTCCGGGTACCGCGCCGTCAGCCGGGGAACGGGCACGCGGCTCTTTCCGGCATCGACCAGTTCATCGGCAATGGCGGCAATGGTGTCATCGTCAAGCATGTATGTCTCCTCTAACGTTTTAAAGGCCGAGCGGTGCGTGCCGGGAGCCGGCGGGGCAAATGCCCCGCCGGCGACGGCACGCATGGGCTAGAGCTGGGTGCCCATCTTGAAGCCGATCTCCTCGGCCGGGTCGCCGTTCATCGCGTCGCCCGGGCCGCGGGTGTAGGAGAAGCCGTCAGCGCCGACCGTGACCGCCATTTCGGACGCGTCGGTGCGCTTGATGACGGGCTGCGGCTTGCCGTCCAGGTCCAGCACCAGGGAGGCCTCCGTGTACCAGCTAGGGACGACGGGGTTGCCCCACCAGTCGCGGCGCTGGTTGTCGTGCACGTCCCAGGTGACGGTGGGGTTGTCCGGGTCGCCGGTGTAGTAGTCCTGCGTGTAGATCTCGATGCGGTGGTCGTCCGGGTCCAGGATGTACAGGTAGAAGGCGTTGGAGACGCCGTGGCGGCCGGGGCCGCGCTCGATCCGGTCGGAGATGCGCAGGGCGCCCATCTTGTCGCAGATGGCGATGATGTTCGCCTTTTCGTGCGTGGCGAAGGCAATGTGGTGCATGCGGGGGCCGTCGCCGCCGGTCAGGGCGGTGTCGTGGACGGTCTGCTTGCGGTGCATCCAGGCGGCGTAGGTGACGCCGTCGGAGTCCTTGATGTCCTCGGAGACGCGGAAGCCCAGGTCCTCGAGGTACTTGCGGCCGCGGGGGACGTCCGGGGTGACCTGGTTGAAGTGGTCCAGGCGGACCAGCTCGCCGGCGGAGTAGAGGTCGTAGCGGCGGGTGAGGCGCTCCACGTGGGTGGTTTCGTAGAAGAATTCGTAGGGGAAGCCCAGCGGGTCCTCCACGCGGACGGCGTCGCCGATGCCCTTGACGAAGCCGTCCTTGCGGCGCTCGGTGCGGCAGCCCAGCTCCTTGTAGTAGGCCTCGGCGGCATCCACCTCGGCCGGGGACTTGACCCGGAAGGCGGCGGCGGCAATGGCGGCCACCGGGCCCTGGCGCAGCACCAGGTTGTGGTGGATGAACTCCTCCAGGGAGCGCAGGTAGATGGTGTTCCCGTCTTCCTCGGTCACGTGCAGGCCCAGCACGTCGACGTAGAACTCGCGGGACTTGGCCAGGTCGGTGACCACCATTTCCATGTAGGCGCAGCGGACGATGTCCGGGGCCGGGATGGACGGGGTGGGGATGAAGTCGGTCATGGTGTTCTCTCCTTCGAGCGGTTGGGGTGGGGGTTAGGCGTCGATCACTTCGGCGGCGTCCTCGGCCTTGCCGAAGACGGGGTTGTGGACGGCGCCGAGATTGATGTGGACGGCCTGCTGGTCCGTGTAGAAATCGATGGAGCGGTAGCCGCCCTCGTGGCCCAGGCCGGAGGCCTTCACGCCGCCGAACGGGGTGCGCAGGTCGCGGACGTTGTTGGAGTTCAGCCACACCATGCCCGCTTCAACGTCCTGGGCGAAGTTGTGGGCCCGCTTGAGGTCGTTCGTCCAGATGTAGGCGGCCAGTCCGTACTTGGTGTTGTTGGCCAGCTCAAGGGCCTCCTCGTCCGTGTCGAACGGGGTGATGGCGACGACCGGGCCGAAGATCTCCTCCTGGAAGATCCGGGCATCCGGGGCGACGTCGGCAAAGACGGTGGGCTGGATGAAGTTGCCTTCCGGGAACTCCGCGGGGCGGCCGCCGCCGGCGGTCAGGCGGGCTTCGGTCTTGCCGATCTCCACGTAGGACATGACCTTCTCGAAGTGCTCGGGGTGGACCAGCGCACCGACCTCGGTGGCGTCGTCGTGGGGCAGGCCAACCTTCACGCGCTTGGCCTGGGCGGAGTAGCGCTCCACGAATTCGTCGTAGATGCTGCGTTCGACCAGGATGCGCGAGCCGGCGGTGCAGCGTTCGCCGTTGAGGGAGAAGACGCCGAAGATCGTCGCGTCGATGGCGGCTTCCAGGTCGGCGTCGGCGAAGACGACGGCGGGGGACTTGCCGCCCAGCTCCATCGACAGGCCCTTCAGGTAGGGTGCGGCGTTGCCGAAGATGATCTGGCCGGTGCGGGACTCGCCGGTGAAGGAGATGAGCGGGACATCCGGGTGCTTGACCAGTGAGTCGCCGGCGTAGCCTTCCTCACCGAAGCCGTGCACGATGTTGAACACGCCCGCCGGCAGGCCAGCCTCCTCGAAGATGCCGGGCCACAGGGACGCGGAAAGCGGGGTGAACTCGGCCGGCTTGAGTACCACGGTGTTGCCGGTGGCCAGCGCCGGGCCCAGCTTCCAGGACTCCAGCATGAAGGGGGTGTTCCACGGCGTGATGAGGCCGGCGACGCCAATCGGCTTGCGGTTGACGTAGTTGGCCTGCCGGCCCGGAACCTTGAAGGCGTCGTCGTGCTGGGCCACGATCAGGTCGGCGAAGAAGCGGAAGTTCTCCGCTGCGCGGCGGGCCTGCCCGAGTGCCTGCGTGATGGGCAGGCCGGTATCGAAGCATTCGAACTCGGCCAGTTCCCGGCCGCGGGTCTCGACGATGTCCGCGATCTTGTGCAGCACGCGGGAGCGGTCGCGGGGCAGCATGCCCGGCCAGGGGCCGTTCTCGAAGGCGTCCTTGGCGGCGGCAACCGCGGCGGCGACGTCGGCGACCTTGCCGGAGGCGGCCTTGATGTAGGGCTTGTTCGTGACCGGATCCAGCACGTCGAAGGTGTCGCCGTCGATCGAGTCGACGAGCTTGCCGCCAATGTAGTGCTGCAGGTGTGTGGGCAGGTTGTCCGGGATGTAGTGCTCAGCCATGGGAAAATTCCTTTTCTTCAGGTGTTCTGTGGGATTTTAGTAAGTGGGGGACAGCGGCATGCGGGCCTGCTGTTCTGGTGTGCCGCGGGCCAGGTAGGCGTCCAGGGTGGCCGCGCGGTGGGCGCGGGCGGCGCGTTCCACCGTGTCGGCATCGGCCCCGTTTTCCAGCAGTTTCAGCAGGGCCTCGTGTTCGGCAACGGATTCCTTGGCCCGGCCGGGAACGTAGTTGAACGTGGAGGACCGCAGCGCCTGCAGCCGGTTCCAGCCGCGGTGGACCATGTCCAGGATGTGCGGGTTGGGGCAGTTTTCAAACAGGACGCTGTGGAATTCCAGGTTCAACGCCGTGAAGCGGACCGGGTCAAAATGTTCCAGGCACTCGCGCATGGCCGCGTTGACGCCCCGGGCCCGGGCGATGTCCTCCGGGCCGATCAGCGGTGCCGAGAGTGCCGTGGCGGCGCCTTCCACAATGCTGAGCGTCTGCATCGTGTACAGGTACTCGGTGGGATCGATCCCGGCCACCGTGGCCCCGACGTTGCGCTCGAAGGTGATAAAGCCTTCAGCCTCGAGCCGGCGGACGGCCTCGCGGACCGGCACCACGGAGAACCCGAGGTCCTCGGCCAGCTTGGCCAGCACCAGCCGGTAGCCGGGCGTGTACCCGCCGCCAAGGATCTTCTCCTTGATGGCGGCGTACGCCCGCTCCGACTTGCTGGCTGTCTCGGGGCTCATTACTGCGCCGCGGGATTCGGATGCGTGGTGGCCCAGTCGTTGAACTTCGCCTTCCACGCCGCGTTCATCGGGTACAGGCCCTCCACGCTGTTGCCTTCGGAGACCATTTCGGCGATGAAGGTTTCCTGGTGCTCCTGGACGATGGCGTCGTCGGCCACTTCCTCCGCCAACGACGGCGGAATCACCAGGACGCCGTCCGAGTCGCCGACGATGATGTCGCCGGGCTGCACGGTGGCGCCGCCGCAGGAGATGGTCAGGTCGGTGTCCCACGGGATGTGCTTGCGGCCCAGGACGGCGGGGTGCGCTCCGGTGAAGAAGGTGGGCATGTCCAGGGCGGCGACGGCGGCAACGTCGCGGACCCCGCCGTCGGTCACGATGGCGGCGGCGCCGTTGATCTGTGCACGCAGGGCCAGGATGTCCCCGACGGTGCCGGTGCCGGGCTCGCCGCGGGCCTCCATGACCAGGACTTCGCCGTCGTTGAGCGTGTTGATGATGCGCTTCTGGGCGTTGTAGCCGCCGCCGTGCGTCTTGAACAGGTCTTCGCGGTTGGGCACGTAGCGAAGGGTGCGGGCCGTGCCGGCGATCCGCAGTTCGGGGCGGGTGGACTTCAGTCCGTCGATGCTGACGTTGTTCAGCCCGCGCTTGCGCAGCTGGGCGCTGAGCGTGGCGGTGCCCACGCTGGTCAGCTTGCGCTTGAGATCGGCGCTGAGGCCCTTCGGCGTCAGGCCGGCGGCCTCGGCCGAGCCCCAGGCGTCCTCGCGGTCGGCGTCGGAGACCTTGGGCTGGTTGCCGAAAGCGGCGAATTCCGCGGTGCCCTGCGTGACGGTGGTGCGCAGGCGCCCGGTGGACAAGCCGGCTGCGGGGGCGTCAACCTCAACTTCGATGACGTCGCCGGGGACGGCGACCGAGGAACCGGCGGGGGTGCCGGTGAGGATGACGTCGCCCGGTTCCAGCGTCATGAGCTGGGAAAGGTCCGCGACGATTTGGCTGAACGGGAAGATCAGGCCGGCCGTGGTGTCGTCCTGGACGGGTTCGCCGTTGAGCCAGGTGCGCACGCGCAGGCCGGCCGGGTCGACGTCGGCGGCCGGGATGAGGGCCGGGCCGAAGGGCGTGAAGCCGTCGCCGGACTTGGAGCGGACGTTGGAGCCCTTGTCCGCGTACTTGATGTCGTAGATGCCCAGGTCGTTGCTGGCGGTGACGTACCCGACGTGGGACCAGGCCTCCTCGGGGCTGACGCGGCGGGCGGCCGTGCCGATGACCAGGGCGATCTCACCCTCATAGGCCATCAGCTCGCAGCCGGCGGGGCGCTCAATGTCGGAGCCGCTCAGGCTCAGGGACGACGACGCCTTGAGGAAGTACGAGGGGTTTGCCGGGGTGCGCCCGCGCTGGTCCGCCCGGGACTGGTACGCCAGATGGACGGCGATGACCTTGCCGGCCTGCTTGAGCGTGGCTGCTGTGACTTGTTCCACGGAACACTCCTGGGATGGAAGTTGACGGCTTGCTGCGGCCGGTGGACCGGCCGCCAATATCAAGTACGATATCGTATACGATCACCATATCCGTGTTGCGACGGTCACGTCAAGCCCTTGGGCGGGGTGAATTTCCGGCCGCGGGCTGGCACCTACTGCAGCTGAGCCTCGATGACGTGGGCGCTGGCGGCGAGCCGGGCGCCGATGGATGCGGGGTCGGTGCTGGGGCCGAGGGAGATGGCGCAGATGGCGGCCGGCATGCCGCCGGGAATGTGGATGGGGGCGGCGATGGCGGCGACTCCGGGCAGGACCTCGTCGTGGCTCGTGGCGAATCCGGCGGCCCTGGCGGCGCGGGCTTCCGGGCGGTAGGGCAGGCCCGGTGCCAGCCGCTCCCAGGTGTCCTCGCTGATGGCGGACTGGATGGCGATGCCGGGCGCGCCGGAACTAAAGGAGTGGCGCGTGCCCGGACGCTGGGCCAGGGTGGCCCCCGAATGGCGCGGCTCCACGGTCAGGAGGGTGACCGACGCGCGGTGGTCCCAGACCGCGATGAAGGTGGTCATGTCCAGTTCATTGGCCAGTTCCGTCAGTTCCGGCAGGGCCGCCGTCTGCAGGTTGCGATTGACGCCGCGGGCCAGTGCCGCCAGCCCCGGTCCGGCCTGGACGCGCCCGGCGTCGTCCCGCATCAGCAGCGAGTGGTCCTCCAGGGTACGCAGGATCCGGTAGGCGATGGAGCGGTGCACGCCCAGTGCGGCGGACAGCTCGGCAATGGTCATGGGAGACTGGGCTTCGGCCAGGATTTCCAGCGCGCGGATGCCGCGCGACAAGGTTTGTGAATGCGCCGGGGTTTTGGCCGGGGTGCCGTCTGCTGAAGCTGAGCTCACTATGCCGTCCTAATCAGTGGCCGGCGGCGGGCTGCCGGCGCTTGTGGTTGCTGCCACATTTCACATTCATCCTATATTGGAACTTCTGATTCAGATAACGAACAAGAAGTGGCCCGTGGCCGGGGGTGCTGCCCCTGCGCCAGGCAGCATTGGTTAGGCGGTTGTTGTGGTTCTGAAGCCGCAGTTGGCGCTGGCTGATTCGGGGGAGTTGTGGCTGCGGGCGGCGAGGCGGTAGCGGTTGCAGTAGGAGTCGTGGCAGAGGTAGGAGCCGCCGCGCATGACGCGGCCGCGGCCGATGGTGGGCCCGGGCGGGTCGGTCAGGGTGCCCTGGCCGTGGCAGGTTTTGTAGTACTTGGGCAGGAACCAGTCGGCGCACCATTCCCAGACGTTGCCGCTCGTTTGGAAGAGCCCGTACCCGTTGGGTGCGAAGCTGCGCACGGGGGCGGTGGTAAGGAAACCGTCGTCGCCGGTGTTTTCGGTGGGGAAGGCGCCCTGCCAAATGTTGCAATGATGGACTCTGGTGCCGTCCGCGGCCAGCCCGTGGAGTTCGTTGCCCCAGGGGTAGCGGGCCTGGGGCAGGCCGCCGCGGGCCGCGTATTCCCACTGGGCCTCGGTGGGCAGGGACCGCCCGGCCCACGCGCAGTAGGCCAGTGCGTCGGTGTGGGAGACCTGCACCACGGGGTGGTCCGGGATGTCGTGCCAGGTGGATTTCGGCCCGGCGGGGTGGGCCCAGTCGGCGCCGCGGACGTTGAGCCACCATGGTGTGCCGGCGGCCGTGCCCAGGATGTCGCGTTGGTCTGCCTGGACGGCGAGGTGGAACACGGCGGAGGTGCCGTAGGCTTCGGAGTCGGTGCGGTAGCCGGTGGCGTTGATGAAGGCGGCGAACCGGGCGTTGGTGACGGTGGTGGCGTCGATGCGGAAGGCGGAGATGCTGACCTGGTGGACGGGCGTCTCGCCGTCGGCCGGGTAGCCCTCGTCGAAGGGGTCGCCCATGGCGAACGTCCCCGCCGGGACCAGGACGTCGTCATGGACCGATTCCGGGCCGGCGGCCCGCGCGGCGGGAACGGGTGCCGGCAGGACGCCATGCGTTTCCGGCACGGCCTGCCCGCGGCCCGGACTGCAGCAGCTTGGCATTTCCATCTGGGACCTCGCGCTTCCCTTGTTCCTATGTCTTCATGCGATGGGACGTACCTGGACCGATTTGTTCGTAAAAACCGTAAAATTGGCGGGCCATCCGGCGGCTCGGCGGTGAGGGCCGCAGGGCCGAAAACCGGCCGGGCCACGTGTAGCGTACCGTGAAATCCCTGGGCGTTCTCAGTAGGCCAGTGCCCTGGACAGGCTGAGGGCCAGTAACTTGACCAGTTCCTTCGACCTGGCTTCATCGGGGTCGGCCAGGTGCTGCATGCTGATGCCGTCGATTCCCGAGATGAAGAGCCGGGTGACCTGGTCCAGGTTGGACGGAATCGGCTCGACGGCGGCCACGGCGGCATCGGTGAACAGCGCCATGGTGGAGCTGATCCAGCCGTTGTACATCGACTGGTTCATGGCCAGGGCCTGCGGCTGGCCGTCGTCGTCGACCCGGAAGCGGCGCAGCAACAGCTCAAAAGTGGTGACCTGCTCGTGGGGGTTCTGGACCATGCGGTCCCAAACACGCAGGGCATGCGCTTCCATGACGTGCGCCAGCCCGGCCGTGGAGGCTGGCACGGGCGGAAGTGCCATCGCGTAGTCACGGCTGAGGTAGTTGTAGACCTCCTGCAGCAACTCGTCCTTGTTGCGAAAGCAGTAGTGCAGCGATGCAAGCGGGGCATTGGCCTCCGCCGCAATGCGGCGCGTCGTGGCCGCCGCAACACCATGGTTGGCTATCACCCGCGCGGCCGAGCGGACAAACTCGCTGCGCCGGTCGTCGGCTGAAATGCGCGCCATGCTTTCCCCTTCCCAGCCGGCCGGTCCGGCAACGGCGATTCCGCTGCGCGGCCAGATCCCTGCAGCGTAGCCGGGACAGTGCCCGGACAGTGTTGCAGGTCTCTCCAAATCTCTGCCCTCAGGCTATACAAAAAATAATACGCCCAGATCTAGTCAATTGACCAAGTCATCTGACATACTCTTAGAAAGTTAGCTGGATCACAGAGAGGTGATTGCGTGTCGACACCATGGGAATCCCCAAGCCAGACCCCTGACCTGGTCCTGTTTGGCGGTACCGTCCTGACCGGGGAACTGCCGGCCGGCCCGGATCGTGCTGCGCAGGTCCACGGTGCCTCTGCCCTGGCCATAACCGGGGGAGTGGTCACGGCCGTGGGCGGGGACGGACTCCGTCACCTCGCCGGGCCGGCCACACGCCTGGTGGACCTGCGCGGCGGCACAGTGCTTCCAGGCATCAACGATGCACACCTTCATTTGGTGGGCACTGCCATGACGCTCTTTGGCCATGTCAAGATCGGTGCAGCAGCCGCGGCCAACTGGGACCAGGTTGTCAGCATCCTGGGCAACAGCCCGGTTCCACCTGACGGGTGGATCCGTGCCCACGGATGGGATTCAGCGACCCTCGGGCCTGGTGGGGCGCAGGCCCTGGCGCAATGCCGCCAGGACGTTCCAGTGGTCGCCTTTGACCAGACGGGACACCAGCTGCTCGCCAACGCGGCCGCCCTGCGCCGGGCCGGCATCACGGACGCCACCCACGATCCTGACGGCGGAGTGATTGAACGCCATGCCGACGGTTCGCCCACCGGCTTGCTGCAGGACGGGGCGGCCGTCCTGATGAACTCCGTACTGCCGGATGTGCCAGGCACTGTCCTGCACTCGGCACTGCTGAAAACGCAGGCCCTCCTTCACGCCCGGGGCATCACGTCGCTGACAGAGCCCGGCTTGGGGCCCGGAAGTCCTGGACTGTTCGACGGTTCGGGCACCACCGGAGCCCTCGAGCTGCTTGGCGACATGGCCGCTGCCGATGAGCTAAGTCTCCGGGTTGCCGTCCTGATGCTCTTCGCGGGGACGGGCGGGGTGAGCGCGGCCGCCGTAAGGCGAGGCCTTTCCTCGGGGCTTGCCGGCACCTATCTGAGCCGGGGAATCGACCCGCGGCGACTCGCGGTCGCCGGCGTCAAGGTTTTCTCCGACGGCATCCCGCGCAGCAACACCGCCTGGATGCATGAACCGTACGGCGCCAAATGCACACACGGCCACCTCGTCGTCGCCGGGGACACTGACGAGGAGCGGGTCGCCGAGCTGGGCAGGATTTTGGCGCTGATTGACGACGCCGGGCTCCAGGCCGGCATCCATGCCACCGGCGACGCCGCGACCGAAACCGCGGTTGAACTCCTGTCAGGCCTCGCGCCGGGCCGGGGCCCGGAACGCCGGCACTACATCATCCACGGAGCCTTCAGCGGAAACGAAACCTTGCACACCATGGCAAGACGGGGCATCGGCTACAGCACCAACCCCTTGA
The DNA here is from genome assembly GCF_024539665.1 of Arthrobacter sp. STN4. Taxonomy (NCBI): domain Bacteria; kingdom Bacillati; phylum Actinomycetota; class Actinomycetes; order Micrococcales; family Micrococcaceae; genus Arthrobacter; species Arthrobacter sp. STN4. The sequence continues at coordinate 412,511 of NZ_JAKZGX010000001.1, forward strand.
TCCGTGCCACGGCGGGGGACCTGATGCGCGGCGTCATGGGGGAAGAGCGTTTTGCCCGGCATCAGCCGCTGCGCTCGGCCCTCTCCGCCGGAGCCGCCGTGAACCTTGCCTCCGATTCCCCCGTCACGTCCACGGACTGGCGCCGGACAATCATCGCCGCCGTCCGGAGGGCCACCCCAAGCCGGGCGGGCGCGGCCAATGACCCTGAACGCATCACTTCCCTCGAGGCACTGGCAGCCATGACGTCGCTGCCAGCCTGGCAGGACCATGCCGAAACGTACAAGGGCACACTCCGCCCCGGCATGGTGGCAGACCTTTGCGTCCTCGACGGGCCCTGGCCCGACGAGAACAGGATCGAGGAACTCATGGAGCGCCAAGTGGTGCTCACCGCCGTCGGCGGACAAATCGTCCATGACCTGTCCGGCTGGCCGGCATAGGCCTTCCCAACATCACTTTGCAGCACCACCACTGGCATTCCCACCACTTCAAGGAGCACCATGAAACTACGATTCCCCTTCGCACTCGCCGGGCTGCTTGCCCTGGCCCTGGCCGGGTGCGGCTCACCGTCAAACGCCTCCGGCCCGGACAGCAACGGCATGACCACGTTGAAGGTCGGCACCATCGGACTGAGCTCCGACGCAGCCCTGAAGATCGGCATCGACAAGGGCTTTTTCAAGGCCGAAAAGCTCACCATCGAGGATTCCACGATAGCCAACCCACCGGCTGGCATCGCGGCCGCCCAGAGCGGGCAGCTGGACCTGGCGTATTCGCCGTCGATCCCGCTGCTGAACGCCCTCAGCCAGCATGTCCCCTTGAAGGTCGTCGCCGCCGCCGACGGGTACGCTCCGGCCGACCAGCAGCCGCCCAACCTGGCCGAGGTCGATGACACCGGCCTGTTTGTGGCCAAGGGCAGCCCCATTACCAGTCCCAAGGACCTGGTCGGCAAGACGATCGCCGTCCCCGCGCGCAAGGCACAGCTGGAGGTCACCATCTCCAAAGTCATCAAGGACGCCGGCGGCGACCCGTCCACCGTGAAGTGGACCGTGCTGGACTTCTCCTCGGCGCTGCAGTCCCTGAACTCGGGACGCGTGGATGCGGCCGGCCTCGTCTCGCCGTTCACCGGAAAGGCCCAGTCGGCCGGGGACGTGAGGCTGTCATCGCCCGGCGTCGCCTTCTTCAAGGAGGGTGCCGTGGGCCTTTATGTCTCGGGTGCAAGCACAACGACAAAGGAAACCGCAGCCTTGCAAGCCTTTGCGCGCGGCATCAACAAGGCCAACGCCTACTGCAACGCCCACCTGGCCGAGTGCCAGCAGGTCGGCGCAAATCTGACGAAGGTTCCGCTGTCGGACATCCAAAGCGGCGCCCACACCTTCTGGCCGACCTCCGTCAGCATCACGGACATCCAGCGGGTCAATACGCAACTTGCCCAGCTGGGGTACCTGGGTGCCCCGGTAAACCTCGACGGCGTCCTGTTCAAATAGTCAGCACCGCTTCCCTTGCTAAGGACAACACCATGAAGCCACACCAGTTGGGACGGGGAGCACTTGGGCTCCTTGGTTCGATCGTGCTCTGGCAGCTGATCGCCGGCACGCACTTGGCCGGGGCCGCGCTCCCGTCGCCGCTCGCCACGTTCGCAGCACTAGGTGCCGACGTCTCCGGCGGCGCGTTCTGGTCCGCCGTCGGACAGACGGTTGGCGTGGCCCTGCTCGGCCTGATCGCCTCCGCCGTCGCCGGCATCGTGCTCGGCGTCCTGGTCGGCAGTTTTCCCGCGGCCCGCTACTCCACATTGGCGCTGCTGGAATTTCTCAAGCCGGTGCCGCCGATCGTCATCCTTCCGTTGGTGGTGCTCATTCTGGGCCCCACGGCAAAGATGGCCTGGCTGCTCACGTTCTTTGGCTGCCTCATCCCGATCATCACGCAGACCATGGCCGGTGTCCACGACACCGACCCGGTGGCGCGCGACACGGCCCGTTCCTACGGGCTGGGCCGCGTCGAGATCCTGTGGCGCGTCGTGCTGCCCAGTGCGATGCCGTTCATCGGCACCGCCCTGCGGGTGGCCGCACCGGTGGCCCTGATTGTTGCCGTCGTCGCCGGACTGCTGGGAGGTGGACCGGGGCTGGGCAAGAACCTCTACGTGGCACAGTCCGCCGGCGACTATGCGTCCCTGTACGCCTACGTGCTGGTTTTGGGCATTTTGGGCCTGCTCTTCATCGGGCTGTCCCGCCTCGGCGAACGCCGCCTGCTGCACTGGCACCCCTCCTACCGTGAAGAGATGGTGTGACCATGCGCAAGACCTTGTACCTGGTGCTTGGCATCGGCACTCCGGTGATCCTCATCCTGGCCTGGTTCGCCGTATCCGCCGGTTCCACGGATACCTTTTTCCCGCCGCTGAGCTACATCCTGGAACGGTTTCAGGCCCTGTGGTTGTTCGCCCATTTTCAGTCGGACATCCTGGTCAGCCTGCTGAACCTCGTCATCGGCTTCGCCCTGGCGAGCGTCATCGGGGTCGGACTGGGATTCGTGCTGGCCATGCTGCCGAAGGTCGGGGAATATCTTGACCCGGTCATCCACTTCTTCCGCAGCATTCCCCCGGTGGCGCTTGTGCCGATTTTCGTCGCCCTGATCGGCTTCGGCGTGGAGATGCGAGTCACCAGCATTGCAATGGCTGCCGTTTTTCCGACCTTGATCGCGACGGTGGACGGCTTGCGCGGCGTGGATTCAACGCTCAAGGATGTCAGCGCCGTCTACCGCCTCAGCACGCGGGAAAAGGTCCTGGGCGTCTACCTGCCCGCGGCCGGTCCGCACATTGCCTCCGGCATGCAGGTCAGCCTGCAGACCGCCTTCGTCGTCATGATCGCCAGCGAAATGCTCGGGCCCGCCCAGGGCATCGGGGCCATGACACTCCTGGCCCAGCAAAGCTTCATGATTGCGGACATGTGGTCCGGGATCCTGCTGCTGGGCGTCATCGGATTTGCCGCCAACATGATCTTCGAATTGGGCCGGCGCCGCCTGCTGGCTTGGTATATCGGTTCACGACAACTCGCAAAGGCCTCATGATGCTTTCAGCCTTACCCTCTTCCGTCCGCACCAGCCCGGCACAGACGTGTGCCCCCGACCAAGGAAAAGCCATGTCCCACGAAGCAGCCACGACAGCGAAACGGCCGGCGGCCTTGCCGCGCCTGGACGTGAAGTCCCTGGCCAAGTCCTACGGCACCGGCAGCAAGGCCAAGGTCATCATCGAGGACCTGACCTTTACCGTGGAAACCGGCGAGGTTGTCTGCATCGTCGGCCCTTCCGGCGTCGGCAAGACCACCCTGCTCAAATGCCTGGCCGGCCTGCAGGCCGCCACCAGCGGCAGCGCGGCCATTGACGGCAGGGTCATTGACGGGCCGCCGCGGGAAATGGCGCTGGTCTTCCAGGACTACAACCGTTCCCTCATGCCATGGCTGACGGTGCGCAAGAACCTGCTGCTGCCGCTGCGGCATCTGAAGCTGCCGGCCGCCGAGCTGCGGGAACGCTGCGACAGCGCCCTGGAAGCTGTGGGCCTTACACATGCTGAGCACCAGTATCCGTGGCAGCTTTCCGGCGGCATGCAGCAGCGTGTGGCCATCGCCCGTGCCCTGGCCTACCGCCCCGAGATCCTGGTCATGGACGAACCCTTCGCCTCCGTGGACGCACAGACCCGCTTTGACCTTGAAGACCTGTGCCTGAAAATCCGCGACGACTTCAACATGACAATCCTCGTGGTGACACACGACATCGACGAGGCGGTTTACCTCTCCGACAGGGTGGTGGTCCTTGGTTCCAAGCCCGCGCGCGTGCTCAAAACCATCGACCTGGAGCTGCCCAGGCCCCGGGACCAGATCACCACCCGCTCCCTGCCCGGGTTTGCCCAGCAGCGCACCGAGGTGCTGTCCCTGATCAAGAGGCCGGCATGAGCCAGGCTTCAGGCGCAGGGCGCCGACCCAACGTCGTCGTCTTCATTGCCGACCAGCTCCGGGCCGACCACCTCGGCTTTGCCGGCAATCCGGTGGTCAAGACCCCCCACCTTGACCGCCTCGCTGCGGCGAGCGTGGTCTTCACCGAGGCCACCGTGGCCAACCCCACCTGCATGCCCAACAGGGCCAGCCTGTTGACCGGCCGTTGGCCTTCGGCACACGGCACACGCTGCAACGGCATCACGATGGATCCGAATGCCAGCACCATGGTGCGGAACATGGCCCTGGATGGCTACAACACGGCCGCCGTCGGCAAGCTGCACCACCAAAACATGGGGTGGCCGTTCGAGGACGACCAACGGGCGGAGATCGAGGCGACCGACCCGCTGCTGCTGAGCCTGAACCATCGCGATGCCGCCGAGTTTGACCGGGAACCGGGCTGGGACAGGTGGGAAAACCGGTCCGACCATGAGGCCGGCTTCCTGCAGCTGCCCAAGGATTACTACGGCTACCAGCACGTGGACCTGGTGGTGGGCCACGGCGACAATCCCGGCGGGCACTACCGCCACTGGGCCGCCGGGCGTGGTTGGGACCCGCGCCGGCTGGGCGGCGCCGGCAACGCCGTGACGGTGTACCCGGGCTGGGAACAGGTGTATGAAACGGCCGTCCCCGTCGAAGCGCACCCGAGCAGCTATGTGGCGGACAAGGCCATCGAACGCATCGGGGCCCTGGCCGGGGAGGACGAGCCCTTCTTCCTGTTTGTGTCGTTTCCCGACCCGCACCACCCCTTCTCACCGCCGGCAGGGTATGCGGACCTCTACAGTCCGGAGGACATCCCGCTGCCAGCGGGCTTCCACCAGGACCACAGCAAGTCGCCCGAACACATCAGGGCACTTATCGACCACCGGGGAACTCCGGGCAGCGATTCAACCATGACGTGGTCCGTGACCGAGGACCAGTACCGGCATGCGGCCGCGGCCCAGTATGGCTTGATCACGCTCATGGACGAGCAGATCGGCCGGGTGCTGGGCGCCCTTAGCGCACAGGGGCTCGACGACGACACGGTCGTCCTGTTCACGAGCGACCACGGTGACCTTCTGGGAGATCACGGGCTGATGCTCAAACACTTCACCCACTACCGGGCAGTGACCAACGTCCCCCTGACCATCCGGGTTCCCGGCACGGCACCGCGCTCCACCGCCGCACTTGTCAGCACCGCCGACCTGGCGCCGACCCTGCTGGAGCTGACCGGGACGGCGGCGTTCCGCGGACTTCAGGGACAGTCCTTGGTGCCGCTGCTGGAGGGCAGCGTGGACGCCGTCCGTGAGGCATTGATCATTGAGGAGGACCAGCCATTCGGGCTGCCGGGGCTTCCGGCGCCGGTGCGCATCCGCTCGGTCCTGACGCGGCGCGCGCGCCTGACCCGGTACTTCGGGACGGCCGCCGCCACCGAGCTCTACGACCTCCTGTCCGACCCGGACGAGCTGGACAACCTGGCCGACGACACCGGCCACGCCCAGCTTTTGGGCCAGCTGACGGAGCTGATGCTGGAGGAAACGATGGCCCTGGGCGTCATGGGGACCAGGCCGACGGCGTCGGCCTGAGCGTGCAAACCAGGTGTGGTCCTCAGCGTGGCGGAGCCGAAAATGCGCAAGGGCGGCACGGCGCAGGCCGTGCCGCCCGGGGCAGTTGTGCCGCTCAGTCTTCCAGATCCGGGGCACCGCCGTAGCCGATGCCGAGGTAGACGTCGGGACGCGACGTCTTTAGCCGCAGGCCCCAGAGCAGTCCTGCGACGCCGGGCACCACCACGATCGCCGGGAGGATGACGGAAAGCGGGGAGAACCCGGTGGAGCCGATCAGCACGTTGAAATTGACCACGATCAGCACAAACACGGTGCCCAGCGTGAGGGCCGACAGGGCAGGTGCGACGAGCCGGGTCCATGTGGAGTATTCGCCCCTGTGCTTGCGGAAGTATCCGATGACGGACACCGAGATCATCACGAGCAGCAGCACCAGGCCGAACGCGCCGGTGTTCGTCAGCCACGTGAAGAACGTCAGCACGGGGTAGAGCGGACCAAGGTCGGAACCGGTGCCGGCGATCGCAAAGATGGCCAGCAGGACCAGCGCCAGTGCGGACTGGGTCAGGGAGCCGGCCACGGGGGCGTGGCGGGAGTTGACCCGGGCGAGTGCGCGCGGGATCACGCGCTCACGCCCGAGCGAGAACGTGTAGCGGGCCACGGCGTTGTGGAAGGCGATGAGGGCGGCCAGCAGGCTGGTCACGAACAGGACCTGGGCAATGTCCGAGACGATGACCGCGCCATGGGCCGTGAGGAAGTTGAAGAGCAGGTCCGGGCCCTGCTTCTGGGATTCGCCGATGATGTGGCTTGGCCCGGTGCCGATCACCATGGCCCACGAGGACACGGCGTAGAACACCGAGATGACGCCGACGGCGATGTAGGTGGCCCGTGCGATCGAGCGTTTCGGGTCCTTTGCCTCCTCGCTGTAGATGGCAGCCGACTCGAAGCCCATGAAGGCGGCCATGCTGAACGACAGGGCGGCGCCGATGCTGGCCGTGAACAGGTCCGACGGCGCCAGGCCGGCGCCGCTGACACCTTCGGGACTGACGGCGAAGGAGATCACGTCAAAGACGATGACCGCCAGGAATTCGCCGGCCACCAGCACGCCGATCACCTTGGCTGAGAGGTCCACCTTGTTCACGCCGAGCCAGCCGACGATCACGAAGCCGACAAGCGCGGCCGCCCACCAGGGAAGGTTGGTGCCGAGCTTGCCGTTGATGAAGGACGCAAGGGCGAAGCCGAACAGGCCATAGATGCCCACCTGCATGGCGTTGTAGGAGACCAGTGCCACCCATGACGCGCCAACGCCCGTGGCACGGCCCAGCCCTTGGGAAATGTAGGCGTAAAACGCCCCGGCGTTGCGGATGTGCGAACTCATGGCTGCATAGCCGACGGCGAACAGTGCCAGGCAGACGCCCAGCAAAACGAAGGACAGCGGGACGCCGAGGTTGGCACTGACCGCAAAGTTGCTCGGCACCCCGCCCCCAATCACCGTCAGCGGGGCAGAGGCGGCGATGATCATGAAGACGAGTGCGGGCACACCGAGCGTGCGCTTGCTCAGCCCCGTGCCGGGCCCCTTGCCGGCGACGGTGCCGGTGGGGGGAAGTGTTCGTTCGTGTGACATTAAAACCTCCAGTGGGAGAATAAAGATATCTCGAGTGTGTCAGTTGTCACAGGCACCCGTTTGTTGTTCACGGCATTGCGCTTGACTTCCCGTGCAGGGTTGTTCGGCACGCACGCCTCGCCGGGGAATGCCGGCTGCAATGGCCCGGGGCAGGCCAAGGGACCGCAGCCACAGTGTGCCTGCGGTCCCGTCGCTGGGGTGGTCCGGAGCTTGTGCCTAGCCGTTGATGACCTGGGGGACGCCGAGGGCCTTGAGGCCTTCAACGCCGAATTCGAGGCCGTAGCCGGACTGCTTGGCGCCGCCGAAGGGGATGCGGGGGTCCACGGCGCCGTGCTTGTTGATCCACACGGTGCCGGACTGGATGCGTGCGGCGACCTCGCGGGCCGCGTCCAGGTCCGCGGACCAGACGGAGGCGCCCAGGCCCACGTCCAGGGCGTTGGCCATGGACACGGCGTCGTCGATGGTGTCGTAGCGGATGATCGGCAGTGCGGGGCCGAACTGTTCCTGGGCCACGAGCGGGTTGTCGTTGTCGATGTCGGCCACGAGCGTGGTCGGGTAGAAGTAGCCGGGCTGGTCGGGGTCGGGGTTGCCCCCGAGCAGCACACGGGCGCCGGAGTCCTTGGCGGCCTGGACCAGGGCGCTGACGATGTCGAACTGGGCCTTGTTCTGCAGGGGCCCGAGCACGTTGGCCTCGTCCAGGCCCACGCCCATGGGCATGGCCGCGGCGACGTCGGTCAGGGCCTGGCAGAGGTCGTCGTAGATGTCGGTGTGGACGTAGAGGCGCTTGAGCGCGGCGCAGGTCTGGCCGGTGTTGATGAACGCGCCCCAGAACAGGTCCTCGGCGATGGCCTTGGGGTCCGCGTCGGGGAGCACGATCCCGGCGTCGTTGCCGCCCAGTTCCAGGGTGAGGCGCTTGATGGTGTCGGCGGAGGAGCGGATGATGGCCTTGCCCGTGGCGGTGGAGCCGGTGAACATGACCTTGCCGACGGCGGGGTGTTCGGCCAGGCGGGCGCCGACGTCGCGGCCGCCGGAGATGACGTGCAGGACGTCTGTGGGCAGTTCGGCGTTGATCACCCGGGCCAGGGCGAGCACGCTCAGGGGCGTGTATTCGGAGGGCTTGACCACCACGGTGTTGCCCATGCGCAGGGCCGGGGCGATTTGCCAGACGGTGATCATCATGGGCCAGTTCCACGGCCCGATCGCGCCGACGACGCCGATGGGGCGGTAGTGGATCTGTGCGTGTGTTTCGCCGTCGTCCACGACGGTCTCGGCCTCCAGCGCGGTGGCGGCGGTGGCGCGCAGCCACGCGGCGCAGGCGCCGACCTCGAAGCGGGCGTTGGGGCCGTTGAGGGGCTTGCCCTGCTCACGGGAGAGCAGCCGGGCGAGTTCCTCGGCGTGGCGTTCGACGGCGTCGGCCGCCTTGAGCAGCGCGGCGCTGCGCGCCTCGTGGCCCAGGGCCGCCCAGGCCGGCTGCGCGGCCGCGGCCGCCGCAACGGCCCGGTCCAGGTCCGCCACGGTGTGGACCGGGGCCTGGCCCACGGCCTCGCCCGTGGCCGGGTCCAGGATGGTGCGGGTCTCGCCGCCGGCCGGTGCAATGGCGGTCAGGATGTCGGTTTGCGTTTCCATGAATGCTCCACTTCGAGTCTGGGGCCCAGGGGCGGCGGGGCCGTGCCGTGTCATCCCCAGTCTCGCCCGGGCCGCCGGGGAAGTCTTGTCTATGCGTGAACGCCGGTTGACCGTGGGCGAACAAGCCGGCCGTGGCGGCCCGTCCCGGCCGGCAGGCCCCGGGGGTGCCTACGCCGCGACGGGGGCTGCGCGCCGGTAGCTGCTGGGCGGCTCTCCAAAGGCGGCACGGAAAATGCGGCTGAAGTGCGCCGCGTCCACGAAACCCCAGCGGGCCGCGATGGCGCTGACCGAACGGTGCCCCTGGAGGGGGTCGCGCAGTTCGCGCCGGCAGTTTTCCAGCCGTCGCGTGCGGATCCACTGCGCCACCGTGGTGCCCGCTTCCTGGAACACATTGTGCAGGTGGCGGGTGGAGATGAAGTGCGCGGCCGCAATGCCGGCGGGGGACAGGAGGGGGTCGCCGAGGTTGGCCTCGATGAACCGGCGGATCCGTCCCAGCAGTTCCTCGTGCGGGTTGCCGGCGCCCCCGGGGCGGCGGTCCAGCTCCGCGGCGAGCAGGGTGCCCAGCAGGTCAATGGTGTTGTGGGCCAGCCGGTGGCCGCTGGGGCCGGAGAGGATGTCCAGGTTGTCCGCGAGCTCCGTCATGAAGGGGCTGATCATCCGCCCGAGCCCCTCGTCGCCGGCCATGCGCACGGCCGTGAGCGTGCCGACGGCACCGGACGGCAGGTCGAGGATGTCGTGCGGGAACATGAGCACCAGGGTGCGGAAGTCGGATTCGAAAGCGAGCGTGTAGGGGCGGTGGGTGTCGTAGACGGCCAGGTCGCCGGGGCGCAGCACCGCCTCGCGCCGGTCCTGGACGAGGATCCCCGTGCCGGAAAGCTGCAGGTTGAGCTTGTAGTACAGCCTGTCCGTGCTGGCGATGAGCGACGGCGTGCGGTGGACGCTGTGCCCGGAGGCCGTGACCTCGACGATGGCCAGCTCATCCAGCAGCCTCGAGCGCAGCTGTCCGCGGAAGTGGCCGGGGTCCCCGGAACGGACATGCAGCGGAACAAACGATTCCGAGACGAGGTCGTGCCAGGCGGCGAAGGAATCGGCGACGGCGGTTTGGACGGCGTCGGCGGTGTCGAGGGCGGAATTCATGGGAGTCCTTGGTGGCAGGTAGTGCTTGTCATCATGGTACGGGTCCATGTGGCCCCTGTCACTTATTTTCGACATCGGGCGAAAAACCTTTCGCCGGCCGGCCGGTCAACCAGTCGCGTCGGGTATCGGCATTTCTTGGACGGCGCCGGTGGCGGGGTCCGTGTGCGAGCCGTCACTTATGGCGGCTTTGACCCTTCACAACCGCCGTAAGTGACGGGTCGGATGCTGCCTGATCGCATTCGGCGGGCCCGCGTCGGCGCTCAGGTGAACTGCGCCACGAAGCGGCGCTGCCAGGGGGTCTCCACCGCCCGCCGGTTGTAGTGGGCCCGGACATAGGCGACGGCGTCGGCTGCGGGCAGGCCGTCCAGCACGGCCAGGCAGGCCAGCGCCGTCCCGGTGCGGCCCTGCCCTCCCAGGCAGGCAACCTCCACCCGCTCCGATGCTGCGCGGTCCCACGCCTCATGCAGGGCATCGACGGTCCCGGCGCGGTCCGTGGGCAGCCAAAGGTCATGCCAGCGCAGCCACCGGCTCTCCCAGGCGACCTGCGGGGGCCGGTGTCCCAAGAGGTAGAGCGCAAAATCCGGTTGGAGGCCATCCGGGAGGGGCCGCAACAGGGACCGGCCCCGGACAAGCCGGCCCGAGGGAAGCCGCAGCACGCCCATGCCGTGCTCGTCCCAGCTGCCGCTCACGCGCGCAGGAGCAGCAGGTAGGCGTCCAGGGCCTCGCTCAATTGGGCCGGCAGGTGCTCCCCGGGGGACATGGCTGCGACGATCTGCGCCCCCAGCAGCATGCTCATGAGCTGGTTGACGATGTCCTCGTCGCCGGCCGCGGCGGTGACCTCGCCGCGGCCCCGCGCCTGGTGCAGGTGTTTTTCCATGGTGGCGCGCCACTGGTTCATGGAGGTTTCGTGCAGCTGTGCCTTGGCGGGGTCGGTGAGGGCCTTTTGCCAGAACGGGATGACGATGCGGGCCTCGTTGATGCGGTCCTCGTCCAGGGGCAGCACTTCCTGGCAGAAGGCACGCAGCGCCTCAAGCCCCACCTTGCCGGCCGAGGTGCCGGCAATGCGTTCATTGGTGCGGTTGAAGACGTGGCCAAAGGCGAAGGTGAGCAGCGCGTCCTTGGTCGGGAAGTAGGGCTTGAGTGCCCCGTTGGCAAAGCCGGCCTCCAGCGCCACTTCCCGCATGGTGGCGCCCTCGATGCCGTGCCGGGCAATGATCCGCCAGGTGGCGTCGACCAGCTCAAGCCGGCGTTGGTCGTGGTCGACGATCTTGGGCACTGGAGTTCTCCTGGCGGGCGGTTGCGGCAAACAAAACGGGGCTGGCCCCTTGTGATGCATCTTACGTGTGCGTATTATCTACAACCATAGAATAAAACGGGCCCGCCGCCCGCCCTTCCACGGAAAGAGAAGCCATGACAGCCGCCACCGACGTCGGGACTGCCCCCCTCGCACTGGCCACCGCCGCCGAAATCACCGCCGTCCGGGACATTCTCCGGGCCGCAGGGCTGCTGGGGGAGTCCGCGCGCATCGCCTACCTCGGCCTGCTGGACCCGCCGCGCGGCGCCACCGAAACCAACCGCCGCTTCCGGGTGTTCCTGCACGACCTCTCCGGCGCAGCGCCCAGGGACGCGGTGGTCTCCGTGACCCGCGGAACGGTGGAATCCGCCGTCGAACTTGACACGGCCGCCACCGGCGAGCTGCCCGTGCTTGAGGAGGAGTTCGAGGTGGTGGAGTCCATCCTGGCCGGGGACCCCGACTGGCTGGCGGCCCTGGCGGCCCGGAACCTCGACGTCGCCACGGTGCGCGTTGCACCGCTCTCCGCCGGCGTTTTTGAGTACCCGGAGGAAAAGGGGCGCCGCATCCTGCGCGGCCTGGCGTTTGTCCAGGATTTTGCCGAGGACAGCCCGTGGGCCCACCCCGTGGACGGCCTGGTGGCCTACGTCGACGTCACCAACAAGAGCGTCGACGCCGTGCTGGACTTTGGCGTGGTCCCGGTGCCTGCCGAGCACGGCAACTACACCGACCCGGGGCTGACCGGCCCGCTGCGTGAAACGCAAAAGCCCATCAGCATCACCCAGCCCGAGGGCCCCAGCTTCACGGTCACCGGCGGCAACCACATCGAATGGGAGAAGTGGAGCCTGGACGTCGGATTCGACGCACGCGAAGGCGTGGTCCTGCACAACCTGGCCTTCGACGACGGCGGCCGGCGCCGCTCCATCATCAAACGCGCCTCGATCGCCGAGATGGTGGTGCCCTACGGCGACCCGTCCCCCGTGCGGTCCTGGCAGAACTACTTTGACACCGGCGAATACCTCGTGGGCCAGTACGCCAACTCCCTGGAACTGGGCTGCGACTGCCTGGGCGAGATCACGTACCTGAGCCCGGTCCTCTCCGACGCCTTCGGCAATCCCCGGGAAATCCGCAACGGCATCTGCATGCACGAGGAGGACTGGTCCATTCTCTCCAAGCACTCGGACCTGTGGACCGGGATCGACTACACGCGCCGCAACCGCCGCCTGGTGGTCTCCTTCTTCACCACCATCGGCAACTACGACTACGGCTTCTACTGGTACCTCTACCTGGACGGCACCATCGAGTTCGAGGCCAAGGCCACCGGCGTCGTCTTCACCAGCGCCTACCCGGGCAAGGGCTACCCCTACGCCTCCGAACTGGCCCCCGGCCTGGGCGCGCCGTACCACCAGCACCTTTTCGGGGCCCGGCTGGACATGGCCCTCGACGGGCTGGCCAACCGCGTCGAGGAGGAGGACGTGGTGCGCGTGCCCATGGGAGAGGGCAACGAGCGCGGCAACGCGTTCACACGCAGGCGCACCGTCCTGGCCAGGGAGTCCGACGCCGTCCGCGAGGCCGACATGCGGGCGGGCCGGACGTGGGTGGTGACCAACCCGACGTCCCTGAACCGGCTCGGCGAGCCCGTGGGCTACAAGCTGCACCCGCAGGGCCAGCCCATGCTGCTGGCCGACCCGGAATCCTCCGTGGCCCGGCGCGCCGCCTTTGCCACGAAGGACCTGTGGGTCACGCAGTACGCGGAAGGCGAGCGCTACCCGACCGGCGACTTCGTGAACCAGCACGGCGGCGGCGCCGGGCTGCCCGCTTATGTTGCCGCGGACCGCGAGCTGGACGGGCAGGACATTGTCCTCTGGCACACCTTCGGCCTGACCCACTTCCCGCGCGTGGAGGACTGGCCGATCATGCCCGTCGACTCGGTGGGCTTCAAGCTGCGCCCCGAGGGCTTTTTCGACCGCAGCCCCGTGCTGGACGTGCCCGCGAGCACGCCGGGCGGGCACCACGTCGGGGCCGGCGGCGATGACCACTGCCACTGCTAAGACGGCGCGGCGTGCCGTCGCGGCGCACCGGTGGGCCGGGTTTCCTGCCCGCCTGTGCGCCGCCGTCGCCCTGGCCTCTGTGGGCGCGCACCTGTGGATGGGGTGGGAGCACCGCGCCATGCCGTGGGAAAGCGCGCTCATGGTCCTGATGGCTGCCGCCTGCCTGCCGTGCGCCGTCTCCGTGTGGCGGCGCGGCCACGACCGCGGCGTACGGCTGCTGTTCGGCATGTCCCTGCTCATGGTTGCCGTGCACGCGGTCCTGCTCCTGGCGCCCGGTTCCCTGGCCGGCCACGGCGGCATGGCGATGGGCTCCATGGCGACGGGCCCCACGGCGTCGATGGGCGCCGGCGGTCCCATGTCCGGCTCGGTGCCCCAGTCGGCGTCGATGCTGGGGATCATCGCCCTCGAGCTGGCCGTGGCCATGGCGGCAGCCTGGATCATGCGGCGCTCGCGGGGATGCCCGGCTCACACCAGCGGCCAGGGGTAGCGCATGCCGGTGGCGTCGTCCGGCAGCACGCCTGCGCGCAGCAGCCGCCGCGCGCGGCGGCCGAGGGCGGCAAGTTCGCCGTCGGCAAGCAGGCCGGCCAGCCCGGCGAGCCCCCCGGCGGGTTCCTCGATGTCCGCCAGCAGCGCCTCGATGTCCGCCAGCAGCGCCGCCGGGATGGGATCACCGGCGAAGTCCCAGATCACGGTGCGCAGCTTGTTCCCCGCGGCGAAGCACAGCCCGTTGTCGATGCCCCAGATGTGCCCGTCCGGGCCGCGCAGCACATGCCCGCCCTTGCGGTCGGTGTTGTTGGCGAGGCAGTCAAACACGGCAATCCGTGCCAGGTCCGCATGGGTCTCGGGCGCGTCCGCGAACAGCGTGAAGTAATGCTGGCCGGCGTCGGCCTCAATGAACCACTGCAGGGAACCGATCCCCAGCGGAGGGTCCCCGCGCACCACCGTTGGCGGCACGATCCCCCACCCCAGGTAGTCGCTGAGCAGGTAGGCCGCGCGCTCGCGCCGGTACAGCCCCGGTTCAAAATCGGCCAGGGGGCGCTCCCCGGCTTCCGGCTTGTAGATCGCCAGGGCCGAATCCCCGTCGCGGGAGAGCTGCACCAGGAACGTGGCATTGCTGCTGTTCACCACCCGCCCCAGCAGGTCAACGACCCCGCCTTCCAGCAGCGCCAGTTCCCGCCCGGACACGGTGTTCCCGTCCGTCATGGCGGTCCCAGCGCGCCAAGCGGCTCCAGCGTCGAATTGACCGTGAGCACGGCCGGGGCACGCCCCTCCGCGAGGGCGACGGCCGAGACCGATCCGGGGTCGATGCCGATCCGCTGGAAAAGGTCCAGCGGCGTGCCCAGGAAGTGGGCCACGGCGGCCTTGATCGGGTCCGCGTGGGAGACACAGACGACGGCGCCGCCCGGGTAGGCGCGGCACAGGCGTTCCAGTGTGCCCACCATCCGCCCCTGCATCTCCCTGAAGCTTTCCCCCTCCGGAAAGCGGAAGGCCGACGGCGTGTGCTGGACGGCCTGCCATTCCGGCAGCCGGGCCAGTTGGGCCAACTCGGCACCGGTCCAGGTCCCAAAGTCGCATTCGGTCAGCCCGGCGTCCACCACCACCTCCAGCCCCCGGCGGCCGGCGGTGGGCGCCGCCGTCTCGCGGGCACGCTCCAAAGGGGAGGAAAGGACGGCGTCGAGCGTCAGTCCGGCAAGCCGCTCCGCCAGGCGTTCGGCCTGGACATGGCCGTTGCCGGAGAGGTGCAGGCCGGGTGCTCGGCCGGGCAGCACCTTGCCCGTGGTCGGCGTTTCGCCGTGGCGCACCAGCAGGAGCAGGGTGCCTGCCGGTGCCGGGGCTGTCAAGGCACTCATCAGGACTAAGCGTAGCGGCAGGGGTCCCGCCCGAACCTGCGAGGGATGTGGGGAGCCGCGGAGTGATGGCGGCGCGGGCCCGGGCGTCGGGGCCAGCGCCACTTTCCGCCCGACGAACCCCGCCGGAGTCTCGATTCGGGGGCGGGAGGGGGTCTACGGTGGAGGTGTGAGTGATCGTCCAGACATCTCCACCGTTGGTGAACTGCGGGCCGCCGGGCACGTGCTCAAGGAGCTGCGCCAGGAGCTGCGCGAAAACCTGCTCGCCGCCCTCGCGGCGGGCCGGGACCCTTGGCCGGGCATCCACGGCCTGGACGAGACCGTCCTGCCGCAGCTGGAACGGGCCCTGCTCGCCGGCCACGACGTGGTGCTCCTGGGCGAGCGCGGGCAGGGCAAGACCCGGATCCTGCGCACCCTGTCCGGGCTGCTGGACGAATGGTCGCCCGTCATTGAGGGCTCGGAACTGAACGAACACCCTTATGAGCCGATTACCGCCGGATCCTGGGCCCGGGTACGTGCGGAAGGGGACAGCCTGCCGGTGGCCTGGCGCCACCGCAGCGAACGCTACGTGGAGAAGCTCGCCACCCCGGACACGTCCGTGGCCGACCTCATCGGCGACGTCGACCCCATGCGCGTGGCGGAGGGCCGGCGGCTGGGGGACCCGGAAACCATCCACTACGGACTGGTCCCGCGCGCCAACCGCGGCATTGTGGGCATCAACGAACTGCCCGACCTGGCCGAGCGCATCCAGGTGGCGCTGCTGAACGTGATGGAGGAACGCGACATCCAGATCCGCGGCTACGTGCTCCGCCTGCCGCTGGACGTGCTGGTGGTGGCCTCCGCCAACCCCGAGGACTACACGAACCGCGGGCGGATCATCACACCGCTGAAGGACCGCTTCGGCGCCGAGATCCGCACCCACTACCCGTTGGAGCTTGATGACGAGGTGGCCGTCATCAAGCAGGAGGGGAAGCTGGTGGCAGACGTGCCGCCCGTGCTCCTGGAAATCCTGGCCCGCTACACCCGGGCGCTGCGGCAGTCCCCGGCCATCAACCAAAGTTCCGGCGTTTCGGCGAGGTTCGGCATTGCCGGCGCCGAGACCGTCGCCGCGGCGGCGCTGCGCCGGGCCGCAGTCCGCGGGGAGGCAATACCGGTGGCCCGCATCGTCGACCTGGAAAGCGCGGTGGACGTCCTCTCCGGCAAGCTGGAGTTTGAATCCGGCGAGGAGGGGCGCGAGCGGGACATCCTGGACCACCTGCTGCGCACAGCCACCGCCGAAGCCGTCCGTGAGCACTACCGCGGCATCGACTTCGGCCCGCTGGTGGCCGCGTTCGACGGGCAGGTGACAGTGACCACGGGGGAGGACGTCACGGCGCGCGAGTTCCTGGACAACCTGCCCGGCCTGGACGGTTCCGGGCTGTACGAGACGATCGGCAGCCACCTCAAGGCCGGCAATGACGGGCAGCGGGCCGCCGCCATTGAGCTGGCACTGGAAGGGCTCTTCCTGGCCCGGCGGATCTCCAAGGAGTCCGGCGGCGGGGAGACGGTTTACGGGTAAGGAGGCCCCATGGCCACCCACCAACACAGTTCCCGGTACGGCCGCTACACCGGCGGCCCCGATCCGCTGGCGCCACCGGTGGACCTCGCCGAAGCACTCGACGCCGTGGCGGAGGACGTCATGGCGGGTTATTCCCCGCGGCGTGCCTTGCGAGAGTACCTGCGGCGCGGGAGCCGGAACAGGCCGGGGCTGGACCAGCTCGCCGGCCGCGTCCAGCAGCGCCGCCGTGAACTGCTCAACCGGCACCGGCTCGACGGCACCCTGGAAGAGGTGCGCAGGCTGCTCGACGACGCCGTCCTCGCCGAACGCAAGCAGCTGGCTCGCGACGCCGCCATGGACGACACGGACCGGGCGTTCCGGGAAATGCAGCTGGAAAACCTGCCCCCGTCCACGGCGGCCGCCGTCAACGAGCTCGCCTCCTACGACTGGCAGTCCCGTGAGGCCCAGGAGGCCTACGAGCGGATCAAGGACCTGCTGGGCCGCGAGCTCCTGGACCAGCGCTTCGCCGGGATGAAGCAGGCGCTGGAAGGTGCCACGGCCGAGGACCGCGAGGCCGTGGAGGTGATGCTGCGCGAGCTCAACGAACTGCTGGAGGCGCACCGGCGCGGGGAGGACACCGCGGAGGACTTTCAGGGGTTCATGGCCCGGCACGGCGGCTTCTTCCCGGAAAACCCGCAATCCGTGGACGAGCTCATTGACGTGCTGGCCCGGCGGGCGGCCGCCGCCCAGCGGCTCATGCAGTCCATGTCCGCCGAACAGCGCGAGGAGCTCATGAGGCTTTCCGCCCAGGCCTTCGGCTCCCCGGCACTCATGTCCCAGCTGGATGCCCTTGATGCCAACCTCCAGGCCCTGCGGCCGGGGGAGGACTGGTCCGGCTCCGAACAATTCCAGGGCCGGGAAGGGCTGGGGCTGGGCGACGGCACCGGCGTGCTCCAGGACCTGGCCGAGCTTGACGGGCTGGCCGAACAGCTCGCCCAGTCCTACCACGGCTCAACCCTGGACGACCTTGACCTGGACGCGCTGGCCCGCCAGCTCGGCCCGGACGCAGCAGTGTCGGCCCGCACCCTGGCGGACATCGAGCGGGCCATGCAGGACGGCGGCTACCTGCGGCGCGGGGCGGACGGCGACCTGCGTCTCTCGCCCCAGGCCATGCGGCGGCTGGGGAAGTCGCTGCTGCGCGACACCGCCCGCCAGCTCTCCCACCGGACGGGGGCAAGGGACACACGGGCGGCCGGCGCCGCGGGGGAGCCCGCCGGCTCCAGCCGCGCCTGGCAGTTCGGCGACGCCGAGCCGTGGGACGTCACGCGCACCCTCACCAACGCCATCACCCGAACCGCGGCCGACGGCGGCAACCCGGCCGACGGCCTGCGCCTGGCGGTGGGCGACATCGAAGTCGCGGAGACGGAGGCGCGCACGCGGGCCGCCGTCGTGCTGCTGGCCGACGTGTCCTTCTCCATGGCCGCCGAGGGGCGGTGGGTGCCCATGAAACGCACCGCCCTGGCCCTGCACCACCTTGTCTCCACCCGCTTCCGCGGCGACCGGCTGCAGCTGGTCACCTTCGGCCTGCGCGCCCAGTCCATGGACATCGAGGCGCTCACGGCACTGCCGGCGGACCGGGAACAAGGGACCAACCTGCACCACGGGCTGCTGCTGGCCGGGCGTTTTTTCCACCAGCACCGGTCCCTGCAGCCGGTCCTGCTTGTGGTGACCGACGGCGAACCCACCGCGCACCTGATGCCGGACGGCGAGCCGTGGTTTTCCTGGCCCCCGGACGGGCAGACCATCGCCGCCACTGTCGCCGAGCTCGACCGCCTGGGCCGGGCGGGCACGCAGGTGACGTTCTTCCGCCTCGGCGACGACCCCGGCCTGGAGCGGTTCGTGGCCGGCATGGCCCGGCGGATTGGCGGGCGCGTGGTGGCGCCCGACGCCGGCGACCTTGGTGCCGCCGTCCTCGGCGAATACCTGCGCACGCATCTCCACGGCGACGACGGCGGCATCAGCCTGTCCCTGTAGGCAACCCCGTCCGTCGCCCCGGCCGGCCACAACGAACGACGGCGGCACCCACGCAAGGTGGGTGCCGCCGTCGTACGGGGTGTGACGCCTAGGCCTGCACGGGGGCCACGCCTGCCACAGGCACGCGCTTGTCGAAGATGGTGGCGCCGACCTCCTGCCCGGCCTGGTTGGTGATGCTGAGGTCGATCCCGGAACGGTCCTTGAGCATCAGGACCGCCGCCAGCCCGATCAGCGTGGTCAGCAGCAGGTAGCTGGAGATGGCGACGCTGGTGCCGGTGGTCTGCAGCAGCCACTGGGCGATCATGGGGGAGAACGCCCCGCCCAGGATGGCGCCGATGGCGTAGGAGATGGAGACACCGGAGAAGCGGACCGAGGCCGGGAAGATTTCGCTGTACCAGGCAGCCTGCGGGCCGTAGGTGAGGCCCAGGCCGAAGGTGAGCAGCAGCAGCGCCAGGTACAGGGCCCAAAGCTGGCCGGTGTTGATAAGCAGGAACAGCGGGAACACGGTCAGGGCCATGGCGACATAGCCGACCACGTAGGTGCGCTTGCGCCCGATCCTGTCCGCCATGCCGCCGGCCAGCACCGTGAAGATGAGCCACATTGCGGCGGCAAAGGTCATGGCGATCAGCACGGGGGTCTTGCCCAGGCCAACGACGCCGTCGGGGTTGGTGGCGTAGCTGGGAATGAAGCCGCCCGTGGCCATGTAGCCGGCGGCGTTGTTGCCAACGAAGACCAGGGCCGCGAGGATGACCAGGAGCCAGTGCTTGCGGAACAGCTCCACGACGGGCACCTTGGGCTGCTTCTTCTTTTCGGCGATTTCCAGGAAGACGGGGCTTTCCTCCACCGCGCGGCGCACGAAGTAGCCCACGGCGATCAGGACGAAGCTGAGCAGGAACGGGATGCGCCAGCCCCAGGCCAGGAACGCATCGCCCGGGGCAATGACG
The DNA here is from genome assembly GCF_024539665.1 of Arthrobacter sp. STN4. Taxonomy (NCBI): domain Bacteria; kingdom Bacillati; phylum Actinomycetota; class Actinomycetes; order Micrococcales; family Micrococcaceae; genus Arthrobacter; species Arthrobacter sp. STN4. Next base: position 432,117 of record NZ_JAKZGX010000001.1, read on the forward strand.
CCGGTCATCAGGGCCGTGACACCGGAGGCCAGCAGCAGGCCCAGCGGAACGCCGAGCTGCGGGAACGAGCCGGCCCGGCCGCGCTTGGTGGCGGGCGCGTGTTCGACGGCCATCAGGACGGCGCCGCCCCATTCCCCGCCTGCCGAGACACCCTGGAGGATGCGCAGGAGGAGCAGCAGGACCGGTGCCAGCACGCCGACCGAGTCAAAGGTGGGCAGCAGGCCGATCAGCATGGTGCTCAGGCCCATCAGCAAAAGCGTCAGCACCAGCATGGCGCGGCGGCCGATCCTGTCGCCAAAGTGGCCGGCCAGGAAGGCGCCGAGCGGGCGGAACAGGAAGCTGATGCCCACGGAGGCGAAGGCGAGCAGCAGGCCGATCTTGGCGCCGGCGGGTTCAAAGAACAGGTGGGCGAACACCAGGCCCGCGGCCGTGGCATAAATGAAATAGTCGTACCACTCGACGGTGGTGCCGATGAGGGTCGCAAATGCGACGCGCCGCTGTGTGCGCCGTGTGTCGGCGACTGGTGTGTTGCTCATGGTGGTGTCCTTGATTCTGGTCAGGGCGCCCGGCCTGCCCGGCGCGCAGGTGCGCATGGGCCGGCGGTGCGGTGCTGAGGGATGTAACTAGTGTCACAGCAAATCTTCCGTGAGTAAACTTATGAAACCAGCCATAATAATTCGGTTAAATGAAAGAAGGTGTGGTGGCCAGGTTCACCTTTCGCCAGCTGGAGCTGTTTGTTGCGCTCACGGACTTTCCGACCCTCAGCGAGGCGGCCGCGTCCCTGCACTTCTCCGAATCCGCGCTGTCCCAGGCCATTACGCGGCTGGAGGGCTCCGTGGGTGAACAGTTGTGTATCCGCCGCAAGTCCAAGGGCCTGCACCTGACCCCTGCGGGAGAGTACTTTGCCGTCAGGGCCCGGGAACTGCTCGGCGGTGCCGAGGACCTGCTGGCCGAAATGAGCGGCGCGTCGGGGGAGCTGAAGGGGCCGGTGAAGCTGGGGTGCTTTGCCAGCTTCGCCGCGAGTGTGCTGCCGGCCATCCTGGACGGATTTCCCAGGCAGCATCCCGGGGTCTCCGTGGAGGTGGTGGTGGGGACGCACGACGATCTGCTGCCCGCGCTGCAAAACGGCCGGCTGGACCTGGCCATCGTCTACGACATGGAACTGCCCACGGGGTTCGCACGGCAGACCATCTACGAGACCGAGCTGCAGGCGGTGCTGCCCATTGACCATCCCCTGGCGCGGCAGGACACGGTGGACCTGGCCCAGCTGGCCGACGAACCGCTGATCATGTACGACGCCAGCCCCAGCACGGCCAACACCCACCGGGCCTTTGCCGAACGCGGGCTCCGGCCCAGAATCGTGGCGAACATGCCGCAGATCATCCTGGTCCAGGCGCTGGTGGGCCGCGGCCTGGGCTACGGACTGCTCATGGCCCGCCCCAATTGGGCACCCGTCAGCCTGGAGGGCCGTCCCGTGGCGGTGCGCCCGCTCATGCCGCCGTCGAGCCAGACCACCATGGCGGGCATCTGGCCCGGCAACCTCACCTTGAACCCGCGGGCCCGCGCCCTGCTGGATTACGCCGTGGAGACGCTCGGCACACCGTGGCGGACGGCGGACCCCACGCCCGGTGTGGCACCCGGACCGGCCCCGGGCCAAGCTCCCGACCCGGGGCCGGTCCAAGGTCCGCGCGGGTGACGGTGCTACGCTCCACAAAAGGCCGTGGTTGGGAGGTTGCGTGGCGTTACTGAAATTTACGGACTGGTGGGACAGGTTCTTCGCCATCGGCATCATCCTCAAGGGCCTTGACGGCGTCCTGGAGCTGGTGGGCGGGGTGCTCCTGCTTTTCGTGGCCCCGGCCCAGATCAACCGGCTGGCCGTCCTGGTCACCCAGCCGGAGCTGACGGAGGATCCCAACGACTTCCTGGCCACGCACATCCTGCATGGCGCCGAGGGCCTGACCAGCCACGTCGTCCTCTTCACTGCGCTGTACCTGCTGGCCCACGGCATCGTCAAGGTGGTCCTGGTGACGGCCCTGTTGATGGACGCGCTGTGGGCCTACCCGTGGATGATCGTGGTGCTGGCCATCTTCATCCTGTACCAGCTCTACCAGCTCACCCGCACCCCGTCGATCGGGCTCCTGTCGCTGACCGTGTTCGATATCCTGATCGTGGTGCTGACCTGGCATGAGTACCTCAGGCACCGCAGACGCAGAAAAGGGATGGCATGAGATTTCTGGTGGTGGGGGCCGGCGCGACCGGCGGCTACTTTGGTGCACGCCTTGCCCAGGCCGGGCGCGACGTGACGTTCCTGGTCCGCGAGGGCCGGGCCGCGGTGCTGCGCGAGCGGGGCCTGCGGATCACGGGGCTGGGCCAGGACCAGCGGATCGAACCGCAGCTCGTGGCGGCAGGGCAGCTGGGCGGGCCGTTCGACGTCGTCGTCGTCACCGTCAAGGCGGCCGGACTCCCCGCCGCGATCGCCGACCTGGCCCCGGCGGTGGGCCCGGACACCGCCATCATCCCGTTCCTCAACGGCATGGCGCACCTCGATGCGCTCACGGCGGCCTTTGGCGCGGACAAGGTGCTGGGCAGCGTGGTCAAGGTGCTGGCCACCCTGGACGACGACGGCGGCATCCGCCAGCTGGGGCCCCTCGCCGAGTGGTCCGTGGGTGAGTTGCACGGCGGGCCGACGGACCGGGTCCGGCGGATCCTGGCCGGGATCGACGTCCCTGGCTACACTGCCCGGGCCGTGCCGGACGCGCTCGCGGCCATGTGGCACAAATGGGTGTTCATCGCCACGGCCGGCGTGGTGACGTGCCTGATGCGCGGGCCCGTCGGCGACGTCGTCTCCGTACCGGGCGGCACGGAGTTTGTGTACGCAGCCCTGGCTGAGGCCGTTGCCGTCTCCACCGAGGCCGGTTTCCCCGTGCCCGACCCCGTCACTGCCGAGGCACTCGCGTTCCTGGCCCAGCCGGGTTCCGCCTTCACCTCTTCCCTGTACCGGGACATGACGGCCGGTCTGCCCAACGAGGCCGAACACATCCTGGGCGATTTTGCCCGCCGGGCCCACGTCCTGGGCCTGGAGGTCCCGCTCCTTGACCTGGCGCTGATGCAGCTGCGCGTGCACGAGGCCGGACGACTGTAAGGTCCGCGGAGCGTCACGGCTCCTGCAGGGTGAGCCCGATCCGGCCGTCGGGCAGCACCTCGGCGGAGACCTCCGACAGGCTGCCCACCACATAGCGGGCGTCAAGCCCGCCCGCTTCGGAGGTGCCGGCCACCGCCAGCGTCACGGCGCCGGCCGCGCGGCCGGAGGCCAGGCCGGCCGGGGCGTCCTCCACCACCAGGGTGCGCCGGATGTCGGCACCGAGCCGGGCAGCGCCGAGCAGGAACGGCTCCGGGTGCGGCTTGCCGCTGGTGACCTGGTCGGCCGTGACCAGGTGGGCCGGGGCGGCCAGCCCGGCTGCGGCCATGCGCGCCTCGGCCAGGCCGCGCGTGCAGGAGGTGACGATGGTCCACGCCCCGGCGGGGAGCGACGCCAGCAGTTCCGCGGCGCCGGGCTTGTACACGATCCCTTCCGTGTCCGCGGTTTCCAGGGCCTTGATCAGCTCGAAGCCCTCCGCCTGGCGGTCCGCCTCCAGGTGCCGTTCGACGAGCGCCTGCGCCGGCACGCCATGGCTGCCGTAGGAAAAACCCGCCAGCCCCATCAGTTCGCCCCAGTGCCGCCACGCCCGTTCGGTGGCCCCCGTGGAATCGATCAGGGTCCCGTCCAGGTCAAACAACAGCGCCTCAACCGTGAACTGCCGCACTTTTCCCGCCTCCGGGGACGGGCCGCCGTGGTCTGTCATGCCTCCACCCTATCCGTCCCGCCGTTTGCAGGTGGGTCGCGGTGGTTGCAGCTTTCGGGGCGTTTTCTGCATCCGGTACGGGCTATTTGCTGAAGGCGGTCAGCACGATCTTTCCCCCGCCGTGACCGGACATGCTGTCCTCGAACGCCGCGGCGGCTTGTTCCATCGGATAGCTGGCCGCGACGTCAACGGCCAGTGTGCCGGCGTCGGCGAGCGCGCTGAGCCGGTCCAGTCCGGGGCCGTCGGGCCGGACCCAGACGTAACGGCCGCCGTGGCTGGAAACGGAGGCGTCGGCAATGGAGGCGTGGCGGCCGCCGGGTTTAAGCACGGCCAGTGTCGCCTCCAGGGCGGCGCCGGCAAAGTCCGCCACGGCGTCCACGCCGTCGGGGGCCAGGGCCCGGACGCGGTCCGCCAGCCCGTCGCCGTATTCCACCGGTTCGGCGCCAAGTTCACGCAGCCGCGCATGGTTTTTGGCGGAGGCCGTGGCTAGGGGCCGGGCCCCGGCGTGCACGGCCAGCTGGATGGCCATGCGGCCCACCCCGCCGGCGCCGTTGTGGATGAGGAGGACGTCTCCCGCCCCGATCCGGAGCGCGTCCAGCGTGCGAAGCGCGGTGAGCCCGGTCAGGGGCAGTCCGGCAGCCTGTTCCCAGCCCAGCGACGCCGGCTTCCGGGCGACAGCCGCGGCGGGCAGGGCCACGAATTCGGCGAAGGTGCCGCCGTGCACGGTGTCGCGGCGCCCATACGAATACACCTCGTCGCCCACCGCGAACTCCGGCGTGTCCAGGCCGACGGCCTCCACCACCCCGGCCACGTCCCAGCCCGGAACCACCGGGAATACCACGTCCATGATGGGGTCCAGGTAGCCGGCCATGACCTTCCAGTCCACGGGGTTGACGGCCGCCGCCTTGACCCGGATGAGCACGGATCCGGGGGACACCTTCGGGGCGGGCAGGTTGGTTTGTTCGAGGACTTCGGTGCCGCCGTAGCGCGCGTAACTCATGGCCTTCATCTGGTTCTCCAACTTTCGGGTCTGGTTCTGTCCTGTGCCGGCCCCGGTGCGCTTATGCGCCGGACCGGGGCCGGGTTCGGCGCATCTTGTCCACTGGCGCCAAACCCGCAGCGGGTCCGGCGCATACTAAAAGCAGCCCGCCGTTATGCGCAAAACACCTTGCCGGCACTGCGCATAAACTTCGGGCCTCCAGCTTATGCGCACCACGCACCGGCGGGCCCGGTGGGCAAGCCGCAGGCACCGGAACGTGGCCGGCGTTCGCGTATGCCCGCTGTTATGCGCCGAATCCGCCCGGCAGTATTGCGCATATGGCGGGTCCGCTTCGCTTATGCGCCGGACCGGGGCCGGGTCCGGCGCATCTTGTCCACTGGCGCCAAACCCGCAGCGGGTCCGGCGCATAATAAAAGCCGCCCGCCGCGCACAACGGTACGCTGTGGACCATGACACCGCAGCGGTACGCCTATGGCCCCGGGCCTGACCAATGGGCCGAGCTGTATCTGCCCAAGCGGCCGCGCCAGGCCGGCGTGGCCGTGGTGGTCCACGGCGGCTACTGGCGCAGCGCCTACGACGCCGGGCTGGGCGCCCCGCTGGCCCGCGACCTGGCCGGGCACGGGGTTGCGGCCTGGAACCTGGAATACCGGCGCATGGGCAACGGCGGCGGCTGGCCCGAAACGTTCCTGGACGTGGCGGCCGGCATCGACGCCTTGGTGCCGGCCGCCGCGGACCACGGCCTGGACCTTGCGCGCGTGGCCATCGTGGGCCATTCGGCCGGCGGGCAGCTGGCCGTGTGGGCGGCCGGACGCGCCGCCTTCCCGGCCACGGCGGTGGGTGCCGGGCCCGCGGTGGCGGTGTGCGGCGTCGTGAGCCAGTCGGGGCTGCTCAACCTGGCCCGGGCGCAGGAACTGGGGCTGAGCAACAACGCGGTGACGGCCCTGCTGGGCCCGGACGTCTCCCGTGCCGACCCCCTGGCTGCCGTCCCCCTGCCCGTCCCGGTGTACGCCGTCCACGCGGAGAACGACGACGACGTCCCCGCCTCCCAAAGCCAGAGTTACGTTGACGCCGCGGTGGCGGCCGGCGGCAAGGCGGAGTTCATCCCCGTGCCGGGCGACCACTTCAGCCTGATCGACCCGGCCGGCAACGCCTGGGCGGTGTGCCGGGAACTGGTGCTGGGGCTGCTGGCACGGGCGTAGTGTGTGTTCCAACCGCTTTGTGAAGGGGAACGGCCATGCCACAGAACACCCGGAAGATTGAAGCCGGCATTGAGACGGATTTCAGCGACAAGATGAGCTACGGCAGCTACCTGGCGCTGGACACCCTGCTCAGCGCCCAGCAGCCGGTCAGCAGCCACCACGACGAAATGCTGTTCATCATCCAGCACCAGACCTCCGAGCTCTGGCTGAAGCTGATGCTGCACGAACTGCGGGCCGTGCGCATCCAGCTTGCCGCGGACAACCTGCGTCCGGCCATGAAGGGCGTGGCCCGGATCAAGCACATCCAGCGGTCGCTGACCGAACAGTGGAGCATCCTGGCCACCCTGACGCCCAGCGAATACGCCCAGTTCCGCGGGGACCTGGGATCGGCATCGGGGTTCCAGTCGTACCAGTACCGGGCCGTGGAGTTCATGCTGGGCAACAAGAACGCCGGCATGCTGAAGGTCTTTGAGGCGAACCCGCCGGCGCGGGCCATGCTGGCGGAGATCCTGCGGCAAACCAGCATCTACGACGAATTCCTGGCCCTGCTCCTGCGCCGCGGCCTGGCGATCCCCCCGGAACTGCTGAAGCGGGACCTGACCAAGGCGCACGTGTTCAACCCCGCAGTGGTGGATGCCGTCCGCGTGGTCTACGAACAGCCGGACGAGTACTGGGACCTGTACGAGGCCTGCGAGGAACTGGTGGACCTGGAGGACAACTTCCAGCTGTGGCGCTTCCGGCACGTGGCCACGGTCAAGCGGATCATCGGGATGAAGGCCGGGACGGGCGGCTCCTCCGGCGTCGGCTTCCTGCAGCGGGCCCTGGACCTGACGTTTTTCCCCGAGCTGTACGCGGTCCGGACCCAGATCGGCACCTGACGCCGCCGCACCCACTGCCTGTCTGGTCTGGCGCCGGCGCGCCGTGTGCCTATGCTGGATTGGCCGGACCCGCAGCCCTTCCCGGACCGCCCGCACCGGCACATGGCCACGGATGCATTGACGCGAAGGATGAGGACTCATGGCGCATTGGCAGGAAACATTGACAGTGTGGGGCCCCGCCTGGGCGGCCATCCGCGGGCTGGACGATCCGGCCGCGGAACAAATCCTCGCGTGGCCCGTTGGCGGCGGCGCGGCACCCCAGGGCGGCACGGTGCACCTGGTGACCGAGGATGTTGCTGCGGCGCGGGGGTTCGCCGCCGGGGCGCACCTGAGGGAAACCGGCACCGCCGTCCTGCTCTCGGCGCTGACCGACGACCTTGACCTGGTCCCGCACATGCCACCGAACACCAACCTGGCGGAGGTGCCGCTGGAGAACTACGACGCCGTTGAGGTCGCCTTGTTCGACCGGCCGGTGGCCGGCGGGCGCGTCAAGGTGGCGGAGGGGCTGGCCGTCCTGGGCGGGCTGCATGTGGACCCCGAAGGCGCAGGCATGGAAGCGGCGCTGGAGGCCGTCATGATCGCCTCCCTGGGGGACGAAGCCTTCCTGCATGGCGCCGACGTGCTCTACCTGGTGGCCGGCGATGAACAGGCCGCGCGCCTGGCCGCTGCCGGCGGCTGGGCCAAGGTGGCGGACATCCTCAGCTTCACGCCCTGACTGCCGGCCGGGCCGGGCGGGCAGCAGCTCCCACGGTGCGGACCGGCGTCGCAGGTCATCTTTCGTGGCGCAGGATTGCCACGTTAGGCTGATTTTGCACGCAAGCGAAGTCCACGCAAGGAGACTACAAATGCAGTACTGGTGGGCCAGCCATGGCCGCAACTATGAACAAGCCATCACGGAGGGGACGTTATGGAATTGTCCCGGGCCCGGCGGCGTCCTCCCGGGTGACAGGGTCCACCTGAAGGAAATGCGCCGCGGCGACGTGGTGTTCAACTACTTTGGTCCGTACGTCCGGGCCGTGAGCGTCGTCACTGAAGAATGGCAGGAAGCGCCCCGGCCCGGCGGTTATGAGGAACAGCTGGGCGAAGGCGCCGACGGCTGGCTGGTGCGCACCACCCCGCTGGCAGAAGGCCTTCGGGTGCACCGGGACCGCGCAGCCGAGCTCGTCGCCGTCCGCAGCCCGGGGCCGCTGAACGCTGCCGGCAAACCCCGCCAGAGGTACATTACGGCCCTGTCGGAAGAGGAGGGGCAGGCGCTGCTGGAGGAGTGCGGCGTGACCGCGCCGCAGTCGTCCGCGGGGAGCCTGCGCGGGCTGCCCGGCAGCGTCTGGGGTGCCGACGAGCCGGACGAACAAACACTCACCACCATCAGGCTCGAACAGGGCTACCTGCGCAAGAACCTGCTGCGCGGGCGGCTGAAGGCGCCGTGCGCCATCTGCGGCGAGGAACTGCCTGCGCGGCTGCTCATCGCCGGGTACATCAAGCCGAGGCCGAACACTTCCGAAGCGGAACGCCTGGATTATGCCGCCAGTGCCATGCTCACCTGTGCCCTGGGCTGTGACGCCCTGTACGAGTGGGGCTACGTGGTGGTGGACGCGGGCGGGACCATCCGCGCCGGCCAGCCGGCCGAGACGGAACGGATCGCGAATGCCGTGAAAGCCCTGGTGGGCCGCCACTGTGCCGCCTTCAATGAGCACACGGCGGCGTGCTTTGCCGAGAACGAAAGGCTCATGCTGGCGCACCAGCCCTGAGGCGGCCGGCCGCGCGGGCGCCCGGCGGGCCCGGCCCGGCCTCCGCGCCCGCGCGGCCCGGCCGGTGCGGCCCCGGACGGGGCATGACAGAATTGGGGATGGCCCGGGTGCTGACGGGCCCAGTGATAATACAGCCGGCCGCCCCTCGCGCAGGTGGTGGCTGGGCGAACCACTTGCCTACGGATATGAGACTGCCTGCCATGCCCCCGCTGCAAAACAATGCCGCCACGCCCGAAACCAGCCCCGGTGCTGCGGGCAAACCTTCCGCCCGGCCGCGCTTTGCCGACGTCGGAAGCCGCTACTACGGCATCCTGCTGGCCAGCATGGCCGTCATCGTGATCCTCTCCAACATTGGCGCGTCCAAGGGCGTGCAGTTTGGCCCGATCGTGACCGACGGCGGCTTCTTCCTGTTCCCGTTCGCCTACATCCTTGGCGACGTGATCAGCGAGATCTACGGCTTCAAGATGGCGCGCAAGGCCATTTTCACCACCTTTGCCCTGTCAGTTTTCGCGTCGCTGAGCTACTGGGTGATCATCGCCCTGCCCGGCTTCACGGACGACTACGGCATCGCAAAGCAGCACGCCCTCGTGGAGGCGCTGGGCCCGGTGCCGCAGATCGTGCTGGCCAGCCTGCTCGCGTTCCTGGCCGGGCAGACCATCAACTCGCTCATCATGGTCCGGCTCAAGGCCCGCCAGGGGGAGCGGAAGCTGTGGATGCGGCTCATGGGTTCCAGCGGCGTGGGCGAATTCATCGACACGCTCATCTTCTGCACCATTGCCGCGCCGGTGATCGGCATTGTGGGCTTTGGCATGTTCGCCAACTACGTGGTGGTGGGGTTCCTGTACAAGGTGGGCGTGCAGTACCTGCTGGTCCCGGTCACCACGCTGGTGATCGGCTGGTTCAAGCGGCACGAACCGACGTACGCCGCCTAGCCCGGTCGGAGGCAGCCGCCGGAGGCGCTGCGGGTGCCGGCGACACAATTAATTGACGCTTCAACTTAATTTATGAAATGCTTTCATTGAAGCTTCAATCAATTGATGCCTGCTGCCTGTTCCCCAAGGCCGTCCCACGACCCCGAAACGGTGAAGAATTCCATGAACAACCCCGCACTGACCACTACCGCCCGCACCGTCCTGCGCATTGTTGTCGGCTTCCTTTTTGCCGCCCACGGCTGGCAGAAATACGCCCAGTTCACCATTGCCGGCACCCAGGGCTCCTTTGCCCAGATGGGCGTCCCGGCCGCGGACCTGGTGGCCCCCGTCGTTGCCACGCTGGAACTCGTCGGCGGCATTGCCCTGATCCTGGGCATCCTGTCCCGGCCCTTTGCCGCACTGCTGTGCCTGGAAATGATCGGCGCCTTCGTCCTGGTCCATGCCACGGCCGGCGTGTTCGTGGACAAGGGCGGCTTTGAGCTGGTGCTGCTGCTGGCTGCAGCGGCGGCGGCAGTCGCGCTGGTCGGTCCCGGCCGGGTGTCGGCCGACCATGCACTGTTTGGCCGCACCGCTTCCAAGCTGCGCGTGCTGGCCTAGCCGCTACCGCGCCGGATAGTACCGGCGCAGCGTCTCGGCCTTGAATTCGAAGAACGTGCCGTCCTCAATGGCCAGCCGGGCGTCGTCCACCATTTTCACCACAAAGCGTTCGTTGTGGATGGAGACGAGCGTGGCCGCAACCATCTCCTTGGCCTTGAACAGGTGGTGGATGTAGGCGCGCGTGTAGTTGGCGCACGCATAGCAGTCGCAGCCCTCCACCAGCGGCGTGAAGTCGCGCTTGTACTTGGCGCCGGAGACGTTGAAGCGCCCGTCCGGGGTGTAAAAAGCGGAGGTGCGGGCCACGCGGGTGGGCGAAACGCAGTCGAAGGTGTCGGCGCCGTTTTCGATGGCCGTGAAGATGTCGTCCGGCTCGGAGATGCCCAGCAGGTGCCGCGGCTTGTCCTCGGGCAGCTCCTCGGCGCACCAGCGCACGATGGTGCCGAGGTTTTCCTTCTCCAGCGCCCCGCCGATCCCGTAGCCGTCAAAATTCATTCCGCCCAGGTCGCGGGAGGCCTTGCGGCGCAGGTCCTCGTACTGGGCGCCCTGGATGACGCCAAACAGGGCCTGGTAGGGCTTGCCGGCCCGTTCTTGGGTGAGCCGGAAGTGCTCGGTGAGGCAGCGCTGCGCCCACAGCCGGGTGCGCTCCAGCGACATCTCCTGGTAGCTGCGCGAGTTCAGCAGCGTGGTGAGCTCGTCGAAGGCAAACATGATGTCCGCGCCGATCTGGTGCTGGACCTGCATCGACACCTCGGGCGTGAAGCGGTGCATGTCCCCGTTCAGGTGCGACTTGAACCAGACGCCGTCGTCGTCAATGTGCGCCAGCCGCTCCTTGCCCACGGCCACGGAATCGTCCGCGCCGGCGTGCGGGGACGCGGCGGCGGCGTCCATGTTGATGACCTTCTTGAAGCCGGAGCCCAGGCTCATGACCTGGAAGCCGCCGCTGTCCGTGAACGTGGGGTCCCGCCAGTTCATGAACTTCCCCAGCCCGCCCGCGGCGTCGAGCAGGTCCGCGCCCGGCTGCAGGTAGAGGTGGTAGGCGTTGGCCAGCAGCGCCTGGGCGCCGAGCTCGGCCATGGATTCCGGCAGCACCGACTTCACCGTCGCCTTGGTGCCCACCGCGATGAACGCCGGCGTCCTGATGGTCCCGTGCGGGGTGGTGATCACACCGGTCCTGCCCTGGAATTCTCCCCCCTGACGTTCGACGGCGGCGGCCGGCGGCGTGCAGGCCCCGCCCAGGCGGGTGGCCACCTGGAAGCCGAATTCGGCCTGTGACGCCGGCCGGCCGGGAATCCCGTGCGGCTGGGCGGGGTTGGTGGTGAGCAGGTCCGCGGCGGGGTCGGGGGAGGGCATGCCCTCCATTTTGCCAGTGTCTGCCGTCCGCCCGGTCCCATGGCCTGCAAAGGGCCCACGCGCCCGAGGGCCCCGGCGCGAGCGTGCGAGTGGTGGGAGGGCGCGGGGATTATCCCGAACTTCGATCGGAGTGTGGGTTGCGACACGCAAAAATTATTTCGCACATACCTACCGGTCGGTCATTAGGAGTCCTTACCATGAACGAGTCAAGAACATTCGAGGACTGCAGAGCCCAAAGGAGCCGCTCATGTCCGCAACGAACATCACTCACGATTCCCCCACCCGGGGACCGGCGAAACCCCTGCCGTACGTCATCAGCGGCATCCTTCTGGCGGCGGCCATCGTCGTGCCGCTCCTGGTACCCCTCTACGCGAAGGCCGATCCGCACCTGTGGGGGATCCCCTACTTTTACTGGTACCAGATGATGTGGGTGCCCATCTGCGCCATCCTTATCGGCATCTCCTACTGGTTGATGACCGCCGAGGACCGGCGCCGCCGTGTTGCCGCCAGGCAGCCGGATCACAGGGGCAGGCACGACGCCGGGGGCGGGGCCCTGTGAGCGCCGCACCCGCCGCACTGGCCGGCGTCCTGGCCACCGCCCCGGCGCCCACCCGCGGCGTCGACGTGACGGCACTGCTCGTCGTCGTCATTCTTTTTGTCCTGGTGGGCGTCATGGGATTCTATGCCGCCCGCTGGCGCGGCGGCGGCACGGACGGGCTGCACTCGCTGGATGAATGGGGCCTGGGCGGGCGGAAGTTCGGCTCCTGGATCACCTGGTTCCTGCTCGGCGGCGATCTGTACACGGCCTACACCTTCGTGGCCGTGCCCGCGGCCATGTGGGCGGCCGGCTCGGTGAGCGGCTTCTTCGCGGTCCCGTACACCATTGTGCTCTACCCGATCGTGTTCGTCCTGATGGCCCGGCTGTGGTCGGTGTCCAAGCGCCACGGCTTCGTCACCACGGCCGACTTTGTGGGCGGGCGCTACGGCAGCAAGCCGCTGTCGCTGGCCATTGCCCTGACCGGCATCATCGCCACCATGCCCTACATTGCGCTGCAGCTGGTGGGCATCAAGTCGGTGCTGACGGTGCTGGGCGTGGGGAGCGCCGACAACTGGTTCCTCAACGACCTGCCGCTCATCGTCGCGTTTGTGGTGCTGGCCGCGTACACCTACACCTCGGGCCTGCGCGCCCCGGCCATGATTGCCGTGGTCAAGGATGTGCTGATCTACCTGGCCGTCATCGTGGCCATCATCTACCTGCCGCAAAAGTTCGGCGGCTGGGAGCACATCTTCGGGGCGGCCCAGGAAAAGATGACCACCGTGAACCCGGCCACCGGCAAGGTGCCCGGGCCGTTCATTCCGGGCGCAAACAGCTACGGGGCCTACGCCACGCTGGCGCTCGGCTCGGCCATGGCCCTGTTCATGTACCCGCACTCCATCACCGGCGTGCTGGCCACCAAGAGCCGCAACACCATCCGCAAGAACGCCGCCGTGCTGCCGCTGTACTCGCTGGTGCTCGGCTTCCTGGCGCTGCTGGGATACATTGCCATTGCCGCCGGGACGAAGCCGGTGGAGCTCAACGGCAAGACCATCAACCCGCAGCTGGTGGTCCCGCAGCTGTTCCTGGACAACTTCCCGTCCTGGTTTGCCGGGGTGGCGCTGGCAGCCATTGCCGTCGGGGCACTGGTCCCCGCGGCCATCATGTCCATCGCCGCCGCGAACCTGTTCACCCGGAACATCTACAAGGACTTCTTCGTCAAGGACGCCACCCCGAAGCAGGAGGCCAAGGTCTCCAAGCTGGTGTCCCTGGTGGTCAAGTTCGGGGCCCTGATCTTTGTCATCGGCCTGGATTCCTCCGCCGCAATCAACATGCAGCTGCTGGGCGGCATCTGGATCCTGCAGACGTTCCCGGCGATCGTGGCGGGGCTGTACACGCGGTGGTTCCACAAGTGGGCGCTGCTGGCCGGTTGGGCCGCGGGCATCATTTACGGCACCTGGGCTGCGTACAGCGTGGTCAACCCCGTGACGCACGCCCACTTCGGCGGCTCCATTGCCGCCATCCCGGGCACCGACACGAAGGTCTACATCGCCATCACGGCGTTTGTGCTCAATGCGGTGGTGGCGGCGGTGCTGACCCTGATCCTGCGGGCGGCGAAGGTGCCCGACGGCAAGGACATCACCAGGGCCTCCGACTTCGGCGCGAACGAGGACGACCCCGAGGTGACGGCCTTTGCGTCCACGTCCGTGGAGACGCCGGGCCCGGTGATCTAGCCGCCGCGGCACAGCACAAGGCGGCACAGCACAAGGCAGGACAACACAAGGCAGGACAAAACCAAGGTGGGGTGGCCGGGGGACTACGCGTCCGGGTAGTGGGTCTCCATGAACGTGTCCCACTGGGTGCTGATTTTTTCCAGGTCGGCGGCGCCGAGCCCGAATGTGGAGGCGATGACCTGGGCGCCGGGGTGCTCGCGCAGGCCCGGGACGCGCGCTTGCTGGGCCAGGATGAGCAGCCCGTCGCCGTGTTCGGCGTAGTCCGCCACGGTCAGGCCCAGCTGCGTGTCCGTCCGGTACCAGACCTTGCCGCTGAGCGTGGCGCCCGTGGTCAGCGTGATCCCGTAGGGCTCGCCGGGGTCCGGGAGCCAGCCGGTGTCAATGCCCAGGGCGTCCCACAGGTGGGTGTGTGCGGCGCTGGTGCCATCCACGTAGACGGTGCGCCGGGGCGTGTGCGGATGCCGGGCCAGCTTGAACTTGAGCTGCTGGAGGAAGATGCTCCAGCCCTCGGTGATGTCGGTGTCGTACCTGGCCCATTCGCCGGTGGCCGTCCCGCGGTTCAGGGTCACCAGGGTGCCGTCCTGGTGGGGCGTGAGGATGAAGGCGTCGCCCCGGCCCAGGTCCAGGCGGAGGTGGTCGGGGCTTTCGGTGACATTGTCGTAGTAGATCTGGCGGATCTCGTCGTCCAGGCCCTCCATCTCCCACCCGTGCCACTGGGCGATCCTGGCCGGTTCACGCAGCATGAGCCACACCTGTTCTGCGTCGGCGTTGACAAGGACTGAGAGCTGGGCAGTGTCCATGAAACGTAATCTACGCCGCTTCGCCGGAACCGGCTAGGGTCCCTACCGGCCCAGGCCGGCGTAGAAAACCGCCTGGCGGACCAGGGCGCCGCGTCCGCCCACGAATTCCGCCTGCACGCCGGGGCTGAGCGCCTCCTCCGGCGTCATCCAGGTCAACTCCAGTGCATCCTGGCGGGGCTCGCATTCGCCCGAGACGGGGATGACGTACACCATGGCGACGGCGTGCTGGCGTTCGTCCGTGTAGCCGGTCTCCGACGGCGAGGGCAGGTACTCGGCCACGGTGAACGGGACCGGGCTGACGGGCAGCTGCGGGAACGCCAGCGGGCCCAGGTCCTTTTCAATGTGGCGGACCAGCGCGGCCCGGATGGTCTCGCGGTACAGTACGCGCCCGGAGACCAGGGTGCGGACCATGCTGCCGTTCTCGTCGGCCTGCAGCAGCAGGCCCACCTCGCTGACGTAGCCGAGGGGGTCCAGGCGCACCGGCACCACCTCCACGTACACCATGGGAAGCCGGTTCCTGGCCTCGTACAGGTCCTCGTTGGACAGCCAGCCGGGATTGGGGTCGGGGGTGCGCACGCTCATGTATCAGTTCTACCCCATGAACGCCCCGGCACGCCCCGGTCGGGGTTCAACCGGCCGCGGCCGCGAAGACCTGCAGCGTGCCCCCGCAGGGCGTTTGCACGTCCAGCGTGCCGCGGCCCTGCGCGGCCGGCACCCCCGCGGCGGCGAGGCGGGCACCCAGGGCGGCCAGGCCGCCGTCGTACTCCAGGGCCAGCCCGGCGCCGGACGCCCCGGCGGGGAGCAGGGCCACAAGGCCGCCGTTTTTGGCCCGGAACACGGCGGAGCCCACCGGGCGGGGCGGGAGCGGGCGGGCGCCGATGTCCGCCAGCACCTTCCGGGCGGCGTCCACGTCCGGCGTGTGCCAGAGCTGGACCACGGCCAGGGCGCCGGGCCGTCGGGGTGCGAGGTCGGTGACGGGGTCGGCGAGGAAGCTGAACCCGTCCGGCGCCGTGACGCGTGCGGCCGGGCCGTGGTCCGAGTCGACCAGTTCGGCGTGCGTGCCGTCCGCAAGCGTGCGGCGGACAAAGATGTCCCGGTCCCGCAGCTCGAAGCCCGGGGCCGTGGTGCCGTCCTGCGGGCTGTCCCGTTCGGCCCAGTGCAGGCCCACCTTGCCGTCGCCGCAGTCAAGGACCCGCCAGCCGCCGTGGTTTTCCGTGCAGGCCAGGCCCAGGGCCGTGAGGAGGGCGGCGTATTCGTCGAGCCGGGAGGTGAAGAGGACGGGGCGGACGCGCAGCATTTTTTCTCCAACGTTGGTGGTTTTCAAAAGGCTACCAACGTTAGGGTGTAGCCATGATCGAGCTGCCCGAACTCCTGCTCCCGGACGCCGCGGCGTGGCGGGCGTGGCTGGCAGACAACCATGCGTCGTCGGCCGGGGTCAGGCTGGTGCTGCACAAAAAGGGCGGCACCGTCACCGCGCTGGACTATGCGGCGGCACTGGACGAGGCCCTGTGCTTTGGCTGGATTGACGGCGTCATTGGCAGGCGCGACGCCGGCAGCTACCTCACGCGGTTCACGCCGCGCACGCGGGCGAGCAAGTGGTCCGGCAACAATGTGCGCAACATTGAGCGGCTTGCGGCCGCGGGGCGGCTGGAGCCCGCCGGGCAGGCCGCCGTCGACGCCGCCCGGGCCGACGGCCGCTGGGAGGCCGCGTATGCGGGGCAGTCCGTGGCCGAGGTGCCCGCCGACCTGGCGGCGGCCATTGCTGCGGATCCGCAGGCACAGGCCATGTTCGAGGTGCTCACCGCCGTGAACCGCTACGCGCTGATTTACCGGACCGCCACGGTGAAGACGCCGGCCGCGCGGGCCGCGAAGATTGCCCGCTTTGTGGCGATGCTGGCCGCCGGCGAGACGCCGCACCCGCAAAAGCGCCGCCCCCGGGCAACTGGGTCGCAGTAGTTGCAGAAATCGGCCAAAAATTCGGCCGAAAACTGCAACTACTGCGACCCAGTTGGGAGCTGGGGGAGGGTGGCGGCGGCTTCGAGGACTGTCCAGCGCTGCACTGCGGCGGACAGGATGGCCGGTTCCGGCACGGCGGCAAGCGCCCGGGCCGTGCCGGTGACCAGGCGGGCGGCCGCCGCCCGCGATTCCCCGGGCAGCCGCGGCTCCTGCGCGGCCAGGGCGAGGTAGCGGCAAAGGATGCCGGTGAACAGGCTGCCATCGGCGCCGGGCTCCAGTCGCAGCCCGCCGTCTGCAGTGGCCAGCCGGCGCTCGACGGCGGCCACCAGCTCCGCGGCCTGGCCCGCGTATTGCGGGTGGTCCAGTTCAAGCAGGGCCGCCAGGATGGGCCCCTGGTTGTAGGTGTAGATGGTGCGCTCCACCTCCGGCCCCGAGGCGGTGGGGTGGACGCCGTCCAGGTACAGCCCGGTCCCGGCCTTCAGCCCGGTCCCGGCGTCGAAGAGTTCAACGCGCAGCCAGTCCGCCAGGGCCCGTGCATGGTCCGGCTCGCCGCTGCGGGCAAAGTGCAGGGCGGCCGGCCCGTTGGCGGGCGTGTTCTTGTAGTCGCGCTTGCGGGACCAGTAGATGCCGCCGCCCAGGACGGTGTCGTATGCGGAGCGCAGCTGGCCCGCCAGCGTGGCGGACGCGAAGCCTGCCAGTGCGGCCTGCGTGCTGCCGGCCGCCCTCGCAAGCCCGCCGAGCCGGTCCGCGGCCAGCGCCAGCCAGGCCATGTCGTCGTAATAATAGTTGGGGAAGCGGCCAAAGTTGCGCAGCAGGATGCCGCGCAGCAGCGCCTTGCCCCGCGCCACGTCCCGCGTGGCGGCCGCCCGGTTGCCGTGGCGGAGGCTGCGCCAGCCGGAGTCGACCACGGCGTCGAGGTAGTGGGCCTGCCACCAGTAATGCCACTCCGACCACGGTGCCTGGACGGGGGCGGGCCAGGCGACGGCGCCGATCCAGGTGCCCGGCAGCCCCATGAGCCGGTGGCCAAAGCGGGCATGGACGGCACGCGCGGCTGCGGCGGCGGGCCCTGCCCAGTCCGTGTCCGGCTGCCCGCCCGCCTGCCCGGCACCGTGTCCCGTGCTGTTCCGCGTCATGTACACAGCGTACTGTTTGCCGTGGGGGCCGCCGTTTTCAGTTAGTATGCATTAACGCAAAGCCACGGCCCTGCTACGGGCCCGCGGACCTCAACGAGGAGGAAACATGGAAATTTCAGGCAACGGCACCGTTGCGCTCATCACCGGCGGCGCATCCGGACTCGGGGCCGCCACGGCGAGGCGCCTGCATGCGGTGGGGGCCGGCGTCGTGCTGGTGGACCTGGCGTCGTCCAAGGGCGCGGAGCTCGCCGCCGAACTCGGGGACCGAGCAGTGTTTGCCCCTGCGGACGTCACCGACGAGGACCAGGTGCGCGCCGCAGTTGCGGCGGCGGCCGGGCTGGGCACGCTGCGGATCGTGGTCAACTGCGCCGGCGTCGCCACGCCCGGCAAGGTGCTGGGGCGCGACGGGGTGCTGCCGCTGGAGCAGTTCAACCGCGTGGTCCAGATCAACCTGGTGGGCACCTTCAACGTGGTGCGCCTGTGCGCCGAGGCCATGGCGGCGGCCGAACCGCTCGCCGGCGAATTCGGCCCCGAGCGCGGCGTCATCGTCAACACCGCGTCCGTGGCTGCCTTTGACGGGCAGATCGGCCAGCCCGCCTACGCCGCGTCCAAGGGCGCCGTGGCCGCCATGACACTGCCGCTGGCGCGTGAACTGGCCCGCTCGCTGGTCCGCGTGGTGGCCATAGCGCCCGGCATCTTCGAGACGCCCATGCTGGCGGGGCTGCCGCAGGCCGCGCAGGATTCGCTGGGGCAGCAGGTGCCGCACCCGTCGCGCCTGGGCAAGCCGGCCGAATACGCCGCGCTGGTGGAGCACATCGTCGCCAACGCCATGCTCAACGGCGAGACCATCCGGCTTGACGGCGCGATCCGGATGGCACCCAAGTGACAGGGCTCCCCGAGGCAGACTTTTACGGCTTCGAATCCCTGTTGACCGCCACCGAGGCCGCCAAGCTGGCGCAGCTGCGCGGGTTCCTGGCCGGTGAGGTGGCCCCGCACGCCACCGGCTGGTGGAATGACGCCGAGTTCCCGGCCCACATCCTGCCCGGGCTCGCCGCGCTGGGGCTCGCGGTCCCGGACCGGCGCCACTTCAGCCACCTGTTCACGGGCCTGGTGGTCGCCGAGATGACGCGGACCGACACCTCCCTGGCCACGTTCTTCCTGGTCCACCACGATCTCTTCGTCCAGGCCCTCATTGACTTCGGCTCCCAAGACCAGAAGGAGCGCCTGCTCCCGGACGCCATCGCGCTGCGCACCACGGGCGCCTTCGCGCTGACGGAGCCGGAGCACGGCAGCGACGTGGCCGGCGGCATGGCCACCACCGCGCGCAGGGTGGAGGACGGTGCCGGCGCCACCCACTGGGTGCTCAACGGCGCCAAGCGGTGGATCGGCAACGGCACCTTTTGCAACCACATGATGCTTTGGGCCAAGGATGCGGACACGGGGGCGGTGCGCGCCTTCATCCTTGACGCGTCGCTGCCGGGCGTCACGCGCACCAAGATTGAAAACAAGATCGCGCTGCGGACCGTGCAGAACGCGCACATCCTGCTTGATGACG
Source organism: Arthrobacter sp. STN4 (assembly GCF_024539665.1). NCBI lineage: Bacteria > Bacillati > Actinomycetota > Actinomycetes > Micrococcales > Micrococcaceae > Arthrobacter > Arthrobacter sp. STN4. The sequence goes on from NZ_JAKZGX010000001.1 coordinate 451,375, forward strand.
TGAGGGTGGAGGAGCGTGACCGCTTCAGCGGCATCGGCTCCTTCGCCGACACGAACAAGCTGCTGCGCAGCTCACGGATCTCCGTGGCGTGGCAGGCGGTGGGACAGCAGCTGGCCGCGTTCGACGTGGCCCGGGCCTACGCCGTCGAACGCCGGCAGTTCGGAAAGCCGCTGGCATCCTTCCAGCTGATCCAGGGGCAGCTGGTGAAAATGCTGGGCAACGCCACATCGTCGCTGGCCATGATGGTGCGCATCGCCGCGCTGCAGGACGCAGGCGGGGACGCGGATGCCACGATGGCGCAGGTGGCGCTGGCCAAGGCACACACCACGGCGGCCATGCGCGAAACCGTGGCAATGGGCCGTGCCATCCTGGGCGGCAACGGCATTGTCACCGATTACCGCATGGCGAAGATCTTTGCCGACGCCGAGGCCATCTACACCTACGAGGGCTCGCAGGAGGTCAACACCCTGATCGCCGGCCGGGCCGTCACGGGCATCTCCGCCATCGTGTGAGCCGTGGTGCGGGCCGCCCCGCCCGCGGGAGCCCCGGGCGCCCCTACCGCGGGCTGCGCTCGCCGGCCTCGATGGGGGCGTTGATGCGGTTGCCTGCAACGGGCGCGGGGCAGGTGCCGTAGTCGGTGAACGCGCTGGGGTAGTTGATGGCGCGGTTGAAGTCCACCACCACGGTGCCGTCCGGGCGCGGGCGGGCCAGTTCCAGCTTGCGCCAGTGGGCGCTGGTGACGTTGTTGGTGTCATCAAGGAAGGTGACCAGCAGCGAGCCGAGCCGGCCCTGCTCCGCGGCGAGCCGGTGGCTTGTCCCGTTGAGCGCAAACACCACCTCGCCCACCAGCACGGCCACGCCCGGCACCTCCGGGTTCGCCGTCGCAATGTCAACGGAGCGGGGCTCTGCATACGGTTCAAAAGTGCCCGTGACCACCAGGCCGGGGTTGTAGCCAAAGACCGGCACGCCCGTGAACTGCGTCAGGACGGGGGAGCGGGCGTCGCGGGTGCGGACCATGTAGCGGTTGGCGCGCATGCCCAGTTCCACCACCACGGAGCCGAACCGGACCCACAGGAGGGATTCCTCGTCGGCCAGGGCGGCCGTGATGGTTCCGGCCACGGCGGCGCCGCCTTCCACCAGCGTGAGGCCGTCGCCGGCGGCGGCGGTGAGGGACGCCGTCGTGCCGTCGGAGCCCCACAGGCCGGGGATGCCCTCCAGGGCGGCGGGCTCCGCGGGCAGCCACTGGAAGGAGGTGAGCGTCAGCCAGCCGTGTTCGGCGGCCAGCGCGGTGTTGCGGCCGGCACGGAAGCGGTCCCAGCGCTCGGTCAGGCGGGTCAGTTCCGGGGCTTGCGTGGTCATGGTGCTCCTGTCGGGCATGGACAATTTCACAGTAGGCACAACGGGGGCGGGGTGGCCGCTATTCCGGGCCGCCGCGGTGGAACAATGGGGGCATGGGATCGAACAACCACCTGAACAAGGACATGGCCCGCTTTGCCCCGGGGACAGTGGAAACCCTGGACGGGGACCACGTCAAACTGACGCTCACCCGCGACTACGCGGCCGCGCCGGAGGAGGTCTGGGCGATGCTGACGGACCCGGCCAAGACGGAAATGTGGTGGTGCCGGGTGCGCGGCCGGGCCCGGACCGGCTCCTCCTTCGACCTCAAGTGGCTCAACGTCAAGGACGAGGGCCACGGCATCGAGACGGACTGGTGGAACGGGCGCGTGGTGGAGGCCCGGGAGCCGGAGGCCCTGGAGATCAGCAACGCCATGCACGGGACCATCCGTGCCGACCTCACGGCAACCGGCACCGGCACACGGCTGGTTTTCACCAACGTCATTTCCGTGCCGGAGGAAGTGATCCTGATGTCGCTGGCCGGCTGGCACGTCCACCTGGACCACCTGGCCGAGGCGCTGGACGGCAGGGCCGTGGACTGGCAGCACTGGTGGGACGACTTCTTCCCCTGCTGGGAGGATGTCCACGCCGCCTACACGGCGTCCAGGGGTTGAGGCCAACTGGCGGCTGCGCGCGGCCGCAACGTAGTATCCATCAGGCCCACGTATCCAACGTTGCATGCGAGCACCCCGGAACCACAAACCGTAAGGACGTTGACCCATGAGCCCTGAACTGCCGAACACGCCTGCCGACCCGGCCGAGGACACCGACCTTCGCCGCGACGTCCGCCGCGTCAGCACGCTGCTGGGCGAGTCGCTGGTGCGCCAGCACGGCCCGGAACTGCTGGCCATGGTGGAGCAGGTGCGGCTGCTGACCAAGGAGTCCAAGGAGGCCGCGCGCGGGGAAACGGGCACCGGGCCGTGGAGTGCGAACGACGTCGCCGAGCAGGTCCGCGAGGTCCTCGCCTCCCTGCCCCTTGAGCAGGCAACCGAGCTGGTGCGTGCCTTTGCGTTTTACTTCCACCTGGCCAACGCCGCGGAGCAGGTCCACCGGGTCCGCAGCCTGCGCACCCGCGCCGAGGACGACGGCTGGCTGGCCCGGACCGTCACCGAGATCGCCGGGAAGGCAGGTGCCGGGGCGCTGCAAAGGGTGGTCGACGAACTCGACGTCCGCCCCGTTTTCACCGCCCACCCCACCGAGGCGTCCCGGCGCTCCGTGCTGGACAAGGTGCGCAAGCTCTCCGACATCCTGGCCACGCCGTCAGAGGAAGGCAGCAGCGCCCGCAGCCGCCAGGACCGCAAGCTGGCGGAGATTATCGACCAGATGTGGCAGACGGACGAGCTCCGCAGGGTCCGCCCCACGCCGATGGACGAGGCCCGCAACGCCATCTACTACCTGCGCAACATCCTCACGGACGCCATGCCCGAGGTCCTGGCCGAGCTCAGCGGGCTGCTTGGCAGGCACGGCGTGCGGCTGCCCGAGGACGCCGCGCCGCTGCGGTTCGGCTCCTGGATCGGCGGCGACCGGGACGGCAACCCCAACGTCACCCCGGACGTCACCCGCGAGGTGCTGGTCCTGCAAAACGCCAACGCCGTAAAAATCAGCATCGCCATGGTCGACGGGCTGCTCTCCATCCTCTCCAACTCCAGCTCGCTTTACGGCGCTTCCCCCGAGCTGACCGACTCCATCGCCGAAGACCTCGCGAAGCTGCCCGGGCTCGACCCGCGCGTGCTCGAGCTCAACGCCGAGGAACCGTACCGCCTCAAGCTCACCTGCATCAAGGCCAAGCTGCTCAACACCCGCAAGCGGGCCGCCGCGGACGCCTACCACGAGCCCGGCCGCGACTACGCGGACACCGCGGGCCTGCTGGCGGACCTGGCCCTGCTGGACACGTCGCTGCGCAACAACTCGGCCACCCTGGTGGCCGACGGCGCCCTGGCCACGGTGCGCCGCGCCGTCGCCTCCTTCGGCCTGCACCTGGCTACGCTGGACATCCGGGAGCACGCGGACCACCACCATGACGCCGTCGGCCAGCTCATGGACCGCGTGGGCGAACTGGCCGTGCCGTACGCGGAGCTGGACCGGGCCGGGCGGATGGCTGTGCTTGGCGCAGAACTTGCCAGCCACCGCCCGCTCTCCGGCCACCCGATCAGGCTCGACGGCGCCGCGGACGGCACGTACGACGTCTTCCGGGTGGTGCGCCGCGCCCTGCGCACCTACGGGCCCGACGTGATCGAAAGCTACATCATTTCCATGACCCGCGGTGCGGACGACGTCCTGGCCCCGGCCGTGCTGGCCCGCGAGGCCGGGCTGGTCCAGCTCACCGGCGACACCCGCTACGCAAAGATCGGCTTCGCCCCGCTGCTGGAGACCGTGGAGGAATTGCGCGCCTCCGCCGAAATCGTGGACGAACTCCTCTCCGACCCCTCCTACCGCGAACTGGTCCGGCTGCGCGGGGACGTGCAGGAAATCATGCTCGGCTACTCCGACTCCAACAAGGAATCCGGCGTCATGACCAGCCAGTGGGAGATCCACAAGACCCAGCGGAAGCTGCGCGACGTCGCAGTCAAGCACGGTGTGAACGTGCGCATGTTCCACGGGCGCGGCGGCTCCGTGGGCCGCGGCGGCGGGCCCACCTATGACGCCATCCTGGCCCAGCCCAACGGCGTGCTTGAAGGCGCCATCAAGTTCACCGAGCAGGGCGAGGTCATCTCCGACAAGTACTCGCTGCCCGAGCTGGCGCGTGAAAACCTGGAGCTGTCCCTGGCCGCCGTCATGCAGGCCTCCGCCCTGCACCAGGCGCCGCGCCACACCGAGGACGACCTGGTCCGCTTCGGGGCGGTCATGGAAATTGTCTCCGACGCCGCCTTCGCCAGCTACCGAACCCTGATTGACGACGACGACCTCCCGGCCTACTTCCTGGCCTCCACCCCGGTGGAGCAGCTGGGCAGCCTGAACATCGGCTCCCGCCCGTCCAAGCGGCCCGACTCAGGGTCAGGTCTGGGCGGGCTGCGCGCCATCCCGTGGGTGTTTGGCTGGACTCAGTCGCGGCAGATCGTGCCCGGCTGGTTTGGCGTGGGCTCGGGCCTCAAGGCCGCCCGCGAGGCCGGCCATGAAGCGGAACTGGCCGAGATGCTGGAGCACTGGCACTTCTTCTCCTCCACCATCTCCAACGTGGAAATGACCCTCGCGAAGACTGACATGGAGATCGCCGCGCATTACGTGCGCACCCTGGTCCCCGAGCCGCTGGCGCACCTGTTTACCACCATCCGGGCCGAATATGAGCTGACCGTGGCGGAAATCCGGCGGCTCACGGGCGAGGGTGAACTGCTGGAGCGGCAGCCGCTGCTCCAGCGCTCACTCAGCGTGCGCGACCAGTACCTGGACCCCATTTCCTACCTCCAGGTGGAGCTGCTGCGCAGGGTCCGGGAAGCGGCCATCAGCAAAACGGAGGTGGATGAGCGCCTGCAGCGGGCCATGCTCATCACCATCAACGGGGTCGCCGCCGGCCTGCGGAACACGGGGTAGGCCCCGCCCGCCGGCATTTTTGCTCGCAGCCCGGCCCACATAGGCTGGATCCATGCCATCCTTCCGCGCCACCGTCCAGATCACCGGCCTGCGCCCCGGCCATGCCCCGGAGGAGGTCATGGACACGGCCGTGGCGGTCGTGGCCTCCCGCCATGTCGTGGAGGCCAACCAGCTCGACGTCGTCGCCGGGGTCCCGCGCATCACGGTGCGTTTCATGGTGGATGCCAGCGAGTACGACGCCGAGAACCGCCTGGCGCGAGACGCCGTGGCCTCGCTGGGGCACGGGGTCAACACCGTGGCCACCACGGGTGCCCTGCGTGCCTTCCGCCGCTCCGCCGGAAAGTGGCTCCCGATCTAGCCCACCCCATCGGGGAAGGCGGAGAGGCGCAGCCGGGAGGCGTACGACGTCGGCTCTCCCGTGAGCGGGTCGGTGAAGGAAATGCTGTGGGCCAGCAGCTGCAGCGGCCTTGCGTAGTCGTCGGGCGCCTGCTCGTGCAGGACGGGGTAGAAAGGGTCGTTGAGGATGCCGATGCCCTGCGAGGCCAGGTGGACGCGCAGCTGGTGGGTCTTGCCCGTGTGCGGCGCCAGGTTGTAGAGGCCCAGCAGCGTGCCGGTGGCGGGATCCTGGCGGGTGTCCAACAGCTCGATCCGGGTTTCCGCGTTGGGCTCCCCGGGCACTTCCTGGGCCAGCAGATAGGTGCGCGACTTCATCATCCGGCTGCGCACCACGAGGGGAAATTCCAGTTCCGGGCGGACGGGTGCCGCGGCCCGGTAGGTCTTTTGGATGCGCCGTTTTTCAAACAACAGCTGGTATTTGCCGCGGGTCTCCGGGTTGGCGGAGAACAGCAGCACACCCGCCGTCATGCGGTCCAGGCGGTGGATCGGCACCAGCTCGGGCAGGTCCAGCAGCACGCGCAGGCGGACCAGCGCCGATTCCTGCACGTACATGCCGCCGGGCGTCGTCGGCAGGAAGTGCGGCTTGTCCACCACCACCAGGTTTTCGTCCTGGTGCAGGATGGACAGCTCCACGGGCAGCCGCTTTTCCACGGGCAGCTCGCGGTAGTACCAGATGAACACGTGCTCGTTCAGGGGGGTGGAGGGCGTGACCACCTCGCCGCCAAGCGCCTTCACCTCGCCGCGGACAAATCGGTCCACGATTCCCGCCGGGTCAACGTGGTTGAACTTGTCCAGCACGTATTCCATGGCGGTGGCCCACGGGCCCTCCTCCGGCATGCGCATGCGGGTGGCATTGACGCCGTTGCGCACGGGAAGGGGGGATTTCATCACCCTTCAAGGGTACCGAGCGTTCCTGAACGCCCGGACCACAACTGTCCCCGGCCACTGCCGTCCCGGGGGTAAGGTCGACATTGACGGCCGGCGCACCCTGTGGCGCCGATTTTGCGGCCGGTATGCGTGGATGGGATTGTTTGGTGAATCGGCGGGGCATTGGCATGATGGCTTCGGCCCACCTGGTCGACGACCTTTACCAGGGCGTGGTGCCGGCCATGCTGCCCTTCTTCGTCTCTGAGCGGCACTACAGTTACGCGGCGGTGGCCGGGCTGACGCTGGCGGCAACCATGCTGTCCTCCGTGGTCCAGCCCGCCTTTGGCGTGTGGACCGACCGCAAGCCGCGCCGCTGGCTCATTCCCGCGGGCATGACGACGGCGGCACTGGGCGTGGGTGCCGCGGGCCTGTTCCCCGGCTACGCCGTGACCTGGGTGATGGTTGCCATCTCCGGCATCGGCATCGCGGCCTTCCACCCCTCCGCGGCCAGCGCGGCCCGCAGGGCCGCCGGTGACAGCAACCGCGCCATGAGCCTTTTTGCCCTGGGCGGCAACGTCGGTTTTGCGCTGGGCACACTCATGGCGACGCCGGTGCTGCTGTGGCTGGGCCTGCGCGGCACCGCGCTGCTGATCCTGCCGGCCCTCGCCATGGCCGCCGTCCTGGTGAAATGGCTGGCCCCGGTGCTCGACGGCCCGGTGGGCGCCCGCCACCCCTCCACCATGCCCAAGGGCCGCGACAACTGGCCGGAATTCCTCAAGCTCACCTCCGTCGTGGTGGTGCGCTCCATCATCTTTTTTGGGCTGAGTTCATTCCTGGCCCTGTACTTCATCAACGGACTGGGCACCTCCGAAGTGGTTGGCGGCGCGGCACTGACCGTGTTCCTGGCCTCGGGGGCAGTCGGGACGCTGCTGGGCGGCTGGCTGGCAGACCGCTTCGGCCCCCTGGTCTCCATCCGCTACGGCTTCGCCTTCTGCCTCCCGGCCATGGGCGGCCTGGTCCTGGCCCCCAACTGGCAGGTCGCACTCATTTTTGTTGTGTTGACGGGCGTTGGCGTGTTCGTGCCGTTCAGCGTCTTTGTCATCCTGGGGCAAAACTACCTGCCGAACCGGGTGGGCACGGCCAGCGGCGTCACCGTGGGCCTGGCGGTCACCGTCGGCGGCCTGTTCAACCCGGTCCTGGGCACCTTGGCCGATGCGACGAGCCTGCACTTTGTGCTCATCGTGCTGATCGGCCTCCCCGCGCTCGCGCTGGTGTTGGCAGCGTTCCTCCATGACCCCCGCACGGCAAAAAGGGCCAGCACGCAGCTGACCAATCCTGCAGCCCAGCCGGACCGTTGAACGCCTTGAGGCGGCGCCCTTCCCGGTGATGCAGGGCAGCCGGGCGTTGCCGGTCCATCACGGACGGATGGCAACGACCACCCCCGCCTTAAAAGGGAAGCTCAGCCCAAGCCGGCCTGACACCGCGGGCACCAGTAAATGTCCCGCGCGGCATGTGTGGGAAAGGCGGGGTCGCCCATCTTTGCGTGGCGGACCAGGGAGCCGCACCTCTTGCAGGGCCTTCCTGCCTGCCCGTAGACCCACAGCGCGGCGTCTCCCCGGGCCGGCCCGCCCGTGGTGCTGCGGACGGGCCGGTCCTTGTTGGCCTCGAGCAGCCGCCGGGCCAGCTCCACGATCCGCGGCAGCCCCGGCACGAGGGACACGGGGGTTTCCGGGTGCACGCCGCCCAGAAAGCACAGCTCGTTCCGGTAGATGTTGCCAATCCCGGCCAGGTTCCTTTGGTCCAGCAGCGCCAGCCCGACGGGCAGCTCCCCAGCCTGCCGCAGCCTGCGCAGCGCTTCCTCCGCATCCCAGTCCGGACCCAGGAGGTCGGGCCCCAAATGCCCGACGGCGGCCCGTGCGCCCTCCTCCGAGAGGACTTCCAAGGTGGCCAGGGAGAAACCCACGGCGACTGCCCGCCCCGTGGTGAGGACGGCCCGCGCGGTATGGGCCGGGCGCCGCCACCGGGCCGCCCGCCCGCCTGCCGGCTGGCCCGCAGCATTCCCTGCGGGGTATATGTCCCAGTGGCCCTCCAGGGCCAGGTGGGAATGGATCACGGCGGCCGGGCGGTCCGGGCCGCCTGCGGCCAGCCGCATCAGCAAATGCTTGCCGCGGGAGCGGACGTCCTGCACCGTGCGGCCGGAGAAATCCGCGGTGGCAAGCTGTGGCACGCGGAAATCGCATCCTGTGAGGACCTGCCCGGCGAGGGCGGCATGGAGGTCCCGGGCCTGCCGCCAGACGGTGTCGCCCTCAGGCACGGATCCGCACCCCCGATGGTGAGCTGTAGGCCCCGGCCCCCAGCAGGGCTGCCGCCAGCGGCGTGTCCAGGATGCCGGCGCCGTTGACCTTTTCCATGGCCAGCCTGTCCACCCCGCCGCCCTTGACCACCTGCACCAGGGCCCCGGCAGCCAGGGCCACCCGGGCGTCGTCGTCGCTGAAGCACAGCAGCGTCCTGCCGCCGCGCTCCACGTACAGGACCAGGGCGCCGTCGACCATCACCACCAGCGCCCCTGCCTTCCGGCCCGGCCGGTGGCCCGATTCCAGCGGCGGCCAGGCCAGCGCCGCACCGTAGGGGTTGGCGGGGTCCGTGGCGGCCAGCGCAAGGGCCTGGGGCGGGCGCGGATTGACGGCGGCATCCTGGCTGAACGCGCGCAGCCGATCCACCGTGGCGGGCACCGCGAACTGCGCCGCGCCAAGGTGTTCGATGAAATAGCCGCGCCGGCATGTGCCGGTTTCCTCCAAACGGGCCAGCACCTTGTACATCAGCCCGAATCCGCCGGGCACCCCGGCCGCCATGACGGACCCGCGCGTCACCACCCCGTAGCGGTCCAGGAACAGCTCCGCCAGGGCATGGCTGCGCAGGGTGGTCTGTGCAGCGCCCGTCCGGGCATCGGGCCCGGCCTGCCACGGCCCCGGCAGCAGGCTCCACCGCCCGGCGCCCAGCGGTGGCGCACCGCGCTGCCCGGACGCCGCCCGGCCTGGCAGCCGGCCGTAGCGCCCGGACCGGGCCGGGCGGAGCCGCGACGGCGCCGGACGCTGCCTGTGCGCCGAGTGGCCGCCCGCCAGCAGCGCGCGGACGGGGGCGAAGGTGTCGTTGCTGATCCGGCCGGCCCAAAACAGTTCCCACAGGGCCGCCGTCAGCTCGTCGTCGGCGGGAACATCGTCCGGGCCGTCGGCCGCCATTTCGCGCAGCTGGTGGAAGAAATAGGCGCCGCCGCCGGACAGCCCGGACAGGAGACGGCCGGCCAGCGGCGACTCGGCAAAGTCGGCCACGGGGTTGAGCGTGAGCTCGGCCGACTCCGCCACGTGGAGGCTGAGCCAGCCGTCGCTGCCGCCCAGCGCACCGGCCCCGGACACCACCACCTCGCCCGTGGCCGTGAGCTCGTCCAGCATGGCCGGGCGGTAGTCCGGCACGCGCTGCGCCAGCACCAGCGGCTCCCACGCCGACGCCGGAATGGGCACGCCGGCCAGCTGGTCCACCACCGTCAGCAGCCCGTCCAGGCCGCGCAGCGCCGGCGGTCCGGAGGCCGTGGACACGTGCTGCCACGCCGGCAGGAACCGGCCGAACGTGGCGGCGTCCACCGGTTCCACCTCGGCGCGCAAGGCGGCAAGGGAGCGCCGGCGCAGGCGCCGCAGGACTTCGACGTCGCACCACTCGGCAACGCCGCCCTCAGCCCGGTTGGGCAAAAACTCGCCCTCGGTGATCCTTTTGTCAGCGGCCAGCCGGGCCAGGCCTGAATGCACGACGGCGATGCCCAGTCCCAGCCGGGCCGCCACCTCGGCGGCGGTGAAGGGCCCGTGCGTGCGGGCATGGCGGCCCAGGAGGTCGCCGAGTGGATCGGCGACGGGTTCGATGAAGGCCAGCGGCACGCCCATGGGCAGCGGGGTGCCGAGGGCATCGCGCAGCCGGGCGGCGTCCTCGATCGCGGCGAAGCGTTCGTCGCCCGCCACATTGACGCGCAGCGCCCGGTTGGCCCCGACCAGCTCCGCGAGGTGCCCGGCCGCCGCGGCCACGTGCCCGGCCCCGGCTTCGTCCGGCCCGGTGCCGGCCCCGGCGGCGGGTGGGCCGGGCTGGGGGAGCAGCCGGGCGGCCACCTCCGCAACGGACAGCGGGCCGAGCAGGCGCAGCAGGTCGGCCACGCCCTCCAGGCCGCGTGCGCGGCGGTCCGGGGCGAGCCGCTGGAGCTCGGCCTCGGTGTCGGCGATGACCTGCGGATCGAGGAGCTCGCGCAGCTCCGCCCGGCCCAGCAATTCGTCCAGCAGGGCCGGATCCAGGGACAGGGCGGCGGCACGGCGCTCGGCCAGCGGTGAATCGCCCTCGTACAAAAACGACGCCACGTAGCCGAACAGCAGCGACCGGGCAAAGGGTGACGGCTGCTGGGTGGTGGTTTCCACGATCCGCAGCTCGCGCCGCCCGATGGAGGCGGCGATTTCCTTCAAGGCGGGGAGGTCGTAGACGTCCTGGAGGCATTCACGGACGGTTTCGAGCACGATGGGAAACTGCGGGTACTTCCGGGCCACATCCAGCAGCTGGGCGGAGCGCTGGCGCTGCTGCCACAGGGGCGAACGCTTGCCCGGGGTCTGCCGGGGCAGCAGCAGGGCACGGGCCGCGCACTCGCGGAAGCGGCTGGCAAAGAGGGCCGAGCCGCCCACCTCCGCGGTGACAATGCCGTCCAGCTCATCGGGTTCAAAGAGGAACAGCTCGGCGCCGGGCGGTTCGTCCTCCATGAGGGGCACGCGCAGCACAATGCCGTCGTCGGAGGCCATGGCCGAGCCGTCCAGCCCGTAGCGTTCATGCAGCCGGGCGGCCACCGCCAGGGCCCACGGGGCGTGGACGGGCATGCCGAAGGGGCTGTGGAGGACCACGCGCCAGTCGCCGAGCTCGTCATGGAAACGCTCCACCATGAGGGTCTTGTCGTCGGGGACGACGGCGGTGGCGGCCTTTTGCTCGTCCAGGTAGCCAAGCAGGTTGTTGGCGGCCCAGGCGTCCAGACCCGTGGCCCGGCACCGCTCCAGCGCCTTGTCCTTGGGCGCGGCGCTGAGTTCTCGGATGAAGGCTCCGAGCGCCCGCCCCAGCTCCACCGGCCGGCCCAGCGAATCCCCCTTCCAGAACGGCAGCTTGCCCGGCTGGCCGAACGCGGGGGAGACCAGCACGCGGTCAAAGGTGATGTCCTCGATCTTCCAGCTCGTGGCGCCCAGGGCAAAGACGTCGCCCACGCGGGATTCGTAGACCATTTCCTCGTCGAGCTCGCCCACGCGCCGCCCGCCCTTGGCCGCGCTTGGGCTTGGGCCCCCGGTGGTCGAGCTGGTCGAGACCTCGTCCGAGCCGACGATGAACACGCCGAAGAGCCCCCGGTCCGGGATGGTCCCGCCGGACGTGACGGCCAGCCGCTGCGCGCCGGGCCGGCCGGTGATGGTGCCGGCCGTGCGGTCCCAGACGATGCGGGGGCGAAGTTCGGCAAATTCGTCGGACGGGTAGCGCCCGGCCAGCAGGTCCAGGGTGGCGTCGTAGGCGGAGCGGGGAAGTGCGGCAAACGGGGCGCTGCGCCGGACGGTGCTGAACCAGTCGTCCACGTCGATGGAGCCCAGGGCCGCGGCGGCCACGGTCTGCTGGGCCAGGATGTCCAGCGGGTTCGCCGGCACGAAGAGCGGTTCAATGTGGCCGGCCAGCATGCGCTCCACCGTGACGGCCGAATGCAGCAGGTCCGCGCGGTGCTTGGGGAACAGGACCCCCTGGGAGATCTCGCCCACCTGGTGCCCGGCGCGGCCCACCCGCTGCAGCCCGCTGGCCACCGACGGCGGCGACTCCACCTGGATCACCAGGTCCACGGCGCCCATGTCGATGCCCAGCTCCAGGCTGGAGGTCGCCACGACGCAGCGCAGCCGGCCGGACTTGAGGGCGTCCTCGATCAGGGCCCGCTGCTCCTTGGACACCGAGCCGTGGTGGGCCTTGGCGAGCACGTTCGGCGCCCCGCCCGTGGCGCCGGCCTGTGCCATCATTTCGGCCGGCAGCCGGTAGACGGGCTTGCCCGGCCGCTGAGTGGGCTTGTTGAAATCCTGCGGCATGTCCGGCGCGAAGGTCCCGCCCGGCGCGAAGGTCCCGTCAGGCCCGGCCTCCGGCCCGTCCGGCGTATTTTCCAGCCGTTCCACGTAAATCTCGTTCAGCCGCCCCGTGAGCCGTTCGGCGAGGCGGCGGGAGTTGGCGAAGACGATGGTGGACTTGTTTGCCAGCACATGGTCGACGATCTTTTCCTCCACATGCGGCCAGATCGACGCGTTGGGCTGCAGGCCTGAGGCGGGTCCGAGGTCGTGGGCGCCGGCCAGGGCGGGCAGCTCCGTCATGTCCTCCACGGGCACCGTGACGGTCAGGTTCCAGTTCTTCGAGGCGTGCGGGGCCACAATGGTCACCGGTGCGCTGCCGCCGAGGAAGCGGGCCACGGTCTCGCGCGGCTCGACGGTGGCCGAGAGGCCGATCCGCTGGGCCGGCCTGTCCAGGAGGTTGTCGAGCCGCTCGAGGGAAACGGCCAGGTGGGCGCCGCGCTTGGTGCCGGCCACGGCGTGGACCTCGTCGATGATGACGGTGTGCACGCCGGCCAGGGTTTCCCGGGCCTTGGACGTGAGCATCAAAAACAGCGATTCGGGGGTGGTGATCAGGATGTCCGGCGGGTGGCTGAGCAGGCGCCGCCGTTCATTGGCGGGGGTGTCGCCGGAGCGCACGCCGACGGTGGCGTGCGGGGCCTCCACGCCGAGGCGCCGGGCGGTCTGGGTAATGCCGATCAGCGGGGCGCGCAGGTTGCGTTCCACGTCCACGCCCAGGGCCTTCAGCGGGGAGATGTACAAGACCCCCGTGCCTTCCGTCGTGGAGCCGTCCCGTGCAGCCAGTCCGTCCAGGGCCCACAGAAATGCGGCGAGGGTTTTGCCGGAACCGGTCGGGGCCACGACGAGCGAATGGGCCCCCCCGGCAATGGCCTCCCAGGCGCCGGATTGCGCGGGCGTCGGGGCGCCGAAGGCACCCAAAAACCATTCGCGGGTGGGCGCCGCGAACCGGCCCATGGGGCCGCCGTCGGTAAATACATTCACGGCTCCATCATGCCCCACGGCAGTGACATTGACGCGAGACGGTAACGATTCCCGCAGGCGCCCTCCTGGCGGCAAATAATGTCCTTCCGGAGCTGTAATCTAGCGGTGGGAGTGGCAACGGTTGCCCTTGCTGTTCCACGGCGCGCACGGGCGCTCGGACCAGCATCCATAAAAATGTTTTGGTCCGGGTGGGGAAGGCAAGGCGCGGTGCAGACACGACATGTGGGAAACAACTGGGTTCCCCTTCTTTGCCTGTCGATCCTGTTTCTCGCCGGCGCGGCAGCGAGCATGGTGGCCCTCAGTGGCAACGGGGCCGTGCCGGGCGTGTTTGCCGTGGGCATCGTGCCGGCCGGCTGTGTCGCCGCCCCCTGGCTGTGGCGGCACCCGTCGTGGTGGATTGCCCCCCGAAAGCACTATCTCTACCTGGCCGGCGGGACCCTGGCCGGGGTGCTGCTGTTGGCGCTGGTTCCGTTCCTCCACGGCTGTGGACCGTGGCTGGTGCTGGGTGGCGCCGTGGGGACATATGGCTACTTTGAACGGCTCCGGCTGCTGGTGACCACCGGTGGCGGCGTGGTGTTGACGGGCTTTTTGGCCCTGGCCATCCATGCCGACGTCTGGGGCGGGGGACTGCAGCTGCTGGCCGCGGCGGCCCTGGCCTTCGCCGCCAACCGGCTCTTCGTGCTGCGCCATGGGCGGCGCCGCGAAGTCCAGGACAGCGACCCCGGCTTCATTGGCCGTTTCGAGGAGTTCGACGTCGACGCCCCGCCGAACTTTTGGGAACGCCGCTAGATGAGTAATTCCAAGTTGGTTAATGGTCGTAGGCGGTGAGTGAGCGGCGGATGGCTTGCCCGGTTTGGTCGTTGTGCCAGATCGCGGCGGTCATGGCCAGCAGGCGTTGGATGACGCGGGCGG